>JBDUEM010000094.1:0-25255 GCA_040002435.1 Bryobacteraceae bacterium
GCCAAAATACGCATTGTCAGGGGGTACGTTGCTATTCTAACTGCTGCGTGCGTGTTGACGAGTTTGATTACCATCTGCCCGAGGAATTGATTGCCCAGGAACCCCTGGCCGACCGCGCCGCTTCCCGCATGCTGGTGCTGTACGTGAAGGAACAGCGCTGGGAAGACCGCCAGTTCCGCGAGTTACCCCAATGGATCCGGCCGGGCGATTCGCTCATTGTCAACGATACCCGCGTCTTCCCGTCGCGTCTGTACGGTCATCGCACATCGGGCACGGCAGCAGTGGAAGTATTTCTGCTTCACCCCCTGAGTGAAGATCGAAGAACGTGGGAAGCCTTGGTGCGTCCGGGTCGCAAAGTGCCCATAGGCGAAGTTATCCGCTTCGCAGATTCGCTCGACGCTGAGATCCTGAGCCGCGGCGATCACGGGCAGCGGACACTGCGGTTTTCCGGTAGCGGCGACATATACGAAGCACTCACCAAAATTGGCCATGTGCCGCTGCCTCCCTATATTCGCCGTCCGGACACACAAAACGACCGCGATCGCTACCAGACCGTGTTCGCGCGGGAAACCGGATCGGTAGCCGCGCCTACGGCCGGGCTGCATTTCACGCCCGAAATTCTCGAGGAGTGCCGCGAGGCAGGCGCTGCGCTGGAACGGGTGACGCTCCACGTCGGATTGGGAACCTTCCAACCGCTGCACGCCGGAGACCTGAGCGAAGTCCATCTGCACTCGGAAAGGTTCGACGTTCCTGCTGACGCCCTCGCACGAATCGAAAACGCGACACGCCGGATTGCTGTCGGCACCACCAGCGTAAGGGCGATCGAGAGCGCCGCCAAACTGGGTCCAGGGGCAGGAGAAACCGAGATCTTCATCTCGCCTGGATTTCAATTCCGCTACGTCAACGCCCTGCTGACGAATTTCCATCTACCGAAATCGAGTCTTCTGATGCTCGTCTGCGCCCTGGCGGGAAAAGACCTCACGATGGCAGCCTACTTGCACGCGGTAGAACAGCGATACCGTTTCTTTTCCTACGGAGACTGCATGCTGGTGATTTAGCCATGATGACCTGGTACGACATTCGCGACCCTGAAGACAAAGAGCTCGACCGGTTGGCGGCACAGTACAACCTGCATCCTCTGCACATTGAAGATTGCCGCCACGGTAACCAGAGCGCAAAAGTGGAGGAACAGGGCGAATACCTTTTCGTTGTCCTCAAGATGGTGGAACTGAGGGACAACTACGAACTGCACATCGGCGACACAGACCTTTTCGTCGGAAAAGATTACGTCATCACCGTGGAGGAGTCGAAGTGCAAGGCAGCCGCGAATATCCTGGACAAGGCGAGAAAGGACACAAAAGAGAAGCGGCCTGATCAGTTCCTCTATCGCATCCTGGACGCCGTGGTGGACTCTTATCTTCCTCTCATCGATCGCTTCAACGACGATATTGACGCACTGGAAGACGAGGTCCTGGACAATCCCCATCCTTCCATGCTGCAGAAAATTTTCGACATGAAGCGGAAGTTGATCGACCTGCGCCGGGTGCTCACCAACATGCGCGATGTGGCCGGGCACCTGCAGCGCACCGAGTCGGATTTAATCGCCCGCGATATGGCGCCGTTCCTGCGGGATGTCTACGACCACGTCGCGCGCAATCTCGACATGATCGAGACGCAGCGCGATCTGGTAAACGGTTCGATGGACATCTATCTCTCCAGCGTTGCCAATCGCACCAATCAAGTGATGAAAGTACTCACGGTCATGGGAACGGTCGCTCTCCCGGCGTTGGCCATCACCGGCTTCTACGGCATGAATATCAAGAACCTGCCGTGGGCCGAATCGCCGCATGCTCTCGGCATTGTGATTGGATTGATCTTCGCCTCGTCCGGTGCTCTGTTATTGCTGTTGAAGAAACTCGACTGGTTCTAGATGCTCCGTCAATTGTCCCGGGAAAAGCAGTTGCGCAGGTCCGCCTCGCAGGAAAATTTCGCTCCAGAGGCAATTCAGTTATCCAGGTCTTCGTTCCGGCTGCCGCGCGAGAGATACGGCATCGTCGGCGTTGTCACCTTCTCTGACCCTGTCCCGCGCCACACCTGATCGGGCGAACTGGTGTTACCCGGACACTGCGGAATCGCGTTTCAGGCCCACAACAGCGTTTACCTCGGGCGCGGCACTTTTCGAGCCCCGCATTCAGAAGATTCGTCAGGCGGGCGCGGCTGGAAAGCGGCAGTGGCGCGGTTGGAATCATTTGGGGCAAGCGCTTTTCCCGATGATAGAGCGGAGCGCATGGAGTGGCTCACGGAAAACCTGCACTTCTTACCCGTCCAATTCGTCATCCGGAAAACCACAAATACGCATGGCCGCTGACATCCAACATGCGCCGCGCTCCTCCGGCCAGTTTGCCGTATCCTAAGCCCCCCCACGTATTTTTTTTACGAACACTGACTCTAGGTTAGCGATCTAATGCAAGCCTAGAAAGGAGTTTTATGTGTCTCTCCTCTCGAAGCGACTACCACGACCGCCGGTAAGTTTATACCCGACTAACGGGGTACCGTTGATCGACGCAGTCAACGTCTATTCCAGTGAAGCCCGAAAGGCTGGCAGGAGCACCCCGCAGACGCCGGCCGTCTACACGTTGAGTGTCAGCCGGCCGGGGAGTTCAGCGGGTGACGCTTGAAACGTTTATCTTTGCGAACTATCAAATCACCGGCGGGAGATGGCGTGATACCACCTGAAGCGCGCTTCCGCAAAAGGAACGACCTACCATGCGTCACTTTCGACGGATCTGTTCGACCCTCTTTATTTTCGTGGCCGCCGCCTCCGCCGCCATTGCTCAGACCCAGACCGGAACCTACAGCTACACCGGCAGCCCACTCACTATCTATCCGTCGAGTGCGAATTTCAGCACCGTCGCGCAAATTGCCGTCCCCACCGGGCTGGCCGTGAGCAACGTTACCGCACAGGTGAATATCCAGTATCCGAATGTCTCAGACCTGATTGTTTACCTGTATTCCGCCCAGAATACAAGGACGATTCTGCTGCAAAACAACTGCGGCAGCCTGGCAAACGTCAATACTACCTTTGACGACGCGGCACAAACCAGCTACAGCACTTTCTGCCCTCAGGAAGCGGGCCGTGGACCTTTCCGCGCCAACGAGCCCCTGGCTAATTCAAAAGGCGAATTCGCCGCCGGGTACTGGACACTCGTGGTGCAGAACACGAAAAGCAACTCTAATACCGGATTGCTGCTCGGGTTTACGGTAAACATCACCGGCACGCTCGTTACGCAGCCCTCCTTCGCCCTGAGCTCGGTCGCCAATACCGCGAGCCTGGTTGCCGATGGGTTTGTCGCGCCTGGGGAGATAGTATCGATTTTCGGAGTCGCCCTCGGGCCGCAACCAGGTGTGCAGGCCGGCTCCGGCACGTTGCCTGTGAGCCTCGGCGGAACCACGGTCACCTTTGACGGTATCCCAGCGCCGATTCTGTACTCGTCGTATTTCCAGTTAAACATTCTGACCCCATTTACTCTTACCCCCGGCGCGACTACGCAGGTCCGCGTGCAAACCGCCGGCGGCACGACAAGCCCCGCGACTCTTGACGTATTGTCATCTGCGGCCGGACTCTTTACGATGCAATCGAATGGTGCGGGCCAAGTGTCGGCCGTGAATCAGGACGGTACCGTCAACTCGACCGCAAATCCTGCGCCGGCCGGCAGCACGGTCGCGCTCTATGCATCGGGTCTGGGAGCTGTCACTCCCGCGATCACGACTGGTGCGCCGGCGCCTGCCAACCCGCTCTCGAAATTGAACAGTGTGGTCGCGGCGGTGATCAACGGGGTTTCAGCACCCGTCTCGTTTGCCGGTTTGGCGCCGGGGTTGGCCGGTGTCTATCAGGTCAACGTCATGATACCCGCCGGGATGCCCTCCGGTCGGCGCAGGGTCTTTCTGGTTTCGCCGAATGGCTTCTCCAGTCAGACTGGTGCGTATATCCAGGTGCAATAGCTATGTCTCACGGTCGCGGCTCTTACGAACTTTCGTAAATGATCCGCGACCGTGAGCGAGGAACTACAGCCAACTAATCCGACATCGCGGCTACGATAATCGGCGTGGACGTAGGTGCGGTCGAACCGGCTGCCGGCTCCAGTGTCACCGCGACCGCTCCAAGAGTAGCGACATCCACCGGTGTCGGCGAAAGATACATCGCCGAGCCATGCGAGTCGGACTGGAAGAGGCCGGATGGCTTGGGAGATCCGCCCTTCGGAATCACCCACAACTCATATGTCTGTCCAGCCGGAGGCTTCGGCAGATTACTCGCCAGCAACAACACGCCGTGCTTCGCATTCACCAGCACCCGGCCCTGCGGCGGCACGGGAACGCTGCCTCCAAACACCACCTGGCGTGTCTCCGCTCCATTTAGAATCGCCAGCGTCTGCTTCGCTTCCGCCGTGTAGTCGGTCCTCTGCCGGTTCTCGACACCCAGCCACACTACCGCAGCTACCAGCGCTGCTGTTGCCGTCGCCCAAATGGCCCGCCAGCCCCAGTCCGTCGACTGCGCTCCAACCGAGGCCAGCACCCGCTTACGGAGCCCGCGTGGAACTTCCACGTCCGGCGCAAGTTGCATGATCAGCACATTCGTCAGCAGCGCGTTTCGGATACCAGCCCGGCAAGACGCGCAGCCCTGCCGCAGATGATGCTCAATTTCGGCGTGTTCGAAGCCCTCGGAGAGACCAAGAGCATGCAGTTCGTATTCGTCCTTTAAGTGCTCACAGGTCATACTGCCAAGGCCTCACCCAAGTCTTCTCGCAGCGCCTTTAGCGCGCTCCGCACCCACGTTTTTACCGTTCCCAGCGGCTGCTTCATGCGGTCCGCCATTTCGCTTTGCGACAACCCCTCGTAGTACGCCAGCTCGATCACTTGCTTCTGGTTTGCCGTTAGTTTTTCAAAAGCGGTTTTCAGCCGGCGCGCCCGATCCGAGTTCAGCACTTCGGTTTCCAGATTGGCGAACAGCGACGGATGCTCGTTAGTTTCCAATTCAAAAGCATTTTGCGCCATGCGCCCATCCACTGACCGTAAGTAATCGATTGCCCGATTTCGCGCTACGGTCAAAATCCAGGGCCCCAGTGCGCCTTTTTCGGAATCGAAGGCCTGCATCCGGTTCCACACGCGCAGGAACGTCTCCTGCACCAGGTCCTCCGCGGTCCCCGTATTGCGGACAATGCGAAAGATCAATACATAGGTGACTCGGCCATAGCGGTCGTACAACTCGGCCATCGCTTGTGGCTCACGGCGCTTAAGCCGTTCCGCCAACTCACGGTCCCCTTCCGAGTGCAGTGCCGCGAACAGAAGCGGGAAAAAGAACATATCAGGAGGTCAGACTCTTAATCACCGTACCACTGGTGATGGTGGGCCGCTCCGCTCGCCCATTCCTCGTATATGTCAGCCGCTCGTGGTCCAGGCCCAGCAGATCCAGCATGGAGGCATGGATATCGTGCACATGATAGCGTTCGCCCACTCCGCGCAATCCGATCTCGTCCGTCGCGCCGATAGTCTGTCCGCCCTTCACTCCGCCGCCCGCCATCCAAATCGTAAAGCCCCAGGGATTATGATCGCGCCCCGTACCCTTTTCGTTAAAAGGAGTCCGTCCAAACTCTCCGCCCCAGACCACTAAAGTGTCTTTCAACATTCCGCGTGATTTCAAGTCCGCCAGCAATCCGGCGATGGGCTTGTCGGAAGCCCGGCACCACTTGCCGTGATTGCCTTCAATGTTATTATGCGCGTCCCACCCGCTGCCCGAGCCGCAATACAACTCCACGAACCGGACACCGCGTTCCACCAGCCGCCGCGCCATCAGGCAGTTCTTTCCGAACACCGCCGTTTCCGGATCTTCAATCCCGTACAGTTTCTTCGTCGCCGCCGTCTCACTGTTCAGATCCACCGCTTCCGGCGCTGCGGACTGCATCTGGTAAGCCAGTTCATACGACCGCACCCGCGCATCCAACTCCGAATCGTCCGCGCGCTGCTGGTCATACTTTTCATTCAGCGCTTTCAGGTAGGCGAGCTTCCCGCGTTGCTCTTCATCTGAGATTCCGTTCGGCGCTTTCAGGTGCAGAATCGGTGTATCGCCCTGCCGGAATTGCGTCCCCTGATAACTTGCCGGCAGAAACCCGGAGCTCCAAACCTTGCTGCCGCCCACCGGCTCCTTGTCATCCAGCAGAACTACGAACGACGGCAGATTCCGGTTCGCGCTGCCCAGACCGTATGTAAGCCACGCGCCCATCGACGGCCGGCCCGCCAGAATGTCGCCCGTATTCATCTGCGAAACGGACCCCACGTGATTCAGCCCGTCAGCCCAGCAGGAGCGAACCACGGCCAGATCGTCCACATGCTCCGCGATATGCGGGTACCAATCCGAGACCCAGAGCCCGCTTTGTCCGTATTGCTTAAAAGTGCGCTGCGACGCCATCAGCGTGTTGCTCGCGGTCCCCATCGCAGTAATTACCTTGCCAAAGGACGCAGGCATCGGCTTCCCGTCCAGTTCCTTCAGCTTCGGCTTCGGGTCAAACAGATCGATGTGGCTCGGCCCACCCTCCATGAAAAGCCAGATGATGGACTTGGCTTTCGGCGGATGATGCGGCGGCTTGGCTGCCATCGGATCCACAGGCGCAGACGCCGCCAGCGCGCGATCCTGCTGCAGCAAGCTCGACAGCGCTATGCCCGCAAGACCGCTGCCCGCCTGCGTAAAAAACTGTCTACGCGATTGCACGCGCCAGTGATGAGAAAGTCTATCCAGCATCGTGCACCTCAATCCATGTACAAAAACTCGTTCGAGTTAAACAGCATGTGGCAGAGATCCACCAGAGCCGCGGCGTGAACGGGGATCACCCCGGCCGGCAGATTCTGCGGCACCGTCAACTTTTGATTTTTCTTCGCCTGCTCCGCCAGAATATGAATCTGCTTTCGCAGAAACGTCAACGCCAGCGTCCGCTCTTCGTCGCTCGGCGTGCGCGAATACGCCAGCTTGTAGGCGCGCTCCACCTGAGCCTCCTGCGTCATTCCTCCGTCATTCAACACCCGGCCTGCAAAGGCGCTCGCCCAATCCAGGACCAGCTCGTTGTTCAATAATTCCAGTGACTGGCTGGGCGTGACCGTCTGCGTCCTCCGGGAACACGTCTCGTTCGTGTCCGGCATGTCGAACGCTTCAAACATGGGATAGCGCGTATTGCGCCGTACAAATACGTAAACGCTTCTACGGGTGCGTTCGGATTCATCTTCATTTGCTTTCCATCCGCCGCGAGTGACAACCCCCGCCGGCAGGGGAGGGAACACGCCGGGCCCGCCCATCTTCGTGTTCAGCATTCCGCTGGTGTACAACATCGAATCGCGAATGGACTCGCCTTCCATCCGGCGCCGGTTGAAACGCCACATCAGCTTGTTATCGGGATCGGCTTCGGCCGCGGCCGGTTGAAAGCCCGATGAAAGCTGATACGTGTTCGACAACAGGATCTGCTTGTGCAGCTTCTTGAGACTCCATCCGCTTTCTACGAAATTCGCCGTCAGGTAATCCAGCAGCGACTGATTCACGGGCCGCTCCCCCATCACGCCGAAGTCGCTGGGGGTTCCCGCGATGCCCCGGCCGAAGTGGAGGTGCCAGACGCGATTCACGATCACCCGTGTGCTGAGGGGATTCTGTGGATCGGCAAGCCAGTTTGCGAGTGCCGTGCGGCGTCCCGTGGACTTCATTCCCGACGGCGGCGCATACTTGGCATCGGACGGATCCAGGATCGACAGAAAGCCGGGCTGCACTTCGTCTGTCGGAGCATCCCAAGCGCCTCCGCGCAGCACAAAAGTCTTCGGACTTTCGGTACCGTTATCAACCATCGCCTGCGCAATCGGCTTGCTCACAGGCTTAATGGAATCGAACCTGGACAGATCCGTTTGTAATTCGGCATATTTCTTGGCCGGGTCGCCGCGCAGCTTCTTCGCCGCGTCTTCTTCCGTCAATGCCAGCGTCCATTTCGACTTGTGATACATCTGCCATTGAAACGGCGTCCGCGCATCCGGCGGTGTGTTGATGGCCATCTGAATCTCTTCCGGGAACTTGTCGAAATTCTCTTTGTACACGGCGGCGATGGCGGGTTCCACCAGTTTCCGCATTTCGGCGCGGGTGTTCCTGGTCTGCGCATCCCACGCCTGATACTGCGTTTCCCAGCCATGGCGGTCTGCGGGTTTCAGCAGCGATGCCTGATCTTCAATGCGTGTATTGGCGAAGAACGCTTGCAGCCGGTAGTAGTCCTTATGCAGAATCGGATCGAATTTGTGGTCGTGGCAGCGGGCGCAGCCGTAGGTCATTCCCAGAAAAGTGGCGCCCACCGTATCCGTGACATCGTTAAGCAATTCCTGGCGCCGCTGCATCACGTTCCGGGCATTGCTCTCATCGGGAAAGTGACGGCTGAATCCGGTGGCCACCAGGGCGTCCGGGTCATTGGGATATAGCTCGTCTCCGGCGATCTGCTCTTTCATGAAGCGATCGTACGGTTTGTCAGTGTTCAAGGACTGGATCACGTAGTCGCGATAACGCCAGATGTTCGGGCGTGTCTCATCGCTCTTGAAGCCCTCGCTGTCGGCATAGCGCGCCAGGTCCAGCCAGTGCCGCGCCCAGCGCTCCCCGTAGCGCGGTGAAGCCAGCAGACGGTCGACGACCTTCTCGAACGCGTTCGCGGATGTGTCGCCGGTGAAAGCCTGCACTTCCGCGGGTGTGGGCGGCAGACCTGTCAGATCCAGCGTTGCCCGGCGGATCAGTGTGATCTTATCGGCGGACGGGTTTGGAGAAACGGACTTCGCTTCCAATTTAAAGAGGACGAACGCATCAATTTCATTCTTCACCCATGACGTATTCTTGACGGTGGGCACGGCAGGTTTGACAACCTTCTGGAACGCCCACCAGCGTTTCTGCTGCGGAGTAAAAACTTTGCTGCCGGTAGCGCCGAACAAGGTAAGAGTGCCAAGAGTCAGGAGTATCACCAGGCCGCCGCGAGGAGACCGGAACGGAGTTAGATGCATCATCCCTCCTGGATGAGAAAATACCTCGAATATAGCACATTTCAAAGGGGTACGGGCTTTGTGCGCGAGCCCGAGAAAAGGACCGAACAGAAGTTTTTGATTGGGTTAGGGATATTCGGCGGCGGCTTTGCGGGTACCTGATGGTCGCCCCAATGGCTTCGAGGGACGCGGCCAGCCTTTTGGGCAATGACAATTCAGGTCGAACTAAGGCGCGGCGGCAGATCGGGCTGAAACCCGCCTGTCCCTGTTTTCAGAGCACCTTCGCAAGCTCGGCTAGCGCGAAGTCTCCATAGCGAGGGTCCGTCATGGAGAATTGCCCTTTCTTGGCGTTGTCATTGATGTGTAGAAAGATTTCCGATTCGCGGTCGCTGTCGCCGAAGATCAGCCGCAACGCCGTCCAATCACCCGCTGGGGTTGCGTTAAACCCACCGCCAGGAGCATGCGACAGATGATCGCCGAGATTCCGGTACGTAAATGGGACGCTGGTCTTGGTTTGAGGAGCCTTGGGCGCGGTTCGGGCGCGGAGAACTCTCTGCACATCAGCGAGAAGAACGCTCGAGTCCGATCCAGGTTCCGGCAGAAGTGTGCCTTCGCCCGACTTCGATTCCGGCGCTCCGAGATCAATCCGGAATCTGGCGATCTTTCCGGGTGAGTTGTAGATTCCTCTCCACTGCCGGGAACCGTCCCCGCTTGGCAGGGGTTCCAGGTCAAAGCTTACAGACGCCTCATCGGACGGATGTGGATCGGTTGCTACATTGCGATCTGCAACCCGGTTGCACCCTGGCAATAACAGTAAGGCGAGAGCCGCACTACAAATGCCTGGCCATCCGTTCATAGGCGTCAATTATCGCAGACTTTTCTGTCGCCCGGCCCCATGTGGCCCAGGCCAGCTCTTAAACCAACAAGCCAGCCGGAACGCGCAAACTGAAAGCTATACCCAAGCCCAAACAGGGGCAAGCGAGAAGGACGAAAGGGACAAGGTCGCGGGAGCCGAACGAGGGGGAAGTCAGGCACGATGTCCCATTGCCACTATCGTGCGTTAAAGCGCTACCGTGACTCAGTCAGCATATCTCTACCCATTCGATGCCACTGGGCAGGTCGATTATCCCGCTTCCGGAAACACCCGTACGATGCAATGCTAAAGCAGTCTTAAGTGGTCGGAGTATGGCAGAATCGGGCGCATTCGTATGGTAATTTGGGATGTATGAAGAAGACGCTGCATATCGATGAGAAAACGCTTAGCGAGGCGAAAGCTGCCTGCGGCGCGTCCACTGACACTGAAACCGTGCGACTCGGTCTCGAAGCGTTGGTCCGGCACGCAGCGTATCAGCGGTTGCGACGCCTGCGGGGTAGCGAAAAGGTTATCGCAGATGTTCCAAGACGGAGAGAGGAGCCAAAGGCAAAGCGAAAAGCCTAATGGTGCTCGTAGACACCTCCGTTTGGATTCGCTTCCTCTCCAACCGGCTGCCATATTCGACAGACTTGGACCGCTTACTGGAACACGACGAAGCCGCCGGGCACGATCTGGTTTACGGTGAATTGCTGATCGGGGATCCGGGCGGGCGGCAGGACCTTCTCGCGTCGTACGGATTCATGCATCGGCTTGCCAATGTTCCACACGAGGAGGTCGCGGAATTCGTGCGTGCGCAGAAACTTCACGGGCGAGGAATTGGCTGGATCGACGCGCATTTGCTAGCCTCGGCGCTGGTGTCCGGCGTAGATATCTGGACCGCCGATGATCGACTGGCCGGTTTGGCCAATGAACTTGGAATCGGGTACTGCCGAAGGTCAACGTAAGCCCGAGACTATACACGGCTACATTCGCCTTATATCTAAACGATTCGCCGTACTGGTTATACGAACGACGGCCAGCCTTGGCCAGACCAGTGCATCCACCGCGCGGAAGCGTTCGTCGCCGCGCTTAACGCCAAAAGAACAAATTCTCGATTTTCTATCTCTCGACCCCCATGCTTCTCACCGCCACAGTGCGCTGCTCTTACTCTTGAGAGCGAGAATGTTTGGAACAATTGGCTGCAGAGGCCGCTGATATAATCGCCCCAACTATGAATCAAACGATCACGAGGCGAGGCTTTCTCGGCGGCGCGGCCGCACTTCTCGCGAACCAAGCCAAGGCGGCTGCGAAGCCGAATTTCGTGTTTATTCTCACAGACGACCAGGGCTGGTTCGACTTGGGCGTCAATGGCAACCCGCACATCGAAACCCCGAACATCGACAGGCTCGCCGCCGAAGGAGTCCGCTTCACTCATTTCTACGCTTCACCCGTCTGCTCGCCCACCCGCGCGGCCTCCATGACGGGCCGGCATTTTCAGCGCACCGGCGCCGTCGATACCTACCTCGGCCGCGACACTCTGGATCCTCGCGAAACTACGATGGGCAACGTCCTACAGAAGGCCGGCTACCGCACCGCCTGCATCGGCAAATGGCACCTCGGCCGCTACATGAAGTACCACCCGAACAATCGCGGCTTCGACGAATACTTCGGGTTTTGGCAATACGGATTCATAAACCGGTACGACGACTCCGATGAGTTATTCGATAACAAGACTCCAGTGGAAGTAACCGGCTACATCACTGACGTGCTGACCGATCGGGCCATCGAGTTCGTGCGCCAGAATGGCAACCGGCCATATTTCCTTTACCTTCCATACAACGCCCCCCATTCGCCTTACCTTGTTCCGGACCGCTACATCGAACGCTATTTAAAAAAGAATATTCCGCTGGAAGATGCGCGCATCTACGGCATGCTGAGCAGCGTGGATGACAACATCGGCCGGCTCTTGAAGGTGATAGACCGGGAGAATACGGTTGTAGTTTTCATGGGCGACAACGGAGGAGTGAGCCATTTCTTCAAGGCCGGACTGCGGGGGAACAAAGGCTCGGCCTATGAGGGCGGCGTGCGTGTTCCCTTTATCGCGCGCTGGCCGGGCAAGTTCCCCGCAGGCGCGGTGGTGGACGCCATGGCACAGCACATCGACTTGCTTCCCACGTTCTGCGATCTCGCTGAGATTCCGGCGCCGCCCAAATTGGATGGCAAGAGTGTCGCCCCGTTACTTCGCGCGGGCAAGGGCGATACACCGCACGAATTCATCTACAACCAGTGGAACCGGGGCTATCCGGTTCTGACAACCGTGCCCGGGGATGCCGAACTGAAGGCCAACTGGTCCCTCCGGAATGCCAGGGGCGAGAAACTAATTTCCACCGGCGAGCTGTTCGATCTGTCGAAGGATCCGGGCGAATCCACGGATCTGGCCGCGGCGAAACCCGCCGTTGCCGCGGCCTTGCGGAAGGAGTTCGAGCGGTTTTACGCCGACGTGACGAAAGGCCGCGACTACAAGCGGGTACCGATAGAGGTTGGACGGCCGGACGAAAATCCCGTAGAGATCGATCTGACGTGGGGAGATCCAGTCGGCACGAAAGTGCGGCCGAAGTATCTGCACTATAACCGGGACACGATTGAAAACTGGACCGAGCCGGGCGATTCGATGCGCTGGAAGATCGATGTCGTCGAGCCCGGCGAGTATGAGGTAATTCTGTCGTACGGCTGCGAACCGGGACAGCAGGGTTCCATCGTCCGCACCCAGGTTGGCGACGCGCATACCGATCATAAGGTACTGCCTACGCCCGGCCGGACCATTTTCCGGCCGCTCTCGGCAGGGTTCATGAAACTGGAGAAGGGGCCTGCCTCGCTCGAGATCAAACCCGTATCCATCGCTGCGCGCGAGCTCATGGTGATCCATCGCGTATGGTTAAGAAAGACGAATGCTCCACATAACTAACGACGATTTCATGGTCACTCCCATTCGCGAAACTACCCGCGAAAAGGACATTTTGCCGTGGAAGGACATCTTGCATGAGGGCCCGGCGCCGGCAGGGTTGTCGCTCGAGAAGATGAGCGACGTCCGCGCGCGCTTCCTGGCCGGTTGCGGCTGGGGTACGTATAAGGAAATCCGTCGGGAGTTTGGATTCCGCGACTCGGCCATTCTCTCTGAGCCTGAAATAACACTGTGGTTCCAGCATGACCTCGGTGATCAATTGAAGCTGATCCAGATTCTCAGCGCGCTGGCTCCGCGGAACCTGGACGTGCAATTGGTTTGCACCGGCCAGTATATGGGCCCCATGGAGGTGCCCCAGAGAGCTTCTCTGTGGAAGGCGCGGCAATCCGTCTCTGCGGCGCAGTTTGCGCTGGCCGAACGTGCCTGGGCCGCTTTCTGCTCGCCTGACCGCTCAGCGCTCGATGCCTTCCTGACCGAAGATCTTGCGGCGCTTCCGTTTCTCGGGGACGCCCTCCGCCGTCATGTGGAGGATTTTCCCGCGCAGGGAAGCGGCCTGTCGCGAACCGACCGGCAGATTCTGGAAACCATCTGCGGCGGTACTCAGGTACTCAAGAAAGTCTTCTGGGCCTTTCAGGTGAAGGAGCAGACCCGCTACATGTCCGAAACGGTTCTCGATCTGCACATCAAGCGAATGACCAGGACACGTCCCTCGCTGCTGACAGCGGCGCCGGTCATGCTGACCACGGCCGGGCATCAAGTGCTTGCCGGGCAATTGTGCATGACCGATCTTGCCGGAGCGGAGCGCTGGCACGGCGGAGTCCATCTCCAGCGAACCTCCGGCTAAGATAGAGAACTATGGCTCGCGAATACTCCCTGACGCCGCGGTCAGTACCCCGCGTCGAAACAAAATACCGCCGCATTGTGACAGATCTGCCTTCTCCACAATCGGTCGCTACACTGGAAAAGCTGCAGAAGTTTGAACCGGTCGCCATGCGCGGACAGCCGCCCATCGCCTGGGACAAGGCGGAGGGCTTTCAGGTTTACGATGCGGCCGGGAATTGCTGGATCGACTGGTCGTCCGGTGTGCTCATCACCAATGCCGGCCACGGGCGGCAGGAGATCATCGACGCTATCGTGCGTCAGGCCCAGTCCAAACTTCTCACCAACTATTGTTTTCCAAGTGAGATCCGGGCGCAGCTTGTTGAGAAGCTCGCCTCGCTGTTCCCTGAACCGTTGAAGAAGGTGTTTCTGTTGACCACCGGTTCGGAGACCGTGGAATGCGCCATCAAGCTTTGCCGGTCCTATGGCGTGAAGATGGGCGGGCGCGCCAAGCATGTCATCGTCTCGTTTGAGAAGGCATTTCACGGCCGGACGCTTGGCGCGCAGCAGGCTGGCGGCATCCCTGCTTTGAAGGAATGGATCATCAATGCCGATCCCGGCTTTGTGCAGGTACCGTTTCCGGATGGATTCCGCACGCCCGATACTTCCTTCGAGTTCTTCCTGAAGTGTCTGGCCGAGCGCGGTGTAGATGCGCAGAACGTGGCCGGCGTCATCCTGGAAACCTACCAGGGCGGCAGTGCGGCGTTCGCGCCCGTCGAGTACATGCAGGCGATGCGGCGCTGGTGCGACGAGCACCAGGCGCTGCTGGTATGCGACGAAGTGCAGGCAGGCTTCGGGCGCACCGGAACGCTCTGGGGCTACGAGCATTACGGCATCATTCCGGATCTGACCACCTGGGGCAAAGGCATTTCGAGTTCGCTTCCACTGGCAGCGGTCATCGGACGGAGTGATGTGATGGATCTCCATCCAGCCGGCAGCATGACATCGACACACACTGGCAATCCGGTTTGTTGTGCAGCGGCGCTGGCATCCATCGACCTGGTGCTGAAGGAAGATCTCGCGGGCAATTCCAAACGCATGGGAGAGATATTGCACAGCCGTCTCCGCGCCCTGATGAAGACCACACCCCGCATTGGCGCAGTGGACGGTAAGGGGCTTGTGGCCGGCGTGGCGTGCGTCAAGCCGGGAACTATGGAACCGGACGCTGACCTTGCCTGGAACATCATCGAGAAATGCATTGAAAAAGGAGTGCTCCTGTTCAGTCCTGTCGGTTTTGGCGGTGGCACGGTGAAGATCTGTCCGCCGCTTGTCATCAATGAAGAGGCGATGAACGAGAGCCTCGACGTCCTTGAGGAAGCCGTGCGCGAGGCGCTGGCGTGACGCCACAAGTTCTCGTCGTGGGCGGAGGGATGATCACCAACGATCAGATTCTTCCCTCGCTTTATCACATGCAGCGCCAGGGTGTGGTCGGCTCGATAGCGGTCTGCGCGCAGCACGCGCGTACTGTGCAGAAGCTGAAGGACTCCGCTGTTTTCGCGGCGGCATTCCCGGGGCAGTCGTTCCACGCCTATCCGGAATCGGGAGATTCGCCGCAGCCGGATCTTTACAAAGAGGTCATCGCGAAAATGGCGCGGCACAACATCGTCATTGCCGCCGTTCCCGATCAACTTCATTTCGACGTGGTGATGACGGCGCTGCAGCACGATCAGCATGTGTGTTGCGTGAAGCCGCTGGTGCTGACCGTTCGCGAGTCGCTTCTCATCGAAACGGAAGCCCGCAAACGGGGCCTCGTGGTGGGGGTTGAGTATCACAAGAGGCTGGACGACCGCAGCCTGATGGCGCGGCAGAAATACCGCCAGGGCCTCTTCGGCGAGTTCCGCCTGGGCACGGCCAAGCTCATGGAAAAGTGGTACTACCGGTCCTCGAATTTTCAGAACTGGTGCACTACCGAAAATTCCGACGCCTTCTCCTACATCGGCTGCCACTATGTCGATCTGGTCCATTTCATCACCGGACTCCTGCCGGCATCGGTCAGCGTCTACGGCATCAAGGACAAATATCCGAACGGCAATGAAGGCTACCTCTGGTCCGATGCCCGCGTCATCTGGCAGAACGGCGCCTGCTTAAACGTGCAGAATTCGCTAAGCTTTCCAGACGCGGCGCCGGGTACCAACACGCAGGGCATCGTCATGTACTGCTCCGGCAACGACGCCGGCGGGCTGATTGAACACTCCGATCAATACCGCGGACTGCAGTACAGTTATGTCCGTCCCCGGCCGGAATTCGCCGAACCCAGCCCCGATTATTTTCAGTATGTGAATCTCGGCGGCGCAGGGCTTCAGCCAGTAGGCTATGGCCTCAGGTCCATCGAGTTCGCCGTGCAAAAGTGCATTGCCGCCGAGTCTGCCGCTGACCCTCAGGCATACCTGGCGACGCTGGATGCCGAGGGAGTGCTTGCCACGCCCGCCAACAGTCGATATAACGAATTAGTCATGGAAGCCGGCCGCCTGTCTATTTTGAATGATGCCCGTGAGGTGCTGATCGATTACGGTCCCACGCCGGGGGTGAGACTTCGCGCATGAAAACCTTGCGTCTGCTGCTGTGCTTCTGTTTCGCGCTCTTGCTGTGCGCGGCGGGCCCCGGCTTCCGCAGCAGGCGTCAGTTCGACGAACACTTCCAGAAGCACGGCAGTGAATTTGGTAAGATCTCTCAAGCCGAGTACCTGCGGCTGGCCCAGGATCTGCGGGACGCCCCGGTTGGCGGTCCCATTTTAGAAGCACGCCGGAACGCCGTGGTGACAAAATTCGACAAGCGCAGCGGATACTTCGGCGCCTACAACGCTGACCGCACCATTCGCACATTCTTTATCCCGAACCAGGGCGAAAGCTACTTTCGAAGGCAGGCCGAACGATGAACGATGCTGAGATGATTACTTACTTACGGGACAACGGATATCCGGAGCATGTAGTCAAGGCCGGACGAAGAGGCCTGGTCGATCGCTGGAACAAGTTTGTCGAAGATGTCAGCAAAGGCTACAAGCTCGGTCTTGAAGACTACCGCAACGATCTCGACTTGCGCGGAATCATTTCCATGGTAGGTCTGGAAGACGAAGTCCGCGAGGCCGACGCGGAGTTGGAGTCCCTCCTTACTCGAAAGAAAGTGCGCGTGTGGGAAAGCGGCGTCGACGATTCCTTCTGGGATTTCGGCTATCCGAAAAACGCGTCCGGCGAGTTGTTGGGAGACTTGCGCGACGAAGGTTTGGCGGAATGATGGTCCGGATTCGCGTGGCACCTAAATCGGAAAGGAATCCCCGGCAAGATGAACAATTCCGCCGTGCCCGTAGTAGCGCGCATCCAGCGGCCCTTCGCTCTCCACAATTCCCCAGACCTCGGTCTTAATCGCATCGGTGGGGCAATGCGCCACCAGAAAACCGGCTCCATGCTGCGCGTGCTCCAGATCATGATCTGTGTAAGTCTGTTCCGCTGAGATGAATCTCGACAACGCCTGCATCAGGAACGCTCCAAGGCCCGTCTCGTCTTTCGCCAAGGCAATCACCTCCGGCCCGTCCGCCACGGTCACGTCCCCCTCGTGATAACCCGCTTGGCTCAACTTCCTTGCCGCATCCCGCGCCAGTTCCAGATTACGGAATACGGCAACCAGGTAATGCATCGGATAGAAAACCCCGAGTGAAGTGTCTGAACCCTTGAAAAAATCGTTTAGCCTCATGCTCATCCTTTATTTTGGCAGGACCCTGATAATAGCGCCCGGCTGACTACGCGCTTGACCTACGCGAACAACTACAGGCACTATATCGCCTTCCGAGCCGGCCGGCACCAGTACGTTTACCTGCATCAGGCCGGCGACAAAACCCGGGGCCGCGCCGGCATATTGCACCGGCGCATCCTTGCCGCCGATGGTTGCCGTCACCGGCAGCAGCGGTTGCGGCAACGGCATGGATGCCGGTTTGCCTTCCACACCGCCAGGCGATGTCTGTCCCTCGCCTGTCACGTACATTGTCAGGATTTCCACCGTGTGTGTCGCCTCAGTGCCATAAACCTACCTGTGAATCCAGCAGGTATTTCACTCCGCGCCGATAAGCGGTGTCAGTAGCGCTCAACACGCCACACTCCTTCAGAGCCCGGAGCACCTGCCAACGATTGCGGAGCAGCCATCGCAGGCTGCCGCCGCCGGCAACGGTGTAGGGCCTGGTTTGGCGCCTCCATTCTCATTGGAACCCTTCTTAATCCGCAGCCGCGCCTTCCGCGGATCGTTCGCGGGACCGATCGGGGCGGTGGCGCCGGACTGGTTTTTCGCCTCGACGTCCGCTCCGCTGGACAACAATTTTGCCACGCATTCCGGGCCGCCATAGGGGGCGGCATACAGCAGCAGGGTGGTTCCACGGAAATTCTGACCGGCGCCCCAGCTGCATAAGCAAGCCATGGGGGGCGATTGCTTCCGTCGCGAACTTCTGCATAACGCTCATGGAAAACTCTACCTCGTTGGCACCCTACTTTAGACGATCGCCGCAATCAGCCGAGCCAGCGCCAGCCCGAGATCGCGGCTCCTTCCGTCCACATCGCGCTCCGGATTGTAGTTCGTCAGCGCGGCTGCGGCAATCGGATAGCGCCCGCGGATCATCCGCAGCGCACTCTCTACCTGTGCCAGAGAAAGGCCCCCAGAACCCCGGAAATTAACACCCGGATTCACTGCGGCATCGATCACATCCAGATCAATGTGCAGATATACCCGTTCGGCCTGCGGGAAGTTCTTCGCGACGAAGCCGTCCGCCCATTCCGAGGCTGGAACCACGCGCATCCGGGACTTCGCCACGCGCTCCCGTTCTCCCGCTTCCACATCCCGAATTCCCAATAGCATCGTCCGCGATTCATCCACAAACTGGGCCGTCGCCAACCCCAGTGCCATTCCGTCCAGGTTGCCGCTGATGCTCGACTCGCGGCTGTGAAAATCGGGATGCGCATCAAACCAGATGATCCCAAGCCCGGAGGCCCGCAAAGCAGGCAAAGTGCCCAGGCATGAGTTGCAATTCCCCGCCATCACCAACGGAAAAGCCCCCATTCCCACGGCTGCTGAGACTGCTCTGGTCAGCGCGCCGTTCACCTGCTCGATCTTCGCTGAGAATCCGACATCCACCGGTACAAGCGTCACGGCGCGTCCCGACGCCGATTGCACAACCGACCCCAATCCGCCTTCCAGATAGCGCGTAGGACCAAGCCCAACCGCCGCATCCCTCTGGCCCATGTTGTAAGGCGCGGTAATGACATGAATGTTCATCTTTGTGATAGCATCTGAACGCGTTTCCACAGAAGTGCGCTAAGCAAGGCCAGTCCGCAGCACAGGAAAAAGACGATTCGTAACAGGCCTTCGGTAGTCATCATCTCATCGACGCGGGATCGCACCGCCGGTGGAGCATAGCGCGCCAGGAAAACCAGGATGGCGAAAAGAGCAAACAGCCCGATGCGGATGTTACGTACCCCGGAAGCCGGTCTGCCGGTCCTCAATCCCGCCTCCATCGTGACAAGCGCAAGAAACAGGCCGCCCGTCAAGTTCAGCACCAGGCCGCCAAACAGCACTCCCGCGGAAGGCATCAGGACCTGGCCCAGCCAGTGCGCGATGTTCACCGTCGCAATGCCATTCACCAGGATCAGCAGCGCGATCAGCCAGGCGAATCCGGCCACACGAATAACCTGGCCGCCGGCGTGCTCCCGATGGAATGACTTTGCCGTCATGGGTCCAATGAACACAAGCGAAGCACATGCCGAAGCGATGAGAATGGGTGCATCCAGAAAGTCGAGACCCTTCCACCACGGCACCAGAATCCCGAATCCAAGGACCGCCACAACAAACGAAATCACGGCTGATCGTTTCATTGGTAATCTGTTAGTAGTACCACGTTTTCCGGGAGAATCCTTAAGACGGCGTAGGGTGATTCGGTCGAGCAAAACCGCTAATCCTTTTGGAATGTTGCGCCGATATTAAAACTATATGCAGAACCGCAGAGTGGAAACGCGGATGCTGTGTGCCGACCTCGTAGACGTCCGGTGGAAGGACAAAAACGGGAGAATTCGGCGGACAGTCGCTAACCTGGAAGATATTTCGCTCTCTGGCGCATGTGTTCAGGTCGATAATCCCATCCCGCTTCAGACCACGCTTCAAATCAGCTATCCCAAGGGAGAACTGCAAGGCCGTGTCTGCTACTGCATCTACCGCGAGATAGGATATTTCCTGGGAATCGAGTTTGAGCCCGGTTTTCGCTGGTCTCAGCGCTCCTTCCGGCCGCAACATCTCCTCGATCCCAGACGTCTCGTTTCCAGAGTCACCAACCGAATCGCCCGCCACATCTCCAACACCGTTCAGTAACCTCTTCAAACCCGCAAGTGCTTCGGGTTATAGTATTCAGATTGCCCACAAATCCATCAGCTTCGCCGCACGGCCTCTATGTCGCCGCCGTCACGCCACGCCGCCGCGGGGTGCAGGAGATCGATCTGGGTGCTACCTGGGATCTCATTGACTTCCTCTGCTCTCACAAAGTCGATGGCATCGTCTTCATGGGTACTACCGGGGAATTCCTACACTTCAGCATCGAGGAGCGCATCCGTCTCGTCAGCCTGGCCGTGAAGCGCAGCCGCGTCCCCATCTGGATCAACGTCTCGCACTCCACGCTGGACGGTGCGGTTGAGCTTGCCAACGCGGCCACCACCGCCGGCGCGGCCGGCCTGCTGCTGATGCCTCCCTACTACTTTCGCTATACTCCGGAAGACATCCTCACGTTCTACCGCAAGTTCGCCGCCACCGTTCATGGCAAAGCCCAGACGCTGCTCTATCACATCCCAGTCTTCAATAACGGAATCTCTCTGGACGTGGCCGCGCAGCTGCTGCAAGACGGAATGTATGCCGGCATCAAGGATTCCAGCGGTGATTGGAATTCCTTCACCGGTCTGAAACGTCTGTACGATGAAGCGCCGTTCGCCCTGCTCGCCGGTGACGATAATCTCTTCGCGAAGGCCCGGACAGCCGGCGCACCCGGAGGTATCTCAGGGGTAGCTTCGGCGCTGCCCGAACTTCTCGTCGCCTTGAACCGCGCCGTGGCGGCCGCCAACACGGAACGAGTCGCGAAGCTGGATGCCCGTCTTCGAGAGTTTCTGGCGTGGCTGGGCTTCTTTCCCACACCGGCTGGCGTGAAGGAAGCGGCCATCTTGCGTGGCATCAAGTGCGGAGATCACGCGGTGCCCTTCAGTCCTGGCCAGGAAGCTAAGCGCGAAGAGTTTCGTGCGTGGTTCAAGACATGGCTCCCGGTGGTGCAAAAAGAGTGTGTAGACCCCTAGCTGCGGCTCTCTTCGTCCTCTCGGCCGCCGCCTCCCTCTGGGCTCAGCCCTACACCACGGGCCCGCAGGCGGTGACATTTGCGTCCGATGCGGATGACACCGATCAACCCTACGGTTTATACGTCCCCAGGAACTTCGATCCCGCCCGCAAGTATCCCCTCGTGATCATGCTGCACGATGTGTCTTCGAACCATCGGCTCGCCCTGCGCCGTGTGTTCGGCCGGCCGAACCGGCCCGGGGAAACCGATGCCGACGCGAACCGCTTCTTTCCCAATTTCCGCGACGTGAACTACATCGTGGCTTCGCCGCTGGCCCGCGGGACACTCGGCTATCAGGGCCTCGCGGAAAAGGACGTCTACGACGTGGTTGCCGATGTGAAGCGGCGCTTTGCAATCGATGACGACCGTATTTTTCTCACCGGGATCGGAATGGGCGGCGGAGGCGCGCTTTGGCTTGGCTTGACCCGGCCGGACTTCTGGGCCGCCATCGCGCCTGTCTGCCCGGCGCCGCCGCCGGGTACGGAAGAGCTTGCCGGCAACGCTCTGAATATCCCTGTGAAGCTGTACCAGGGTGAGATTGATCCGGCCGTCAAAGCCGAGCAGACCCGGCGCTGGAGCCAGCAATTGCTGGACGCGGGAGTGAAGGTCGAGTACATAGAATACCCGGGTGTCCGTCATAACGCCGGTGACTTCGCCTATAAAGACGCGTCCATATTCTCGGTCTTCGATCCTTATCGCCGCAACCCGCTGCCGGACCATGTCAACTTCTCTACCGCCGATTATCAGCACGCCTCGGCTTATTGGGTTCAGTTCGACCAGCTCACTCCAGGTACTCTGGCCACCATTGACGTCCGTTTTGAGGGTGCCAACAAACTGAAGATCACCACGAAATCTCTCACTGCATTCACGCTGAATCTGAAAGGCCATCCAATGATGTCCAAGGTGCCGTTCGTAAACGTCGTACTCGACGGTGCAGCCTTCCGGCAGAAAGCCCAGGGATCCCTGTCATTCACCAGGGAGCCGAAGGGCTGGGTAGCCAAACACTCTGCGCCGCTGCCCTCACAAAAGGGGCCCGGCCAGGAAGGGCCCATCAGCCGGGCCATCGCCTCGCGTCAGATTTATGTTTATGGGACGGGCGGCTCGGTATCGCCTGACGATCTGATCTGGCGCCGCAACCAGGCAAATGCGGCCGCGGAGTGGTCCACGCCCCGCGCCCGCCTCATGATCACCAATCGCGTCATTCCAGACGCAGAGGTATCGGACTACGAAATGAAATCCGCGAACCTGATCCTGTTCGGGACCAGCGAGACCAACTCGGTGATTGCCAGGCTCGCGCCGCGGCTGCCCCTGCATCTGAACCCCGGCGCGGCTGATTATGGACTGGTTTACGTGGCCCCGATCGGAGGCAGGCATTATGCGGTCATCAGCTCCGGCCTGTCGTGGTGGACTCGTGCGGACCAATCGGGGCGTCCGGGTCTCACCCGGAATCCGGCTCCCTATCGCGCTCTCGAAACCTTCCAGGACTTCATTCTCTTCAAGGGCGGCCTCGACAACGTCATCACGGAGGGCTACTTTGACCGCGACTGGAAGCTTCCCGCGGCAGCGGCTTCGAAGATGAGGGATACCGGCGCCGTTACGTTACCTTGAAAGAATGCCTGACATGTCCCCGGATGAATTCCGCCGTGCCGGCCACGAAGTGGTCGACTGGATCGCAGACTATCTGGCTGGTATACGCGATTACCCCGTCGTCTCGCAGGTTCAGCCCGGAGAGTTGACTCAACTTCTTCCCACTTCCGCACCGCTGCAAGGCGAATCCATCGATGATATTCTCACCGACTTCCGCAGCCTGGTGATTCCCGCCGTCACTCACTGGAACCATCCCAGGTTCCATGCTTATTTCTCCGTATCGGCCTCGGCCCCAGGCATCCTGGCCGAAATGCTGACCGCGGCGCTCAACGTGAACGGAATGGTCTGGAAGTCCTGCCCCGCCGCGACGGAACTGGAGCAGGTAACACTCGGCTGGCTCCGCGAATGGCTGGGCTTACCCGAAGAATTCTTCGGCATCATCCATGACACGGCCTCTATTTCCACCATGCATGCCATTGCCGCTGCACGTGAGCTGGTAGACCCGGAAGCCCGTACGCGCGGCAGTCTTCCGAACCTCACCGTTTATACTTCGTCGCAGGCGCATTCCTCGGTGGAAAAAGGCGCTATCGCCCTCGGCATCGGTCAGGACAACGTCCGCAAGATTCCGGTAGACGCCGATTTCCGCATGATTCCCGCCGCGCTGGCGCAAGCGATGGAACAGGATGTTGCCGCCGGCCGCAAGCCCTGCTGCGTAGTGCCGTCCGTCGGCACCACCTCGACCTCAAGCATCGATCCCGTGCCCGCGATTGCCGATATCGCGGAGCGTTACCATGCCTGGCTCCATGTGGACGCATCCTACGGTGGACCGGCCGCCGTAGTTCCCGAACTGCGCCATATTTTCGACGGAACCAGCCGCGCCCATTCCCTGGTGGTGAACCCCCACAAGTGGCTGTTCACGCCCATCGATCTCAGCGCTTTCTACACCCGGCGTCCCGACATTCTCCGCCGCGCGTTCTCGCTTGTCCCGGAGTTCCTGCGCACTGCGGAAGATGGGAGCGTCGTGAACTATATGGATTACGGTGTGCCCCTCGGCCGCCGGTTTCGCGCCCTGAAGCTCTGGTTTGTGATGCGCTACTTCGGCCGCGAGCGTGTTGCCGATCTCATCCGCGCACATGTCGCCTGGGCGCATGAGCTGGCCGAAGATATCCGCAGTGATGAACGCTTCGAACTCGCCGCGCCCGTGCCGCTATCGCTCATTTGTTTCCGCTACAAAGGGACGGATGAGCAGAACCGGACGCTCCTCGACCGCGTCAACGCCAGTGGCATTGCGTTCCTGTCGCACACGGTGTTGAATGGCAAGTTTGTGCTGCGGCTGGCGATTGGAAATATCAGGACCACGGAAGCCGATCTGCAACAGGTCTGGAGTTCCATTCAATCCATCGCTAACGGCCTTGATGTTCCGAGCTGACGACCAGTCCTTTGTCATCCACCAGATTGATGTACCAGACTTTTGTCCCCTCGGGGATCACGGCGTGCGCCGAATGGGCTTTGGCGTCCAGTTCGGCGGGCTCGGTCTCCCATTTCCGGTCCTGCCAGCGGCCCTCATCCTTGGTGTAATTGAGCTCCGCTTTTGCGATGGTCCGCTTGGCCTGGAAACGCACCTCGCCTGGGGAGGTCTTTGTAATCCTGGGAAGCGGGGACCGCTTGTTGAGGATGGAATCCGCAAACGCCAGAATCTCTTCCGGAGCCGCGCCATCCGCATGTCCATGACGCATCCGGACGCGAATGGATAACGTCCGCGGTCCCTTCGGTAATCGATACGACTTCTGCAGCGATGGGAATGGATAGGCGAAATCGTTGGTACCCGTCACCCAGAGCATCGGGACTTTCGACTCGGGAAGATACACGGACGGATCCCACAAAGACAGCCATTTTTGTTTCCGCTCCTCGCCCATATCCGCGAAATTCTTCAGCCAGGCCGAATCCTCGCCCAGAAATCCGCAGCCGTAAACAGGCGCAGCGAAGCGGAACCGCGGATCCACACCCGCGACGATGTCCGTCAAATATCCGCCCCACGATATGCCCGTGACGCCGGTGCGTTTCGGGTCCACCTCCGGAAACGAGCGAAGCAGCGAATGCGCGAGAACCGCCGCGGCCACCGCGTGGTAACTCCACTGGTCGGTCACCGGCTCGTCGATCTGCGCGAAGCCGCCCCATCCTTCCGGGCCACCGTATTCATGATGTGCCTTCGGTGGCGACCAGGGCTTGTCGGCGCTGGCCTTTTCCGGAAGATTGCCGCAGGTATCGATGGCAATTGCCGCATATCCTCGCCGGTTCCATAGCCGCACCCATTCGGCAAAGGCAGTGCCCCCACCGCCGTGAATTAACACCATCGCGGGCAGCTTCTTACCAGCGGGCGCGCCATAGTAGGCAAAGACGCGGGTCGGTTTGGCGCGCCATGCTACCGATTCGAAGTAGAGCGCCCGAACGCCGGGTTCCTGGGTCTGCGCCTCATAAACCTTCGGGGTCTGCGAAAGCTGATCGAAGTTCCAGGGGCCGGCGGCGTAAGCCAGGTACGGAGCAAGGAAGAGCAGTGCGAGTTTCATGGGTGGAGGGTCCCATTCTACAGCCG
>JBDUEM010000095.1:0-25093 GCA_040002435.1 Bryobacteraceae bacterium
CCGATTCGTTGTAGAACGGCAGGGTTGCCCCAGCGGCCAACATGGACGTAATGCGCCCGAAGTTGCGCCGCGTAAAGCCCCTTTTCAGAAAATCTTGTTTTGCTTCCGTAGTAAGTAGGTCTGACATTTCTTCCCTCATATTTGCGTGTAGGTTTCGTTTAGCCACCGGTCACCGGACCGGCAGAAGGCAACTTCTGTTCCCCCGCGACTGCAAGCAAAATTGAAATTCAGCCTACCGGGAACACACACCATGGGTAAAAAGCGGCGGGTTCAACCAGAACCGTCGAAGAAATGTGGGGGGCAGGACGCGGGAAGCTTTGCATTCACATCTCCTGTTGGTATGGGATAGCCGGCATTGGTCCGGCAACAACAGGCTGACGTAAGCCTAATTCTCGGCTGGGAGAGCGGCGCGACGAGGCGTTAAGAGGAGTTCGCTTTCTAACGTTTTACGGGGTACATCCCGTACGTAGACGAACGAACAGCAAAACCGGGTACATGCAGTTTTCATAAATACGATACCTCATTTGCGGGGTGGTGTCCAGATAAAAATCACCACAGGGACGTGTACACGGTGACTGCATGAGAACCCCCAAAAGGAATGTCTTATTTTCCTGGGGCCGCGAAGGAAGTACGTTTCCCACGATGTGCTGCAGGTGGGCGAGAGTTTCACGCTAACCTGCGCTGTAGCGGTTGCGGCTCGATGGCCGGGTAAAAGCGGAATGGAGAGCATCGGAAAACAATGGCCGGGCGCGGTTCTATTCGTTGACAGCCGCAGGGTAAAAGCAACTCATCCTGGAGCGCGAAGAATTTTCGCGGGTGGTTGAGGTGATCCACACGGTTCTGAACCTGGGAAAGGTGGACGGCGCAGTCTATACAAGCTGGCGGATGTGAACCCGCACCAGACGACATTACGTTAAGCTGCTCGAGATCGCGGCTACAGTCTGTGTCTTCTATTGACGATTACAGCTACATCGTGCAGTTTATACCTTTTCTCCGCCGCTGGATCGGGCCTTTGCCGGGTCAGGCGGAGGCGCGGGCGATGAGTTGGATGTCGATCGTCGCGGGGATCGTGTTATGTGGGTTGTCACTGTTCTACGGATTCCGGGGTGAGACCTTCATGGGGCGGACTCTGGGCGGTGATTTTGCCGGTTTCTATGTGACGGGCAAGATTCTCAATGAGTACGAACCGGCGCGGATCTACGATATGGATCTTGAGATCCGGCTGCAGCACCAGCCGGATGTGGGAATGGAAGAATCGCAGATGCTGCCGTTCGCGCAGGCACCTTATATCGGCCAACTGTTCCGTCCCTTTGCAAAGCTGCCTTACCGCTGGGCGTATGTGGTCTGGCTGGGGTTCTCGCTGATCTTCTACCTGCTTGGGTTGCGGTTCCTGCTACTGGTGGCGAAGCTGTCTCCGGAGCGGGCTAAGACGGGGTTCCTGCTGGGGTTGTCGTGCATGGCGTTTGTGATTGAAACGTGGATTGGCGGGCAGCTGTCGGTTGTGGGGTTCTTTCTGATCGCTGCGTTTGTATATTGCCGGTCGCGAGACCGGGAGCTTTTAGCGGGGTTCGTGTTGTCGTTGGCTTTGTATAAAATCACTTTGGTGGCCATTCCAGCATTCATGCTGTTGTGTGGACGGCGGTGGCGATCGGTGTTTGGATTTTCCGCGGGCGCGGGTGTGGTGGCTTCGCTGTCTTTGGGGATGGTCGGGTTGGATGGTTGCACCGCCTGGTTCCACCGGCTGGGCTTTTTCCGGTATCTTGCCACAGGCCCGCTGGGGGCATTGCGACGGACGAAGTATTTGGACGCGGGGTCATTTTTTCATATACTGCTCGGTAATACTTCTTTTGCGCACGTGCTTGGGATGACTGTCGGCGCTGTGGGTGTTGCCATTCTGGCCGTGCTGTGGTGGCGGGCAGGCGCTTGGAGCGCGGACGCGAAGGATCAGCTTTGGGCTGCCACGATTTGCGGTTCGCTGGTTTGCAACGTTTACTCACCGATCTACGACACTACGCTGGTATGCGTTGCTGTGGCATTGATTGCGGGCGGCATACAACGGCGGTCCGATGAGGATCGGGAGGCTTTCCAGGCTTGGATCCTGTTGTTGTACATGGTGCCTTGGCTGACGCAGTCATCGGCGGAGTTTCTGCGGTTTCAGCCGCTCACTCTGGTGCTCTCTGGGTTTGCTTATTGGGCTGTGCGGTTGGCGGCGCGCTCGTCGGCGGCGAGGCGCTTTCCTGTGAGACGTGCTTCGACATCGCTTGCATAAGGAAAGGCAGAAACTTGCTCTATCCTCCTAAACCCGATATTTTAGTTGATTCGACCCATGGCAAATTCAACCCCCATCACAGTCGCCCACGGCGACGGCATCGGCCCTGAAATTATGGAGGCTACGCTCCATATTCTAAAAGAGGCAGGCGCGCGCCTCGACATCGAAACCATCGCGATCGGCGAGAAAGTCTACCTGCAAGGCAACAGCGCCGGAATTGAGAAGAGCGCCTGGGAATCCCTGCGCCGGACCAAAGTATTTCTCAAAGCGCCGATCACCACACCTCAAGGCGGCGGCTTCAAGAGCTTGAACGTGACCACGCGCAAGATGCTTGGCCTTTACGCAAATGTGAGGCCTTGCGTCGCCTATCATCCGTATGTTGATACCAAGCATCCGGGCATGGATGTAGTGATTGTCCGCGAGAATGAAGAAGACGTTTACGGCGGAATTGAGCATCGCCAGAGCAACGATGTTACGCAGTGCCTGAAACTGATCACCCGCGGCGGCTGTGAGCGCATTGTCCGCTATGCCTTTGAATATGCGCGCCGCAACGCCCGCAAGAAAGTGACTTGCTTCACCAAAGACAACATCATGAAGATCACCGACGGCCTGTTCCATAAGGTTTTCGATGAGATCGCGGTGGAGTATCCGGATCTGGTGAACGAGCACTGGATCGTAGATATCGGCGCGGCGAAGCTTGCCGATACCCCGAACGCGTTCGACGTCGTGGTCATGCCGAATCTGTACGGTGACGTGCTCTCTGACGTAGCCGCACAGATTGCGGGCTCGGTTGGCTTGGCAGGATCGGCAAACATCGGCATGAAGTATGCGATGTTTGAAGCGATTCACGGCTCCGCCCCGAGGCGCGCAGGGCAGAATATGGCGAATCCGTCAGGACTGCTGTTGGGCGCGGTGATGATGCTGGTTCACATCAACCAGGAAGATGTGGCTGAGCGCGTGCACAACGCGTGGCTGCGGACGCTGGAAGACGGCATCCATACCTACGATATTTTCGCGGAAGGCGTCAGCACACAGAAAGTCGGCACCAAGGAATTCGCGCAGGCTGTAGTGGACCGCGTCGGAAAGCTGCCGGAGAAATTCAAACCGGTGGTTTACAAACCGCGTCCGCGCCAGAACACCGAAGAAACGGCATCCACCGCGCCCAAGCCTAAGAAAGACATGGTGGGCGTGGATCTGTTCCTCGATTGGACCGAAGGCACCCCTGATGAGCTAGGCAAGAAGCTGGAGAAGCTTTCGGGCGACAATCTGAAGCTGATCATGATCGGGAGCCGAGGTACGAAGGTTTATCCAGACGGATTCCCCGACACGCTCACCAGTGACGCGTGGATCTGCCGGTTCATGGGCGAGACCGATGGCGCCATCGTCACTCACGCGCAGATCATCAGCCTGCTGAAGCGTGTCACAGACGCCGGCTTCGACTTCATCAAATTTGAGAGTCTCTGTAACTTTGACGGCAAGGCGGGCTTCTCCCTGGGCCAAGGCCAGTAGGACACTGCCATCAACGACGAAACGAAGCCATTAGTCGCGGTGATCATGGGCAGCAAATCCGATTGGGACACGCTGCTGCATGCCGATGAGATCTTGGGCAGGTTTGGCGTTCCGCACGAATGCCACGTGGTTTCCGCGCATCGCACTCCGGGCCGAATGGCGGAGTTCGCGGCCGGCGCCGAAGCACGCGGCATCGAAGTGATCATCGCAGGTGCGGGCGGCGCTGCCCATCTGCCTGGAATGGTGGCGGCGCATACGCTGGTTCCGGTACTGGGCGTTCCCGTGGAGAGCCACGCATTGAAGGGCATGGATTCGCTGCTCTCCATTGTCCAGATGCCGGGTGGAGTGCCCGTCGGCACCATGGCAATTGGGAAGGCCGGGGCCATCAATGCGGCATTACTGGCGGTGGCGATTCTATCGAACACACGGCCCGATCTGCGCGAAAAACTGCGCCAGTTTCGCGACGATCAGACGGCGAGAGTTCTTCAGGATAAGTTGCCATGAGCGAAAAGCCGATCCTGCCCGGGGCGACGATCGGTGTTTTAGGTAGCGGACAATTGGGCCGCATGTTCGCCATCGCGGCCAGACGCATGGGGTATCGCGTCCATACATTTTCGCCTGACTTTGACACTCCCACCGGCCAGGTGTCGGATCTGGAAGTAGCGGCTTCCTACGACGATCTGGATGCCGTGCGGAAATTTGCGCGCGGCGTGAGTGTAGTCACATTCGAGTTCGAGAATGTTCCGGCGGCCACAGCGGCTGCCGCCGCGGAGGTAGCGCCTGTACGGCCCGCCGGAAACGCGCTGCATACGACGCAGCATCGTCTCCGTGAAAAAGCATTTTTGACTGCCGCGGGCCTGCCGGTCACCCCTTACTCTCCTGTGAACAGCGTCGACGAACTGCGGGCGGCGCTGGCGAAACAGGGCTACCCGGCAATTCTAAAGAGCGCCGATTTCGGCTATGACGGGAAGGGTCAATTCCGTATTAATTCGCCGGACGATACAGACACTGCGTGGGCGGCGGTAGGCCCCGCGGCTGCCGTTCTGGAGTCCTGGGTCGATTTTGAACGGGAAGTATCGGTGGTGGCGGCGCGCGGCGTGGATGGCAGTTTCGTCCACTATGGCGCCATTGAAAACGATCATAAGAACCGCATTCTCGATGTGTCGGTGGCTCCAGCGCGCATCGACGCGAAGACGGCCCTGGACGCCGCCGAGATTACCCGGACCGTTCTGACCGCGCTGGAAGTAGTTGGCGTCCTGTGCGTCGAGTTTTTCGTGAGACGCGACGGGTCTCTATTAATTAACGAACTGGCGCCGCGCCCGCACAACTCCGGACACCTGACGTTCGACGCCTGCATCACCAGCCAGTTTGAACAACAGTTGCGCGCCGTTTGCGGTCTTCCCCTGGGATTGACCACGCTGCTGTGTCCGGCAGCAATGGCGAACCTGTTGGGCGACCTTTGGGACAGGGGCGAGCCGGATTGGGTCGCGGCCTGCGCGGTCCCTGCGGTGAAGCTGCACCTTTACGGAAAGCTGGCGGCCCGGCGGGGACGCAAGATGGGGCACCTGACAGCCTTAGGGGAGAATGCGGAAGAAACGGTGCGCCAGGCTCGTATTGCTCTGGCAGGTGGTGTTGGTAGCGCTAACGAGAATCGAACTCGTATTTAAGCCTTGAGAGGGCTCCGTCCTAACCGTTAGACGATAGCGCCACGCGACGAGTACCAGTATAGCAAGCTCAAGATGTACAATCAGTGCGATGAAATGGTTTCCAGTTGTATTTTTACTAGCCGCCGGAGTATGGGCGGTGACCCGTCCGGCGGACATCCCCTTTGAAAAACATACGCTCGATCTGGGGGCCAATGAGAGCTGTGCCCTGGCTGATATGAACGGAGACGGCAAGCTCGATATTGTCTCTGGCGAAAACTGGTATGAGGCGCCTTCGTGGACCAAACACAAGTTCCGCGAGTTGAATTACACCACCAACTACATCGATAATTTCAGCGATCTACCGCTGGATGTGAACGGCGACGGGAAGATCGACATTGTCAGCCCCTCGTGGTTTAACAAGCGGCTGTCATGGTGGGAGAATCCGGGAAAAGCAGGGGGCATTTGGAAGGAGATGGTGATCGAAAACATCTCGCCCATTGAGTTCGCGTTCCTGGTGGATTTGGATAACGACGGCAAGGCAAACGAAGTGCTGCCGCAGTTCGGTGATACCAAGGCGCCGGTCACCTGGTATGAGGCCAAAGGCGGGACGATGGTGAAGCACGTGGTTAGCGATAAGAGCTATGGCCATGGGATCGGCGCCGGAGACGTGAACGGCGACGGCCGCGCCGACATCCTGACTTCGAAGGGATGGCTGGAGGCTCCGGCAGACCCGCGCAGCGCCGGGAACTGGAAGTTTCACGCCGACTGGAATGAGGGCCAGGCGCTCGGCTTCATCCACGTGATGGATGTGAATGGCGATGGGAAGAACGATATCGTGACATCGGCCGCGCACGATTACGGGATCTTCTGGCTGGAGCAAGGCGATGGCGGCAAGTGGACCAAGCACCTGATTGACGATAGCTGGTCACAGGCGCACGCGTTGACACTGGTGGACCTGAACGGCGACGGACGCAAGGACATTCTCACCGGAAAGCGCTATATGGCTCACAACGGCAAGGATCCGGGCGAGCGGGAGCCGCTTGGCATTTATTGGTATGAATCCATCAAGTCAGCGGACGGGAAGGGGCTGGAGTGGGTGAGGCACACCATCGAGTACGCGACGCGGACGGGCGCGGGGATGCAGATTCCGGTAGCGGATCTGGATGGTGACGGCGATCTGGATTTCGCGGTCGGTGGGAAGAGCGGGGTTTATTTGTTCGAGAATCTGACCAAAGGAAAGAGCAAGAAGCGGTAAACCAGAGCACCTAAAACAGAATTCCCGGGGTGTGCGCGCAGGCGGCACCCCGGGTGCCGGTAATTCGTCACCACCAAATGAATCGCGCTTGATGCGTTGCAAAGCCCTGCGATCAAGCCTGCAGGGCTTCCTTTACGGGCGTGACGGAAACCGGATGCCAGGCTTGCCTACCCCGCCGTCTGTTCGAAGTAACCCTGCGCCAGTTCCGGCTTGACGTCCAGCGCCTGTTTCCAGCAACTGCGGGCTTCGTCGGGCTTACCCTGCGCCTTCAACGCGTGACCCAGGTTGAGAAGCGCCTCGGCAAAGTTCGGCCGCTGCTGAATGGCTTCTTTATAGTGCTGAACGGCCTCATCCACCTTGCCGCTCTTTTGCAGTAACAGGCCGGTGTTATAGAACAGTTCGGGGGTCTTTTCCCCTTGCTCGATGAGCTTGCCCTGCAACTCCAGCGCGCGCGGGTAATCCTCGCGCTCTACCGCTAAGGCGGCCAGACCGCGTAGCGCATCCAGTGACTTCGGCTCCATTGTCAGCACCTGCTCAAACGACTTGATCGCCTGTTCGCGTTCACTCAGCCGCCAGTAGGCAATCCCCAGATTGACGTGCGCTTCCGGCCAGTTATTGCGCTTTTTGACGCAGGACTGGAAGGCATCGATGCTGCCGCGGAAGTCGCCCTTCTGCAAGCGCAGGTAGCCCAGACGGAACCAGGCGTCTTCGGAGTCTCCCCGCACGGAGGTGAGCTTGGTATAAAGCTTCTCGGCTTCGTCCTTGGCGCCCTGCTGCTCCAAAATCGAGGCGAGGTTGTAGAATACTTCGGGCAGCTCCGGTGTGATCTGCAGTGCGCGTTCATAGGATTCACGGGCGCCCTTCAGATCGCCCAGTTCCTGACGCACCATTCCCAGGTTCACGTGCGCCTGCTTGCCGTCCGGACGGATGCGGATGGCGTCCGAATACGCTTTGGCCGCCGGTTCCAGTTTTCCGATCTTCTGGTTGGCGACACCTAAATTGAAGCAACGCTCGAAATGATCCGGCGTCGCCTCCACCAGCTTCTCGCAATAGCGCGCTGCCGCCTCGAAATCCTCATCGGCGAAAGCAACCGTTGCCAGTCCTTCCAGAGCCGACTGCGAGAACGGACGCAGTTTCACCAACCGTTCGGAGTAGTCGCGGATCATCGGAACATCCTTGCGCGCGATCCCGATGGTGATCAGATTGACCAGCGCTTCCTCGGAATTCTCGTTCTGCGAGAGCACGCGCTTGTAGATTTCCGTCGCTTCGTCAAAGCGCCAGGCAAGCTGCAAACTCACGGCTTTCCCAAAGAGCGCTGTTTCGTTTTCGGAATCCTCGCTCAGGCACTTGTCGAAGCTCTCCAAGGCGGCCTCGGATTTTTCCTGATGCAGCAAACAGATGGCAAGTCCCAGCCGCGCCTCCGAACGGTTCGGATTCAATTCCAGCGCGCTGCTGAAACGCTCGGATGCCTCGTCGTAACGGCCCAGCTTTTCCAGGCACACAGCAAGATTGAAGTTCCCCGCGGTATGTTTCGGATCGAGCGTCAACAGGCGCGTGTAGCTCTTGGCCGCGTCCTCGTACTGTTCCAGTTCGAACTGGATGTGGCCGATGGCGGAATAAACCTCCGCACTGTCGCCCCCACTGGCGATCGCGCCCTTCAGCTCCTGCAGAGCTTCCTTGCGTTTTCCTTCCAGGTGCAGCGAAACTGCCTTCGCCAGCGCGCCGGCCGAACCGCTCTGCCCGTTGGCTCCACCGTTAGCGGATTTGCCGCCTGCTTCTTCGGGCTTTCTATTTTTGGGATTCATTCCTACTAACTCCTGTCTGTTTTGCTGAATTCACTTGTAGTGCGAGTGATGCGCAGAGCCTGCCCAGCGCATCGAATTGGTGCGTCACACGTACTGCCAGTAATCTCGACTGTTCGCTCTTTGCACTGTAGAAGCCGATTCCGCCCGTCTTCAAACGCTCGTCAGACCAGAAGGCCACTACATGCCCCTGAACATTGACGGTGAAGAACTGCCCGTTCACTTCCATGCGTACGTGGTAAAGCTGATCGTTGCTCACTGTAAAGGGAAGCGGAACCTGCGTTGCCGTACCCTCTTTCCCGTCAATTACGGTGGAACGCACCAGCGCCACCTGCGGCAGCGGTCCGGGCTTGATGACCGCCAGCTTCACTGAATAATAATTCCGCGTATCGGCTGCCCGAAAGGCCCAGCCTAAGCTCTTGATTCCAATTTCCCCGGTAAACTCGAGTTCATAGTCGGACATCCCGATCGTAGGCGTATACAGCGCCAAAGCGCCGGGCTTCACACCACCGTGAACGTCATACGCCCAGGAATTGCTCCAATTGGTATCGCCGGCCCAAAACCGCAATCCTCTGCTGAAATCTTCCTGCAGGTCCACCGCCGCTCGCCCAACCAGCTCATTGCGCAGGTCGAACCATTTGGCTTCTACCACGTCTCTGAGAGGCGGGATCGGATTCGAAGCCATAGCCGCCATATCCATCTTTGCCGGAGCAAGCTGCTGCGGCAGCCTGGTGAGCGACGAATGGATCAGGACGGCCAGCAGGACCGGCACCGCAACCGTAACCCATTTAACATCCCAGGTGGATTCGCTCCAGAACGCGGCGATTCGCTCCCGCCAGGTCGGCTTATGATTTTCTTCGTAGGCCATTCGCACTTCAACGAGTGATGGCCGATAATCGACAATCAACTCACCCGGAAATAGGGGGGCCTCAATAAAAAGTTCGGGACTGACCGGATTTGCGGCCATCGGAAACCCGGAAGAATTTGACTCCAGCGCGACCGGGTGGGCAAATTGTATCCAGCCTGACGGGCCGTTCCACACCGACAAAATGCTATCCGGCAGAGCCGACTTGGAGGCCTGCGGCACGCGGGTGTCCTGCTCGCCTTCCTCGCGGCTGTCAAGGCTGCGGGTTCCCGTATTTGGTCTGGGACCTGACGGAGGGCGATTGCGCGGTCCACGGTCCCGTGACGGAGTTCTTGCCTGGCGCATGAGCACAGCGGGCATCGACGGAATCGCCGCGCGGGGAATTAACTGTTCCGGCGACCCGGAACTTACCAGCTCAAACGCGCCTGCCGCGGTTTGCAGCGGACCTCGCGGCCGCATTCGGTAGAACCGGTCAAGGAATATGGGCTGGAACCCATCGGCATCCGGGCTGGACAGTTGCGGAACCTGACCCGAGCGCGACGGCACTTCCGATTCGCCCGCGGAAATGCGATAGAACGCCGGTAGCTGAATTGCCTGCACCGGACCGCGGGGCCGCATTTTGTAGAACCGGTCCAGTTGTTGGGGCGAAAGCCCTCCGATGATCGAGGGTGGCAGCGCCCCCAAGTTGGGCCCCGATTCCAGGGCGGAAGCGATCCCCGCATCGATCCGGTCGTAGTTCCGCAGGTTCTTGTCCTGCACGCCGCCCTTCGGCCGCATGCGGAACGCATTGTTTAGGAAGGCCGGCTGAACCGTGCCTGCCCCGATTTGCGGCAGACGCGGAGCTGTGCCGCCGCCGGGTTTCATTTCTAGCGGCTGAGCCATCTCCGCCGCGCCTATCAGCAGTGCCGTTTTCGCCTCGAGCGGACCGCGCGGACGCGCCCGGAAGAACCGCACCACGGCATTGGGTTGGCAGGGGCCGGCCACGACAGGCGCCAAGGCGGCCAACTGCGGGGACGAGACCAAGTCGGCTTGCGGACCGCTCGCAATTGCCTGATGGCGGGCACTTGACAGCGAATCGATGGGACTACGCGGACGAGCGCGGAAAAACCGCACCAGGGAATTGGGCAGGCATTCGCCAATCAGGTGCACCGGAAGGGTTCCGGTGGCCGGTGCCGAGACTAAGGCGGCCGCAACCCCGGCTGGAATCTGTTCCAGCGTCTGCGGGACCCGGTTCTCGACAGGACCACGCGGTCGCGCACGGAAGAACCTTTCGACACGGATGGGGGTGAAATCGCCAACTACGGAACGCGGCAAGCCGCCGGGCTTCGGCGAGGATAGAAGCGGCTCAACTCCGGGCGCGATTTTCTCCAAGAGGGACAACGCGGCACACTCTACCGCGGACTTGGGCCTGATCCGGTAAAAACGCTGCACTGCTCTCGGGAATAATTCCCCTATCAGGGCAGACGTGATAGGACCGAAAGACGGGCGCGAAGCGAGCGACCCCGGTTCACCAGCGGGCGTCTTTTCAAACGACGCCAGGGCCGCGGATAGCACCGGACCGCGAGGCCGCGCGCGGAAGTGCCGGTCGACTAAACTCGGGGCGTACTGCCCAATGACTGCAGCAGGCAGGGATGGCTTGGCAGCGTCTGAGGGAGGACTCTGCACCGGATGGGGGACGACCGGTTCCAATGTGGCCAGTCCCTCTCGCGTTACCGCTGCCCGGGGACGCATGCGGAAACCGCGCTCCAAAAAGCGAGGTTCCAGAGTTCCCACCGAAGCCACGCCGCAGGAAGGCAGCCGAACCGGAGAAGTGAGCGCTTCGGCATCGGAGGAGTGGGCAGCCAAGGAATCCGCCCCGCCGCCCAGCACGGGGCCACGCGGCCGCATGCGCAGGAACCGGCCGGAACGTAGCGACGTCCCCTCCGCGGATCCTGTGGCGCCGAGGGCTGGAATGGTGGTGTGGGTTGCTGCAAACGGGTGAATATCCGAAGGGATCCGTTCCGATTCGAGAATTCCGGGGCTGGCGAGCGGGCCGCGCGCACGGGCGCGGAAGAAGCGGCTGCAAATGGCCGGGCCTGGCAGCTCAACCGCGGTCTCGTCCGTCGGCAAGGCCAGCGACCCGCGGAACCCCGCTGGGGCGGCGGCTATCGGATTGGGTTCGATTGGGAAAAACTGAGCGGTTGACGAATCCGCCACCGGACCGCGGGGTCGCACGCGAAACGTCTTCGAAGCCTCATTGACGCCATGCACTTGCAGCGCATGCGGGGCAAAGTTCGGGATCGCCGGAGCGTTGTTCTGTGAAGCCGGAACTACCGCGGCCCGCCGAGAGGCGCTGACAGAGTCACAAGGCTTCCATGAATGGAGTTCCATCCATTTTCCGTGTGTCTGAATTCCGCCCGAGGCTGCGGAGGTTATGTCCCGTCCAGGACGCGAAACCTCGCCCCCAAAACCGGAAAGTTCTCCGGTAAAAGCATGCTCTGCAAAGGACAACTTACCGATCGGCTCAGTCCTGGCCGGGTGTCTCCGGGCGATTGCGGCGCTTCGCATGCCTGGAGAGTGAAATCCGCCCGCCACGATAAGATGCGGAATGGCGAGGGCCGGTGGGGTTGGGGCGCCCGCCTTCACCTCAATCCGCTCCCGAAGTTTCGAGGATTTTGCGGCGAGGAACGTGGGTGCGGGCGATGCCAACCTGTACTTCCGTTCCTTCTTCTGGTGACAGAACGAGGAGGGAGGAATCAACGGCAAATCCGGGGTCGAAAAAGGAAAGCCAACGGCTAATTGATAAGGGTTATTCCGGGCGATTAAGGCGTCCAATACTGCAATGGGAACGCTGGCCGCAAACGGAGGGAGAATCTCTTCCGCTCGCGGCACCGGCATGGGCTCCACGGCAATAACGACAGGCGGCGGAACAGGTTGCTGCTGCTTCGTAAGCAGCTTGTAACGGTTCAGCTTACGAGCCGACGCCGCAAGGCGTTCGACAATCAGTTTCTGCTGCGTGTCGTAGAAGAGGGTACGATGTTCGGCGGAGCAGAATTCACCGTCGGTGAATTTCTTCAACAGCGCGAGTTGGCTTCCGCACTGTAAACAGCGCATCTGACGGACGTATTCCCTCTGCTTCCAGTGTAAACAAATCGCCGCAAAAAGATAGACGATTAAGTACCTAAGTTTACGGAAACAAGGGGCTAACTTAGAAAATGCCTAAGGTAAATTACTTACGGAAGAAACGGGCGCGGCAGTACTAAAAAAACTAAGTACTGCCGCCTATTGCCTTGGATTAGAGTGGAGGAGGGAAGTTGAGAGAGGATTTAGCTAAAGCTTTCTGTAACAGGTCGATGGCATCTGACTCACACAAGGCACGGCAGATAGAGATTTCCGTGATGAGCATATGACGCGCCCGATCCAACATCTTCTTCTCCCGGAAGGAGAGGGGCTTATCGGCCTGAAGAACCAATAACATCTTCAGGACTTCAGCGGTCTCAAGCAGGCCGCCCACCCGCATCTTTTCCGAATTTTCTTTAAACCGGTTCTTCCAATCTCCATTGCATTTGGATTTACCAGATGCCAGAAAAAGAAGAACGCGGGCTATTTCGCCGGATTTGGTGACCTTCCTCAGGCCAACGTCGCCAACGTGGGAGAACGGGACCATGACAGTCATGCTCTTATACGTAAGCCGGAGGAGGTAGAAGCGTTCAAATTGCGACCCGAAGGATCGGGTGCTGATATTTTCGATGGTTCCTACCCCATGATTCGGGTAAACCACTTTCTCGCCAACTTGGAAGGTCATGCTGGGACCTCTATACACTTTCGTGGAGTTGTCAGTTACTTTACGGGGACTTGAAACAAAATCTTAATGCCGAAAGGGGGGGATGTCAATAGAAATGTGCGGGTACTAGCTACTTTACCGTATGAGTCGCCTGGGTTCAACAACTGACACTCGAAGGCACTGACACTTTCCTAAAGTGTGGGAGTACTCCCCTGAAATCTTGCATTTCCGGCTTACCCCTTTATTTCTATCGAGTTTCAACGTTAGCGATGACTGCGGCCAAGGTTTTCTGGTACGAATTATTGTGGAGCCAGACAATAGCCTGCTTTTTCGGCTTCGACTACCCTTTGGACGGGATAGACATCTGCGATGAAGGAGGATCTACGTACCGCCGAGGATGCCAGGAAAGATTTGCAGTAGAGTATCTACATGTTGATGTAGAATATCTACTGGCATGGCGAAACCGCGCGCATATCAAAATCGAATCGAACTCTTGCAGGGCACCTTGGATATGCTAATCCTTCAAACGCTCTGCTGGGGGCCCCAGCATGGGTACGGGATTGCGACTGCGATCCGCAACGGGTCGTCCGAGGCTTTGAGCGTGGAAACCGGGTCACTCTATCCGGCGCTGCATCGACTGGAGAAAAAGGGCTGGATCCAGTTCGAATGGAAGACCTCGGAACACAATCAGCGCGCCAAGTATTATCAGATCACTGCAGCGGGCAAAGAACAGCTGGCGACCGAACACAGCCGCTGGAAACGAATGGTGGCCGCGATTGGATCCCTCATGCACAGCGGCGAGAGCGAGGAGCAAGCATGAAACACTTGTGGCGGCTGCTAACCCGCAGCCGGCGGGATCACGAACTGGATCAAGAGTTGGCGGCGCATTTCGCGATGGCTGTCCGCGACCGCATGGAGCGCGGAGAAGATCGCAAGTCTGCCGAAGAGGCGGCTCGCCGGGAATTTGGCAACCGCCTGCTGGTGCGGGAGGCAACCCGTGATGCGTGGGGGTGGACTTGGGCGGAGACACTGGGGCAGGACAACCGTTACGCGCTGCGCGCCCTGCGCAAGAGCGCGGGGTTCACCACAGTGGCGGTTCTCTCGCTCGCCCTGGGCATTGGCGCCAACACAGCGATCTTTAGCCTGATCAACTCCTTAGTTCTCAGGACGCTGCCGGTCAGCCACCCTGAGCAGCTGCTGCACGTGTCCATAGGCAAAAAGGTCCATTTCACGAACCCGATCTGGGAGCAGCTGCGCGATAGCCAGGACGTATTTTCGGGGACGTTTGCGATCGGCCGCGAGCGTTTCAACCTCTCGGCGGGAGGCGAGGCCCGTTATGTCCAGGTGAACTTTGCGTCCGGTCAATTCTTTGAAACACTCGGACTGCCGCCCTTGATCGGACGCACGTTTTCGATGGCTGACGATCAGCGCGGCTGCCCGGGAACCGCCGTACTCGCCTACGACTTCTGGCAGAGCGAGTACGGAGGCCGTGGTGACGTCGTAGGCAAGACGATCGCAATCGATCATCATGCCTTCCAAATTCTGGGAGTGGTCGGGACGGGATTCACGGGCGTGGATGTCGGCAGCAGTACGGAATTTTACGTACCAATCTGCGCGGAAAGAATCCTTCGCGGCGAAGCCAGTATTCTGGACCATCGCCGGGCGGACTGGCTTCGGGTCATCGGGCGCACCAAGCCGGGGGTCTCCGCAACCCAGGCAGAGGCCCGGCTGAGGACGTTGGCAAGCCAGATTTTTGAAGCCACGATACCGGCAAACCTGAGGCCGGAGGAACGGGAGAGCTATCGGAAAAGCACGTTCGACACGAAACCGGCGGCCAACGGGCTATCCACGATTCGCAGGGATTATCAAAAAGCGTTGCTGGTGCTAATGGGGATTGCCGGAGTGGTTTTGCTGATCGCCTGCGTCAACGTAGCGAATCTTCTTCTGGCTCGGGGCGCAGCGAGGCAAAAAGAGATTGCCATTCGCATGGCGCTGGGATCGGGACGGGGACGCCTGATCCGTCAACTGTTGACCGAGAGCCTGATGCTTTCGCTAGCTGGAGCGGCTTTAGGCGTGCTCTTCGCGCAGTGGGGCGCCGGCATGCTGGTTGGCTTTCTTTCGTCGAACCGCAATCAGGCGTATCTTGACTTGAGTATCGATTCCCGAGTGCTGGCATTCACAGCCGGCGTGGCGATTCTCACGGGAATCCTGTTTGGCCTGGCCCCCGCCTGGAAGGGGACAGGAGTCAATCCGCAATCGGCGATGAGGGCGAATGCGGGAGGGGTGTTGGAAGGCGGCAGGTTCGGCATCGGAAAAGCGCTGGTAGTCGGTCAGGTGGCGCTGTCCCTGATTCTTGTAGTGGGAGCGGGTTTACTGATATCCACATTTTTCAGGCTGGAAACGCTCGACGCAGGTTTTGAGCGCGAGCATGTGCTTTTGGTGAACGCAGACTTGCCTGCCTGGCGATATCCGGCCGGGCGGCGCCGCGCGGTTTTCGGGGAAATGCTGCAGAAGCTTCGGACACTGCCTGGCGTCAGGTCCGCCTCCATTTCCGATGCAACGCCTACTGACGGAAGCCTGGAGCAGGCATATCTGCGCGTCGACGGTTACACTCCGACGGGTCGAGAGGACCGTTTGGTTTATATGAATGCGGTTAGCGACCGGTTCTTTGAGACTCTGGGCACCGATTTGGTGGCAGGGCGCGATTTCAACATGCATGATACGCCTGAATCGCCTCTGGTGGCGGTTGTGAATCAGTCCATGGCGAACAGGTTCTTTGCGGGACAGAATCCTATTGGCAAGACGTACCGGCCGGAGGGAGTTAGGCTGCTGGCTCCCGTCGAAATCGTAGGGGTGGTCAAAGACGCGAAATATACGTCCCTGCGGGAAGAGATTCATCCCACCGTATATGTTCCCACCAGCCAGATAGGGCTGCCGGGACGATCAATCACTTTTGAGTTGCGTGCCGCAGCTTCCCCCGCGAACCTGATCTCAGCCGTGAAGCCCGCGATCGGTGAGGTGAACCGAGACGTCAATTTTCAGTTCAAAACACTGACGGCGCAAGTGGATGAATCGCTGGCCCGGGAAAGGCTGCTGGCGACGCTCTCGGGATTCTTCGGAGCGCTTGCCTTACTTTTGGCAGTGATCGGGTTGTACGGCGTCATGTCTTATAACGTGGCGCGGCGGCGGGGCGAAATCGGGATTCGCATGGCGCTGGGCGCCGGGCGCTGGCGCGTACTTCGGATGGTCCTGAAAGAAGTGGCGATGCTGATTGGCGCCGGTTTGGTGATCGGGCTGGGGGTGGCAGTGGGGGCGACACGTTTCCTCGAGAGCTTTCTCTACGGCATGAAGGCGAATGACCCCTGGACGATTGCGTCTGCTGCTGGTTTGTTAGGTTTGGCGGCAGTGGTAGCGGGCTACCTCCCCGCGCGCAGTGCCTCGCGGCTGGAGCCGATGAGTGCTCTGCGCGACGAATAGGTTTTCGGTCTCGAAGTGTAAATTGCAGTTAGTGATCGGGGAGCCGCTACCAAATCGTCTCGACGCCCGAAGCTCGGATCTTGCCATCGCGGGTGACCAGTGGCAGTTGGAGCGCAAGCGCGGTGGCGGCAATCACCCTGTCGGGCAAATCAGGCACGGAGGCGCGAGGTATTTCGCGCAAGGCGAAGGCAATCTCAGCGGACAGCGGGATAGGCTCGAAAGCCGAACCCGGCTCGCGTAGCGCCGCTACCAATCGGGAGAATGCTGAGGCTTGAACACGATTTTTCTCGACCAGATAAATGGCTTCAACGAGACAGATTGTAGGAATTAAAATCGGCGAACCCTCTCCGGTAACTTTCTCCATCGCCTCTTTGGCCCGAAGAGAAAGCCGCGGGTCGGCCGCCAAGTACCAGAGGACGGCGTGGGTATCCGCGACGACCCCACTCACTTGAAGAATTCTTCGCGCGGAAAATTGCCCCACATCTCCTGGCGGGCCTCAGCGATCTCTTCCTCCGATATGGAAATGTCCAAATCTTTCCAGAAACCATACAAGCTCTTTCGAGGACGTATCCGCTTCGTCCCCAAGAAACTAGCGAAATCGAGCACCTCTTGTTGTTTGTCAGCAGGCAGTTCGCGCAATTTGGCAACCACGGCTTCTTCAATGGAATTCGCAGCCATGCTTCTATCTTAATCTTTTGGCGAGAAGACAAATTATCTCAGGGAGCGGGGACCATTGGTATCGAAGAGGAAGCGGTCGTTCATGACATCACGATTGGGCGAGTCGTGGAACGATACGCGCAATCATGGCGTCAAGTTCGTCATCCGTAAAGGGTCCACGGACCTCAGCGCGGGAGGCTAACCCTTTGGCTTCAGTTCGGACCAGAAGGCCCCGTTATCATGAATTAAAGGCCCCGCTGCGTGAGTCACTCATGAGGCGGATGGGCCTTCATGACATCGACAATAGTGCTGCCGTACGCGTACGCCTCGTCGTAGGCAGCGCGTAGCCGTTCGTCCCGCTGCCATTCTTCGAAATCCTGCACAATGACTGGATCTTCGAACAAGTGCTCCAGCGCCGAATGAACCACTGCCAGTTTTAGGGCAGCATCGCCCCGAAGATAGACGTCCCTCAGCATTTCCCGGATGCCTTCGACAACCTCTGCAGGGACTGGATCCGTGTGCCGCGCGTGCTTGTACCAGCCCGTCAGCGAGTAACCGGCAAGATACCGGCACTCGGCGTAGTCCCCGTCCTGTGGAGGATTGTCCTCCAGGCAGCGCCTGTAGTAACGTAGGGAAAATTCGAGTTGTTCCCTGCCCGAAAACTCCGGGGTGATTCTTGCATGCGCGTGCATGAGCAGAATCATCGCGGCGCCTAAAACCTGGATGTCATTGTTGCTCGTCCAGGCGCGAAATGCCTCGCCTGAAATAGAATCTTCGGACCTCAGGGAGATTTGAATTTGGTCAAAGATTTCCTGGGAGGCTCCCATTAGCAATAAAGGTGCTCAATGATCGCGGTCCGTGACCAGATCGGTGACGTCGGCCAGCGCGCGCTGATAGGGGGAATCGGGGAACTCGTTGATGATGGCACGGGCCTTGGCGGCAAATTCCTGCGCGCGGTGCTGGGCGCGGCTAATGCCATCGTGGCGGTCAATGAACTTGCGGATGTCTTTCACAGACACCTTTTCATAGTTGTTTTCCCGCAAGACTGTTTCCACCATCTGCCGGCCTTCGCGGTCGCCGCTTTCCAGCGCGTAGATCAACGGCAGCGTGACTTTTCCTTCCCGCAGATCGTTGCCCACTGGCTTCCCCAGAATGGTCTCGCGGGCTGTGAAGTCCAAGACATCGTCGATTAACTGAAAGGCGATGCCGAGATTCCAGGAGAATTCGCCGAGCTTCCGTTCGATTGCCTCATCGGCGCCGCCAACCACTGCTCCAAGGCGCGCGCACGCCGAAAACAGGCTGGCCGTCTTGCGGTCCACCAGTTCCATATAGTCGGCTTCTGAGATTCCTATCTTTCCGATTCGTTCCAGTTGCAGCAGCTCGCCTTCCACCATGGCCTGTGTGAGGCTGATCAGAATGTACAGAAGGTGAAAGTTCCGCAGCCGCAGCGCGATCTGGAAAGCCTGCATGTAGAGCCAATCGCCGGCAAGCACCGAAGTATGGTTGCCCCAGATGGCGTTGGTGGTCGGCTTGCCGCGCCGTGTCTCTGCAACGTCGATGATGTCGTCATGCACCAGCGTGGCCGTATGAATCATTTCTACGACCGCAGCCATGCTGACGGCGCTATCCCCTGCGTCGCCCACCAATTTGCAGGAAAGCAGCAGCAGAATGGGGCGCAAGCGTTTGCCGCCATTGGAATTCAAGTACTTTCCAATGGTGGTGACTGCCGATACCGAAGCCATGGATTCTAGGCTGATCTCGCGTTCGACTTTGCGAAGATCGTCCTGGACCAAGTCCAGTATCTCCCTGGCATTAAGGGACTGCCCGAGCTTACTAAATCCCATGGAACTTCCCAGTGTAACCGTTGCCTTTCAATGCTGGCAAACACAACCTCTGAAAGTTAGATGTCGTGGCCGCGGCAATCCATTCGAAATCTTCTCCGCGAATCTCCGCTAACCGGCGGGCGGTATGGACTACGTTTGCCGGTTCGTTGCGTTTCCCCCGGAACGGAACCGGCGGCAGATATGGGGAGTCCGTCTCGACAAGAAGCCGGTGCAGCGGAATCAACTTCGCCGATTCCTGCACTTCGGTGGCCTTGGGGTAGGTGGCGATTCCGGCAAAGCTGACGTAGCAATCGAGCTCCAGGGCTTGCTTCGCCTGGGCGGGGCCGCCGGTGAAACAATGCAAAATGCATGGCAGACCCGTGGGATACCAGTGCTGCTTGAGCAATTGGTAGGTATCGTCCCAGGCATCGCGCGTGTGGATGATGATCGGCTTTCGGGCACTGTGGGCCATCGCCATCTGTTCGATGAAGATAGCATGCTGTTCCTCCTTGGGAATCGGCTGGTAATGATAATCGAGGCCGATCTCGCCCAGGGCGACCACTTTGGGATGCTGGAGGAGCGCCGGGATACGGTCCAGAGTTTGGCGGTCCCCCTTCAGCGCATATTGCGGATGGATGCCTACCGTGGCCAGGATGATGACATGCTGTTCAGCCAGGCGGATGGCGGCCTCCAGGTCGGGCGGGCCTTCTCCGGTGCCGATGGCGAGCATCTGGCGCACACCGGCGGCCACTGCGCGGGCAATGGCCGACTCGCGGTCCGTATCGAATTGAGCGTCGTCCAGGTGGCAGTGAGAATCGACCAGGGTCACTTCAGCCGGGCTCCGGGCTGTATGTCTTCAAGGAAGCCAGCGAGAACGGCAGAGCCATCTTCGATGGACGCGGCCACCACCATGCCTTGCGACTCGATGCCGCGCATTTTCCTGGGAGCGAGATTCGCGACGATCACCACTTTACGGCCAACCAGCTTATCCGGTTCGTAGAACTTGGCGATCCCGGCGAGGATGGTCCGCGGTTGCGGTTCACCGATGTCAATCTTGAGATGGAGCAGCTTGTCGGCGCCCTTTACAGGCTCCGCCGACAGCACGAGGCCGACTCGAAGATCGATCTTCATGAAATCGTCAATAGTGATCGTGTCGGCGATGGGTGCGATAGGTACAGCCGGCGTCTCCGGCTCCGGGCCTTTTCCGAATAGCGCACGCTGGCGCAGGGTTTCGGCAGCTTCCAGTTCCAGCATCTTGTCGATGGTTGGCTTTGCTTCGAGGCGCGGGAAGATGGCCGAAACTTCGCCCACCTTTTGGCCCGGCGGGAGGCCGCCCCATTTCAGGTCCGCGAACTTCACCGAGTCCACGGGCTCCAGCATGCCGAGCTGCGACCAGATCTTTTGTGCCGCGTGAGGAATCACCGGCGAAATCAGCGCAGTGACGATCCGAAGGCTTTCCGCGGCGATGTACAGCGTGTCGTCGAGCTGGTCCTGCGCACCCTCATCCTTGCTCTTGGCAAGTTTCCAGGGAGCGCGCTCGACGATGAATTTATCCACTTCAGAAATCATGGCCCAAAGAGATTCGAGGCCTTTGGAGAAGTCGAACTTGTCGAAGGCGGCTATGACTTCGTCCATTGCCGGCTGCAGATTCCGGTCCGGCGAAGCGGGCGGCACGAAGCCCTTCCGGTACTGATGAATCATGCTCAGCGTGCGGCTGGCGAGGTTGCCGAGTCCGTTGGCGAGGTCCGAATTGTAGCGCTGCACCAGCGCATCGAAGCTGAACGCTCCGTCCTTGCCGAAGACTACTTCGCGCAGCAGGAAGTAGCGCAACGCATCGTCACCCATCACATCCGTGATGGGAGTGGCGCGCACGATGTTGCCGCGCGACTTGCTCATCTTGTCGTTTTCAAACAGCAGCCAGCCGTGAGCGAAAATGCGTTTCGGCAAAGGAAGCCCGGCGGCCATCAGGAATGCCGGCCAGAAGATGGCGTGGAAACGCACGATCTCCTTTCCGATCAAGTGCAAATCCGCCGGCCAGAGATTTTCGCCATCCACTGCGCTCATGTAGGTGGCCAGCGCGTCGAACCACACATAGAACACGTGGTTGCCCTCCACGGGCAGCGGAATGCCCCATTTGATGGTGGTCCGGCTGATGGACAGATCGTTGAGGCCCTGCTTCAGAAACGCCAGCACTTCGTTGCGGCGCGTGTCGGGCTGGAGAAAATTCTGGTCCTGATGCAGCTCGAGCAGACGATCCTGAAATGCCGACAGCTTGAAGAAGTAGTTCTCTTCGGTCACGGTCTCCGTGATTCGGCCGCAGTCGGGACAAGGATCGCCGGGCTTGGCGTCGTTGACGTATAGTTCGTCGGAGACGCAATACTGGCCGGTGTAGGAACCCTTGTAGATGTAGCCGTTGTTCAAACAGCGTGTGAACAGGTCCTGGACCACCTTCGCGTGCTGCGGGCTGGTGGTGCGCTGGAAACGGTCGATCCGCAAGCCGAGCGAGTGCCATTGCTGGCGGAACTCCCTGGAGATGATGTCTGTAAATTCCTGCGGTGATTTTCCCGCGGCCGCGGCGGCGCGTTCAATCTTCTGGCCGTGTTCGTCGGTGCCGGTGGTGATGACCGCATCGTAACCCTGCATCGTCTTGCACCGCGCGATGGTGTCAGCGGCGACGGTCGTGTAGGTGTGCCCGATGTGCGGGGCGGCATTCACGTAATAAATCGGTGTTGTGATGTAGTATTTCATCGAGTCGTTTTCTGATAGGCCAGGGTGGCGACCGCAATGATCTCTTTGAGAGGCAGCCCGGTGTCGCGGGCGATCTGGCGGCAGTCGTCGTACTCCGGCGTAAATGCGCCTGTAGCTGCGTGCTTAATGCGCACCGTTCCGTGTTCCGTTTCCACTTGCGTCATTTCGCGCGCCAGAACACGGCGCTGTGCGCTGTAGATGCGCAGTCCCAGAGTGGAGGTTTCACTCAAAATCAATTGCGCCAGCTTTTCCTGGTCGGCCGGCGCGGCGATGACGGTTAACATCGTCCCGGGCCTGCTCTTCTTCATGAACATGGGCGTCATGGTGACATCCAGCGCGCCGCTTTCCAGCAGCCGTTCCATTGTGTAGCCCAGAATTTGCGGATTTGCGTCATCAATATTCGTTTCGATGACGGAGACCGTGGTCGCCTCCGGCGTACTCAGCATGTCCCCGATCAGGGCACGCAGGACGTTCGCCTGACCCGGAAAATCGCGGGTGCCCGCGCCGTAGCCCGAAGCGAGGATCGACATGGCGGGCATCACATCGAACCGCTCGGCCAGTGTGCTGACCAGGGCCGCGCCCGTCGGTGTGGTGAGTTCCATCTCCGGTCCGCGAGAGTAAACAGGTTTCCCGGACACGAGTTCCGCGGTCGCGGGCGCGGGTACCGGCAACACGCCGTGCTCGGTGTTCACCGTTCCGCTGCCAAGATTGAGGGGGCCGCTCCAGATGGAATCCACGCCCAGCGAGTCGAAGCAGAAGCAGGCGCCGACAATGTCGCAGATGGAATCCACGGCGCCGACTTCGTGGAAGTGCACCTTTTCAATCGGCATGGCGTGAACTTTGGCCTCGGCCTCGCCCAGCTTTTGAAAGACCGCCGCGGACATCTTCTTGACGCGGCCGGTTAGCGGCGCGGCGTCGATCATTTTCAGAATGTGCGAAAGATGGCGGTGGCTTTTGGTCTCGCCGCCTTCCACGTAAAACTTGCTGGCTGCGATGCCGCGCCGCTTCGTCTTCTCTACGCGAAACGTCGCACCGGTGCCGAGCGAGGTGAGCGCATCGTTCAAGGCGTTGAAATCGGCGCCGGCGTCCAGCAGAGCGCCGACCGTCATATCGCCGCTGATTCCGGAAAATGCGTCTAGATAGCAGATTTTCATTTGATTCCTTGCAGATCGGAGCCTACTCAGCATTATTGCAGACTCGAAAAGCCCGGCCGGTCAATCCCGGTTTTTAATGCGCCCGATCAGAGCCTGAAAACGCATATCGGACCTCATGCCGTCAAAGACCGGCTCCGTTTTCAAATAGATGAGATAGTCGGCGCGCTGATGGTAGGCCTTCAGCAAGTAGCGAATGCCCTGTTCCCGGTCCCCTACCGAGTCGTAGAGAGCAGCTATGTAAACCGATGGAACGTACTGTTTCTGGCTGCGCTGCACCAATTGCGCAAGAATTTCCCCGGCTTCGCGCCGCTTTCCAGACAAACCGTAGGCGCGCCCTAATCCGAAGGTCGGAAACAGCGGATTTCCAGGAAGGGCCAGCGCCTCCTTAAACTCGGAAACGGCTTCCGAATAAGCGCCCTGTGCCTCGTAAGCCATTCCAAGCGCAGAATGTGCGAGGGAAAAGCTGGGATTCATCTCGATGGTCGCCTTGTACTGTTCCACGGCTTCGTCGTAGCGCCGCGCATGATAAAGGCACCATCCGACCTCGAGATTGATCGAAAGGGAAAATGGATCGAGGGTCTGCGCACGTTTGACCTCAGCAATGGCCTGGTCCACTTGATCGGTCGCCAACAGATAGTGCGCGTACCAGAGGCGCGCGGTGGAGTAGCCGGGGTTGAGTTCGATAGCTCGTTTGAATTCCTGCTCCGCGCCAGTCAGGTCCCAGTCGTACGATAGCCGCGAATAGCCCAGGGAGGAGTGCCCCTCGGAAAGCGAACTGTCCAATCTGACGGCATGCGTAGCGGCCGCCTTCTGCTTTGGCATTACATCTAAGGGAGCAGCCAGGTCGGCTGCAGTGGACGCGAGCAGGGCGTAAACATCAGCAAGGCCCGCATAAGCGGGCGCGTAGCTGGGATCCTTGGCGATAGCGCGCTGGAAGTACTCGATGCCTTTTTGGAACCCTTCGGCCGACCGCTTATTCCAGTAATAGCGCCCGTAGGAGTAAGCAAGATAGGCCTCCGGGTCCACCGTTCTTGCCGTAGCAAGGCGCTGCTTTTCACCGGGTGTCAGCTTAACCTGAATTTCCTGCGCGATAGAACTGGCAAGATCGCTTTGCAAAGTGAGAATGTCGCGCAGGTCGCGTTCATAGCTGCGGGCCCAGAGCTGCTTGTCCGATTTGGCGTGGAAAAGTTGGACGGTGATTCGCACCTTCTCGCCCACTTTCAAAACGGACCCTTCCACTACACCGTCCACATGCAATTCCCGAGCAATTTGCGGCAGCGGTTTGTTCGCCTTCCTATAGGTCATGGCGGACGTTCGGGAGATCACGCGGAGAGCTTCTATTTTTGCCAGTGAGTTAATGAGCTCGTCCGTCATTGCTTCGGTGAAGAATTCCTGGTCGGGGTCGTCCGACAGGTTATTCAAGGGCAAAACTACCAGGGAACTGAGTTGCAGCGCACCCGAGGGCGCGGGTCTGATGAGCAGGAAGTAGACCAGGACTCCCACCAGCATAAGGAAGAGAACGGCGGTTGTCTTGGACGGCTTCGGCGGCAGTCGCTGGCGCGGCAAGAGGCGAACGAGATTTCCGGAGGGCGTTGGAGCAGAGATCTGCACTTCCGGTTCGGCTGAAACTTCCGTAACAGGCGCAACAAACCGGTAGCCACGCTTCGGGATCGTTTCAATGTACTGGACTTCGCTGTTGAGATCCCCGAGAACTCTGCGCAAGGCGGAAATGTTCCGCGCCAGGCCTCCCTCTTCGACAAAACTATCGGGCCATACCGTTCGGATCAGTTCTTCTTTTTCCAGTACACGCCCGGGATTGGCAAGCAAAACGAGCAAGGTATCGATCGCTTTGGGGGTAAGCGGAATAACCTCGTCAGAACGGAGTAAAAGGCGCTCCACGCTGTCGATCCGAAATGGCCCGAATTCGTATAACTTCTTGCCCTGCTGATACATACAATCCGCGAGACTTTTGTCAACTTTTTGTCAGACCTTTCGAAGAACATCCAGTAGGGCGGCCCGAGTACTGTTTCGTGGTAGGAACGGCGCCGGCCAAGACCAATTTGAGAGTCTATCCGCGTGATTGTATCCGAACCCCACCGTGGGAGCAACGGTATTACAAGGAGAT
>JBDUEM010000096.1:0-24859 GCA_040002435.1 Bryobacteraceae bacterium
TCACGTACAGTTCTGGGAGGGCCTCGGGGTGCGATTCCCCGGGGCTACTTAACTAAAACGGCCAATTCCGCGCCGGGCCGGCTTTCCTCTAGTAAGGGAGCCGGCCATTTTTCATTCTGATGCTACTGGTCTAAGCTCGGTCTCTTAGGTTCGGCAATGCGGGACGGAGGTACACCTCCACTGGTTCCGTTATTCAAACTAATTCCCTTATCCACGGATCGCAGGTGCAAATCCCGTTGCGGAAATGGAATCTCTATTCCGTGTTCGCTAAACGTCCGGAAGATATCGTAATACAAGTCGCTCTTGAGGATCTGGGGCGTGCGCAGGCGCTCGGTGGTCCATACCCGTAATTCGAAATCCAGACTGCTGTCGCCGAAGCCGGAAAAAATAACATCCGACGGCGGGTCCCTCAATATTTCTGATCGCGACTCGGCTACCTTCAGCAGCAGATCGCGAACCTCTACCGGGTTGCAGGAGTAGCTGACTCCCAACGGCACTTTGACTCTGACCCGGCGGTCGTTCGCGGTCCAGTTAGTCACGCGATTCGATATGAAGTCGGCATTCGGAACGATGATGATGACATTGTCGTTTGTCTTTACCCAGGTGCTGCGCGCCGCAATTCGAACGATATCTCCATTCAGCTCGCCGACCTCGATACGGTCTCCCACCTTGATGGGCCGCTCCACGAGCAGGATCAGGCCGGAGACAAAGTTATTCATGATGTTCTGCGTTCCAAAGCCGACGCCAACGCCGATGATTCCCGTGATAAATGCCAAACTAGAAAGATTCAACCCTACGGACTGAAGTCCGACAATCAACCCTACCGTGAAGATAAAGTAGCCGGCGCCTACCTGTAACGCGTACTGAAGGCCGGGATCGATGGAGGTTCGAACCAGGATGCGATTTTTAAGAATGTTTCTCCCGATGCGGGCTGAAAATGTAAGGCAAATCAGAAACACTACTGATTTCACGAGGAACAGCGGCGTTATTGGCAGGTCACCTAAGTTGATCAGCGGCTGTGTCCAAAGCTTCCAGGCCTTCGTCTCGTAACCGCCTAACGAGAGCATCCCCGCGGCGCTGAGAAAGCTAAGGCCGATGAGCGCGCCGCCTATGCCGAGAGCAATCAGTAACGTTCGAAGACTTTTATTCATGGATCACCTCGCCTCAAGTTGCGCCGCTATCCCTTGGCGTCGATGATCGCACACGGCTGCCGCGCTGTTTCGGAAGTGGAGGAACCAGGGCGAATCCACAATCAAGCCGATTTCTTCGTGAACACGCCTGCAACATCGGCGAGCGTCGGGTAATCCTTTCGATTGATTCCCGTCCAAAGCAACCTTGTCAGGGCCCCTTTATCAAATCGACTCGGACCCACCATCCGCTGAAGCGGCAGCCGGTTCGTCCTTTACGATGCCATGGACTGTGTAGTGTTGAAACATGAGGTAGGCAAACAATTGGTCGTGGAATCTGGCGATCCGTGTCGCGAACGAACCCGGGAAACGAACGCTGGTTCGTCCGCTGGAAGTGATTCCGGAGGGTTGGGGCAGAGATGGTTCCAGCCAGCACTTTGGCGACGCTTTACTGGCCGCCAATCTACGGATCGCCTTTGTTCGTTAGTGAACAACCTCGACGTAATGTCCGATTCGGCTGGCACGCCGCATGTTCTCGATTCGCCGGCCTAAGCGGGCATGGATGGCTCGCCCCAGCCGGTGCAGAGCGTGCGTGGCCGCACCCACAAACGAATCCTGACGTTCTTCAACGACCACGAACCCCACTCCAGCCACATCCGCAACGATCCGGCACTTCTTGTCGAGACCGCCTTTGGGGCCGTTATCATCCGCTAGACAAATATGAATCCTGCGGATGCGAGCGCGAAGACGGCCGGTCGCAGAGTCCAATTTCCGCCGTATTGTTTTCTCCGACGCCGCGCTGAGTGGTGCATTGTGTAGATTCAAAACGTATTCCATTGGTACCCCCTATAACCAGCTTACGTGGTTAAGCTGGTTATAGCGATCCCCGGCATTTTCTAGTTTGGTCACGAAAACACACTACTTCGACTCCGCACCGCGAGGCGGGTACTATCATAAACTGTCCGGCAAGTCCGGTCCCGAAATGGCCGAAGGTTCGCGCTCTGGTTGGGTGATTTCACTTTATGTCAACAGCTTCAATTGTCGAATTTCTTCTCTGGCTGCTAATCGCCGCTTCGTTGATCGCGTTAGGCGCGAAGTATCTCAAGATGCCCTACACGGTGGCGCTGGTAGCTGGAGGTTTCGCCATCGATCTCTTCAGACTGCCCATCAGTGCGGTCTTGGGCGACGCCCGCGGCACTCAGTTGTTGACGCCGGAGATCATCCTGATTCTGTTCCTTCCCGCGTTGCTTTTCGAATCGGGCATCAACATCAACGTGCGGCATTTGCGTGAGAACCTTGCCCCCATATTGCTCCTGGCGGTTCTGGGAATCCTGATCGCAACCTCGATTACCGGCTTCGCGCTGCATTGGGTGATCGGTCTGGCGCTGCTGCCCGCGCTGCTGTTCGGTGCGCTCATCTCCGCCACCGATCCTATTTCCGTGGTGGCGCTGTTCAAAGATCTGGGCGTCTCCAAGCGTCTTTCGGTAATTATTGAAAGCGAGAGCCTTTTTAACGATGGAACGTCCGTAGTTATCTTCCAAATTATCCTTGGAGTGATTCTCAGCGGCAACATCGATCTGATAAACGGGGTGCGTAGTTTTTTCGTCGTCACGCTGGGTGGCGTGGCGCTCGGCCTGGGGCTGGGGTACTTGTGCAGCAAGTTCACCGAACGCGTTGACGATCCGCAGATCGAGATCACACTCACCACCATCCTTGCCTATGGTTCCTATCTTGTGGCGGAGCACTTGCATGTTTCCGGCGTCATTGCGACGGTCTCGGCGGGGCTCATGATCGGTAACTTCGGCATGGAAGTCGGGATGAGCGCGCGGACCAGGGTTGCTCTTCGTTCGTTTTGGGAATACGTCACCTTCGTGATCAATTCACTGGTATTTCTGCTGATAGGAATGGAAGTGCACGTCTCCAACCTGATTGAATCGTGGCGGGGGATTCTACTCGCAATCGCGGCGGTGTTGCTGGGACGCGCTGTTTCCGTGTATCTTCTGGCTCCCGCCAGCCGCTTGCTTGGCACAAGAATTCCGTTTCGGTGGCAGCACGTCCTTGTCTGGGGCGGTATCCACGGCGGCGTTTCGATGGCGCTCGCTCTCAGCCTACCTCGCGACGTGCCACACCGCAATGAACTGTTGACCATGGCCTTTGGCGTGGTTGCATTTTCCATCATCGTCCAAGGTCTGACCGTCAAGCCACTGCTCGCCCTGCTCGGAATTGAGACCGCGCGGGAAAATAAGTACGACGCCGCCAAGGTAGAGAGTGCGGCGGCCATGGCCAGCCGGCGGGAACTTGATTACCTGTTCCAGGACAACTTGATTACACAGCCGACGTTCGAAAAATTACGGGACGAAGTCGAGAGCAAATTGCGGACGACCCAGGAGACCATCGAAGCGATACAGGAGAAGGATGCCAATATCGTGAACGACGAAATTTACATGGCGAAAACCCGCCTGATCTCAGCGGAAAAGAGCTCGATTCAACGGTCTGCCAGCCAGGGGCTCATCTCCATGCATGAGGCGGAAAAGCTCCTGGCCGAGGCAGACCGCGAATTGGACGACATGGTTAATGAGAAAGAGCGTACCGCGTGAGACGTACGCGAGATCACCAGAATTGCCGGAGTTTAGCCGGTTATACCCATCATCAAAAGGAGTCGAAGCAAATGCCGAGACAATCATTACTCTTAAGGGGAGCCATCCTCCTGGCCGGCGGACTTTTCGCTTCGGCCAGTCTGTATGCGCAGTTGCCAGTGCGCGAGATGCGCGTTCAACTAGCCGCAGGTTTCAATCCCGTGCAGGGAAGGCTGATTACAGCGGGCGACACTATCATTTTTATCGATGACGCCCAGCCGCAGTATTCGTTCTTCGCCAATCGCGCCCAAATTGAGCGGCTTGGCGCAGAGGGCGGACAACCCTTAACCATTCAGTTCAAAGAGCCGGTCCGGGACCGCGACGGTGACCGGATCCGCGTCGAGTTTAAGGCATCGCCCGAGGATAGCGAGATGCTCAAGACCTGGTTCAGCCAAGCTGCTTCCTCCAGCAGGGCGAGTAGTAACGATCCTGCACAGCCGGCGCAGTTCCCCACCTATTCGGTCCGGCGGGACAAGCTCATCGGCGGCGATAACGGGCGCCTCGTAGTCCAGGCGGACCGGCTCGCCTTTGAGGCGGACAGCCCCGAGGCCTCGCGCGAATGGCTGTTTTCCGGTATTCGGGAAGTGAAACAAAAGGGACCTTACCGCCTCGAAATTTCACCCTTCTCCGGTGACAAATACAACCTCGAACTCCTGGGGTCGGGGGGAATGGCTCGCGAGGACTTCCAGCGCCTCGCCAACAACATAGCGCGTGCGCGATCCAAGCGCTAAGCCCCGGGGATGTCATCAGAAGAAGTCAACGCGACCGCGCTGGACGCAATCATGAGCGAAGAGGTACATTCCCGCGGACCATGCCTGATCCCTGGCGCCCATGGGCTCGCCTGTCTCGCCGTGGTGCCATTCATTGAAGCCTCCACGGCTATTCAACTCAGCGAGATTTCTTAGGGCCACAGCTGCGTCCCGGCCGCGGCCGGCGTGGACCAGGGCCGCCACGTAAAATCCGCCGATGAAAGGCCAGATTCCACCATTGTGGTAGCAATGCGGTGTATTCAGGCTGCCGTAATAGTCGCGCCAGTCCGAATCGCCGGGCCGCACGGCAGGTGTCAGGCTGCGAATCGGCCACGTATGCAGGCAGTGGTGCGAAACAAAGTCGAAGATAATGTCGGCTTGCCGCGGACTCGCCACGCCCGCCAGGATAGCTAACAAGTTCCCTAGCGAATCGAACCATTCGCCAACGGCACGGAAGCCGAGATAGGGCAAGTAATACTGCTCCTCAATCAAATGACGCTTCTCCGGAACCCAGCGCTTGCGGCCGAGCGAATCCAGATTCCGGTTATGGATGGTGCTGAAGGAGTGCGAAATGTAGCGCAGCATGTCAGCATCGCCGCTGTACCAGAGCCAGCCGTTGATCATTTCCACCACATTATCGGCGCGATCGCTGCACCGCTTGCTCTGCGCAGGGTCTGAGGCGGCAAACAGACGCGCCGCGGACCGAAGCGCGAGTACGTAGAGGCAATTGAGATAGAGGCCCTTGCCGCGCGTACAGAACAGATCCTGCCAGTCGGCGCTCTCCTGCATACTTAGGAGGCCGCTGCGGTCCACGTCCTGACACTCGTACCAGCCGAGGATGCCGCGGACCATTTCCGGATCGGGCGCAAGCCTGGCGCTGCCGATAATCCACCACAGGCCGCCGTCCGCGTAGGCACGATAGTTTGGCTGCAGCGTCTCCGTGTCTACGTTGTTGGGAATCTGCCCGGATGGCGTGCTTTTCTCGCGCAGGAGCGAGATGCTCTTGCGGATCGCCAGCTGAATTTCCTCATCCTCAGCCAGCCGGGCGCCAAGCGAAGCAATCATGGCGTCGCGAGCCCATACCTGGCGATGTCCAATCAGCCCGCCGGAGGCGTTCATGCCGGAGGGGGTGCAGCATCGCCGTATAGAATCGATGGCCGCGCAACGAACCGCTTCGATAAGATCCAAATGTTATCTTAGCCATTGCCGCAAGCGTCTTATCGAACGGTTACATGTGCCGGAACGGTTCTTCCATCTCTTCGGGGATACGGTTTACCTGCCGTTCCAGCGAACGGCTAATCAGTTCCTTCGAACCCAATCCCACTGCGAGTGAGAGTGCCAGCACGATACCACCGAACATGATTCCGAAGGCGAGGTCGAGTATCCGTCCGCCTATCCCCAGATGGTTCAACGCCATGGTGGCCGTCAGCACCAGGACCAGCCATTTCACTCCAACGCTCAGCAGGCGGGCATACTGCAGATTCATATTGACACCGCCGATCAGGACGCCCCGCGCCAGAAAGCGCGCGATCACGTTGCCAAAAACCAGCAGCAGGACCGCCGCCATGACGTTAGGCAGATAGCCGAACAGACGAATCACCAGTTCCGATGTGAGCGTCGCATCGAACGCCGCGACCCCGATCAGGAACCCCATCAACATGACGCCCCACGCCACGGTACGCGACACCAGCAGTGTGGGACTGCGGTCGGGCGACCAGTCTGCAAGGCCTGACAATCCCCAACCCGCCAGGCGCTCATCGAAACGCGCGCCCCGCAGCGACCGCCGGAGAATCAAGCCCAATATCCAGGCGATCAGCGCCGAAATCAGCAACGCAACGACCAGCGCAATCATCCCAGGGAGCAGATTGGCAACTCCGGTGATGATGCGAGTCGTCGATTGGTTGAGCGCTTGCTCCACCTCATTCCACATAAACTACTCCTTTGCCGGACCTCATGGATTGAACCTGTCCGGCCAGCGCCATCTGGATTGGAAATACGGCTTCTCAGCTTCGTATACGCCGCACAGACGCTCGATCCTGTCCTTGACTTCCGTCTCATGGGCATCCTGCACTTCCAGCGCGTAGGAGGCTACCCAAGCCAGATAGACGGGTGTAACCGCACGCAACAGATGGTCCCGATTCATCACTCGTGCCCGAAAAGCCAGCGCGAAATCGTAAACGATCCGCACCCATAGTTCGTCGGGCATGCGAAACTGGTCCGGCGCAAGCCGTGTGAGCTTTTTCATTCCGAGAATCGTCGCGGGAGAAAGAGCCAGATTCCAAACTTCCTGCAGATTACGAAAGCCGAGCTGGAAGGATTCGATCATACGGCGCACGTCGACGTGGCTGGATTCTTCCGACACGGGAATTGCGTCGCCGAAAACCGGCACCGATTGGGATCCTCGGATTTTCTGCCAGAACGGAGCATCCCGCTCCATCTCAAGGAAAATCGGGCCCAACAATTCCGCTAGAACCGTGCTCAAATCCGCGCCGGGCCGGGCGGATTCCGGACGTGTGCGAAGGCCGGCCTGGCAAACCTGCAGCCCGCCGGTTACCGCGGCCGTTGTGATCCACGCCGGAGATAGATCCACCGCCTGCCCCGGCCTGACCTGCCGCGCCGAAAGGCAGCGCTCCACCATTTTTCGTGAAAAGCCCAAGTCCTGCGCCATGGGCCACTGAACGCGCTTGCCATAAACGGCGCTCAGCAGGGGATAAATAATCGCCGTGTTGATGAGGCCATCAAACCTGGGGCGCTGGTAACGGGCGATCACCAGATCCTGGTCTAACGTGAGAATCGGTTCGATGAGCCGCGCCATGCATTCGGCGCCCTCACTCTGTTCGTCCGTGCAAATCAGGCAGCAGGCATCCGCAGCGAGAAGACGGGCTACGCCGAATAGATCGTTTTGCGCGCGGACCCGGGCGCGGCCGGCCTGAAGAAGCGACTCTGATTCAGCGCCGCGGGGAAACTCCAGCAGCCGCACGCCGCTGTCGTTTGCCGCTGCTTTACCCGGCTCAGGTGAGCCTTCCCAGTGCACGAATACGGCGTTGATGTCCGGCGCAAGCAGCCGAAGCTTCTCAGTTGCTTTGACAGCGGATGCCTCCGCCGAGCCGGAACTGTCGCAACCCAACAAACCAATGACAAGTTCGGCGCGACCGATCTGTTCGATCTCGGCCTTGGTCTCCTGCGGAATAGTGTCGATGTCAGCCATATCAGATCAATTCATCTCTAGAGTGACAGGATTCCCCAAAGCGGAATCCGCACCCAGGTTGGACGGTTATCCAGTTCGTATCGCAATTCGTAGAGAGCCTTGTCCAGCAAATAGGCTTCCAGCAGAGTTTGAAAGGTGCCTTCGTCCTGCGAATGAAAGGCGGCGCCTGCCGTGACAACCCGGTATTCCCGGAGAAACTCGTCAGCTGTGGAGCGTTCCCACAGCCGCGCCCAAGGTTCCAGAGTCTTGAAATATTCGGGCCTGCGCGCCGTGTAATTGAGCAAGCCGGCGTAGGCGGCGTAGCTGAACGAGCGCAGCATGCCGGCAATATCCTTCAGCGGAGAATGCTTGGTCCGCCTCTCGGCCAGTGATCGGGCCGGCTCGCCTTCGAAGTCGAGGATAATGTAATCGTTCTTTACGCGCAGGATCTGGCCGAGGTGGTAATCGCCGTGGATGCGCGTGCGCTGCCCGTCGATCTCCAACCTTTCGATCAGCCGGAATCTCTCCAGATACTGCCGGCGGCGGCTGAGTGTCAGTCCAGCCTGCTCCACAATTTCGTCGGGCAGTTTCGCCAGGTTGTCCTTCAACGCGCCAAAGACACGCGCGGAGTTTTCCCGCAATTCCGAGGCGAGCAGGTGCATGTCCTCGACGCGCAGCGCTTCCGGTGCGAAAGCGGGATCCGATGCATCCGAGGCGAGTGCGAGATGCATTTCTCCTGTGCGCCGGCCCAGGACCGCGGCGGAACCGAGGTAGATTCCCAGGTGCTCGCGCGCCAGAGCGTTCTTTTGTGCTTCGGAAAGCGCCGGCGCGAAGACCCCTCCCGCCTCTTCGCCCCCTGGAAACGGAATGCGCGCGCAGTGTTCGTAGTAGCGGTCCAGTTCCTCGAGCGTCCACTTCCAGCCGTCGCCTTCGTTGCGCACCAGGCCTTGCAGCATCCCAAGAGTGGATGCTTCTGAACCCTCGCGCCGGTATTCAATCGATCCGGCGAAAGGCGGCACGCGCCGGAAATCCGTTTTTTCGCTTAAAAAGCTGCTGATCTCGCAATCCGGATTCGGGCCCGCCTCCTGCCGGCGAAAGAGCTTCATGATAAGACGGTCGCCATAAAGGATGGAAGAGTTGCTCTGCTCGGCTGAACCGCGGGAAGGAGGAAGGGCAACCTGCGTGGCTCCTCGCAGCTCCGTGAAGGAGGAACTCGGGTTGCCTTGGAGTGAGCCATTGCGCGTGGGCAGCGCACGCCGCTCTTCGATGAACGAGAGAAACGCGGCGCATGTATCGTTGTCGAAGACTGCATCATGCAGTACGCCATCCCCTTGTCGCCTGGACTTCACCGCGAAAACAATGGAATTCGAAGCGGAGGATCGAATCTCTTCCGCGGCGGCTCCGAAGCTTAACGCCAAAGGAACAAAATAAGTATCGGAGCTGAGGTCCTCATAGCGGACATCCACCATCGCCAGCGCCGATTTCGGCCCGTTGAATTCTCCCCAATCGACGATGTTGGCCGATTGAATCTGGCGCGCCTTGCCGCCGAACCAGCGCTGCCGGGGAAGATATTCGGGAAGTCCGCGGCTCTCCAGATTGCGCAGGCCGGCGCCGGTGAATACGGCCTCCCAACCTTCGGAAACATCACAGATCGCGCTGGGGTCCTCCGTCTCTTCCGGCCGGCCGTCACTCGGTTTATGCAGTTCAAACCACAAAAATCCGTACGGGCCTAGCGTCAGTGTATACGGGCGGCGGGTGATTGGCGGGAAATCCACGTACCCCAGCATCTCAATCGGCCGCAGCCCGGCGAGCGCCGCAAGATCGAGTTCCACTGGCTGTGCGAAGCGGGACAGATTGGCTACACAAAGCACATGCTCCCCTTCGTAGTAGCGCAGGTAGGCCAGTATCTTGCGATTGGCAGGGTTGAGAAATTCAAGGGTGCCTCTTCCGAAGACGCGGAACAATTTCCGCAGCGCAATCATATTGCGCATCCAGTTCAGAAGCGAAGAGGGATCTCCTTCCTGCGCCTCGACGTTAATGGCTTCGAAGCCGTAGACGGGATCGATAATCACGGGACTATACAGCCGTGCCGGTGTGGCCCGCGAAAATCCGGCGTTGCGATCCGGACTCCATTGCATGGGAGTGCGCACGCCGTTTCTATCGCCGAGATAAATATTGTCACCCATTCCGATCTCATCGCCGTAATAGAGGATGGGGGTGCCTGGAAAGGAGAACAGCAGGCTGTTCAGCATTTCAATCCGGCGGCGGTTGTTATCCACGAGGGGCGCCAGGCGGCGGCGAATGCCGATGTTGACGCGCATCCGCGGATCCGCACTGTAAGCGGTGTACATGTAATCGCGCTCTTCGTCGCTCACCATCTCAAGCGTTAGCTCGTCGTGATTCCGCAGGAACAATCCCCACTGGCAGTTCTCTGGAATGGCCGGAGTCTGGGCCATGATTTCCGTGATCGGCAGCCTGTCCTCCAGGCGCAGCGCCATAAACATTCGGGGCATCAGAGGGAAGTGAAACGCCATATGGCATTCATCGCCATCGCCGAAATACGGGCGTACGTCAGTAGGCCACTGGTTCGCCTCGGCGAGGATCAAGCGGTTGGAGAAGGAATGGTCCAGTTCGCTGCGCACCTTCTTGATCAGGACATGCGTTTCAGGAAGATTTTCGCAATTGGTTCCGTCGCGTTCGATGAGGTACGGGATCGCATCCAGGCGCAGGCCATCCACACCCATCTCCAGCCAGAAGCGCATCACCTTCAACATCTCCTCCACCACCACCGGATTGTCGTAGTTCAAGTCCGGCTGGTGTGAGAAGAAGCGGTGCCAGAAATATGCCTTCGCGATCGGATCCCAGGTCCAGTTCGACTTCTCGGTGTCGGTAAAAATGATCCGTACGTCGTCGTACTTGCGGTCGGTATCGCTCCACACATAATAGTCGCGCTCGGGCGAGCCGGGCGGGGAATTACGGGCGGTCTGAAACCAGGGATGTTCATCGGAGGTATGGTTCATCACCAGCTCGATCATCACCTGAAGGCCACGCTGGTGGGCCGCGTCGAGAAACGCGCGAAATTCCTCCATGGTGCCGTAGCTGGGATGAACGCTCATGTAATCGGCGATGTCGTAGCCGTCGTCTCGAAGCGGCGAAGGGAAGAAGGGAAGCAGCCAGATGCAGGTTACGCCCAGTTGGTGCAGGAAATCCAGCTTTTGGAGCAGCCCGCCAAAATCCCCGATTCCGTCGTTATTGCTGTCGCAAAATGCCTTTACGTGTAGTTCATAGATAATGGCGTCTTTGTACCACAAAGGTTCTTGAGCGCTGCCGGAGACCTGCATGACTAATTCTCCTCTCCAGCCGCGGCTCGGGACCGGAAAACTACGGCGCCCGGGCGGCTGAACTGGATCGGGCCGTCCGAATCGAACCGGATGGGGTGGCTATCGGGCGCGAACGAAGCGTCTTCCGTGGTAAACACAGGATCCCAGGCGCGTGCCGCCCTATCCCAGTCAATCGGTCCCGATCCACGCAAGCGCACCACCAGCAGGAGAGCCGATCCGTCGCATGCGTTCCTGACAGCGGTCAAGGCATCGGGGCCGGCAGCTTCGATATGAAAGCCCGTAGCAGACTTTCCGAGACCGGGTTCGCTGCGCCTGAGTTTCAAAAGACGTTGATAAAGACGAAAGACGGACGCGTGCGGCTCCGTACCCATCTCCGCCCAATTCAGGCGACAGGCCTCGAACGTGCAAGCCTGTTGTGGATCGGGGATGCGCTTCCGCGTCACCGGATTTGAGAACGCGGAGAAACGGCTGAACTCCTTCCGCCGTCCTTCCGTCACCAGCGGGCCCAACGCGGGACCGTGATCCGTGAAGAACAGGAACGGCGTGGTGGCCGCCCACTCTTGCCCCATGAAGAGCAGCGGTGTTTCGGGGAGCAGGAGCAGAAGAGCCGAGGCGGCGCGCCAGGCCGCGAGATCAATCTGGTGGTGCAGCCGTTCTCCAAAAGCGCGATTGCCAATTTGATCGTGATTCTGCAGACAGACAACGAATCGGGAGAGTGCGATTCCGGTGGTCTGCATCCCTCGGGGGCCCCCGAAATGCGGCGCATGCTGCCCGGTATAGAACCAGCCGTTGCGCGCCGTGGCGGCAACACCGGCCGCTGTTCCCTCAAAATCTTCGAAGTAGCTCTCGGAATCGCCCGCAAGCAGGCGCCGCATTTGGTGGTGAAAATCGTCAGCCCAAACTCCGTCCAGCGCCCACCCGCCTTCCGATTCCGGCAGCAGCATCTCGGCCAGATTCCGCTCGTCCTCGGCAATGATGCAAGCTTGACGCTCTGCGTCCTTCAGAGATGCTTTGACCGCACCATTCAGTGATGCCACGAATTGACGGCCGCTTGTATCTACGATGGCGTGCGTGGCATCCAGCCGCAGACCGTCGAGATGATACTCATGTATCCAGTGCAACGCGTTCTCAATAAAATAGTCGCGAACCGGTTCACATTGAGGCCCGTCGAAATTGATCGCTGCGCCCCATGCCGTGGTGGCTGTCTTCGAGTAATAGTAAGGACTGAACGTTCCCTGATATGCGCCGTCCGGACCGAGGTGATTGTAGACTACGTCCAGAAAGACGGCGAGGCCGAGGGCGTGCGCGCGGTCAATCAGGCGGCGCAGGTCGGCCGGGGAACCATAACAGCGCGCCGGCGCAAACGGAGCCACTCCGTCGTAGCCCCAATTCCAGCGGCCGGGAAAGTCAGCCAGCGGCATGAGTTCTACGGCATTGATGCCCAAGTCGCGCAAATAGGGCAGCCGATCCACAGCCGCGGCGAAGGTGCCTTCCGGCGTGAAGGTTCCAATGTGTAACTCGTAAAATGAAATCTCTTCCAGTGGGATTCCGGTCCACCCGAAATCGGTCCACGGAAAGTGACGCGCATCGACCACTTGCGACGGGCCGTGGACTCCTTCCGGCTGAAACCGGGAAGCGGGGTCCGGAAAGGGACCCTGTCCGTCAAGCCGGTAGCGATACCTGTCTCCTTCTGTAACGCCAGGGATCAGTGCCTGATGGAAACCATCCGGTCCCCGGGTTAAAGAACGCGCCTCACCCGCCCCGCCGGAACCCTCCAGCATGACTTCCACAGATTTGACTTCCGGCGCCCAAACGCGAAACTGCGTGGCTCCGCTGTGCACGATGGCACCCAGGGTAGGTTCCCAGGAACTCATCGAGCCTCCTCCAATGAGGCAGGACGGAGCACGATGATCCCCAGTGGAGGTAATGTCAGATTCAGTGAAAACTGTTTACCCTGCAACGGCAGGGGATGAGTCTCCGCGCCGCCGGTGTTTCCCTGGCCGCTACCGCCGTAGAGGGGCGCGTCGCTGTTCAGAAGCTCTTTCCAGAATCCTCCGGACGGGACACCCACGCGATAGTTATGCCGTGGAACAGGAGTGAAATTGCAGACAAACAGGACTACGTTGTTCCGATCTTTTCCGCGGCGGAGGAAACTGACTACGCTTCTCTCCACGTCGTTGCAGTCCACCCATTCAAATCCGGCGGGATCATAATCCAACTCATACAAAGCACTGTGGCCCCGATAAAAGGTGTTCAAGTCGCGCACCCAGCGCTGCAGGCCCGAGTGATTGGGGTGAACCAGCAGATGCCAGTCCAGGCTGACATCATGGTTCCATTCCGCCCACTGGCCGAATTCGCAGCCCATGAACATCAGCTTCTTGCCTGGGTGCCCGTACATGAAGCCGTAGAGAAGCCGCAGATTAGCAAACTTGCGCCAGTCGTCGCCCGGCATCTTGCCGATCATGGAACCTTTCCCGTGCACCACCTCGTCATGTGAGAACGGCAGCATGAAATTTTCCGAAAAGGAATAAACCAGACTAAAGGTGAGACGGCTGTGGTGATACTTGCGGTAAACCGGGTCGTTCGAAGCGTAGTCCAGAATGTCGTTCATCCAGCCCATGTTCCACTTGAAGTCGAATCCCAGACCGCCCAGGTAAGTCGGGCGGGATACCATCGGCCAAGCTGTAGATTCCTCGGCGATCATTACCGTTCCGGGGAAGTCGACGTGGGTTCGCAAGTTCACGGTGCGCAGGAAATCGACGGCTTCCAGATTCTCCTTGCCGCCATGGCGGTTTGGAATCCATTCGCCTTCTTTCCGTCCATAGTCGAGGTAGAGCATCGACGCCACCGCATCTACGCGCAGGCCGTCCATGTGATACTTGTCCAGCCAGAACAGAGCGTTACTGATCAGGTAATTGCGGACTTCTGAGCGACCGAAATTGAACACGAAGGTATTCCAATCCGGGTGGAGGCCTTGCCGCGGATCGGCATGTTCATAAAGGTGTGTGCCGTCGAAATAAGAGAGACCATGCCCGTCGGTGGGAAAGTGGGCCGGAACCCAATCGAGGATGACTCCGATGCCGTTCTGGTGCAGGTGATCCACCAGATACATGAAGTCCTGCGGGGAGCCGAAGCGGCTGGTCGGCGCAAAATAGCCGACAGTCTGATAGCCCCAGGAGCCATCGAACGGGTGTTCCGTAATGGGCATTAGTTCCACATGCGTGTAGCCCATGCGGTGTGCATAGTCGGCCAACTCGTGGGCGATCTGGCGGTAGTTCAACCAGGTGTTGTCATCGTCGCGCTTCCAGGAGCCGAGATGTAACTCATAGGTCGATATTGGCGCGTCCAAAGACTGCGTGCCGGCCCTGCGCAGCATCCATTCCTGGTCGCCCCACGCGTAGTCCTCGAGATTGCAGACCTTCGAAGCCGTCTGCGGGCGAATCTCTCCCGCAAAGCCGTACGGATCCGCCTTGTCAACCCGATACCCGTCTACCTTGGACACGATGCGATATTTGTAGACGGCGCCAGGACCAATGCCCGATACGAAGCATTCCCAAAGACCGGCTTCGGGATGGTGGGCCATCGGATTGGCACCTTCCCTCCAATCGTTGAAGTCGCCGATTACCGATACCAATGCCGCATTCGGCGCCCAGACCGCGAAAGCGACCCCTTTCACTCCGTTGCGGACCGCGGGATGCGCTCCCAGCTTTTCATAAGTACGGTAGTGGCTACCCTCTGCGAGGAGATGCAGGTCGTAGTCGGTAACGAAAGGGGATTGTGTTTCAGCAGTCATAGTGTTTTCTCATAAGTAATAGTCGAAATCCCGTTCTGTTCGAATGCGGCGGCGCAGACGGAATATTTGAGCCGGCAAACTCTCCGGCGTAAGTTCCACGTAATTGCGGGCGCCCTGCCAAAGGTATCGTCCGCCCGTCAGCAGGTCATGTGCCTGAAATGCTTCCCCAGGCTCCAGCGAAAGCGACGCCAGGTCCAAGGTCACCCAGCCGATTTGCTTGTGAAAAACGTCCAGGTTCACCACAGTCAACACCACATCCGAGAAGTCGTCCGTCGCTTTGCTGTAGCAGATCAACAGCGGATTGTCGGTTTCGTGGAAACAAAGCCCGGTGTCGCTGCGCAGGGCCGGATTCTCGCGCCGGATGCGGTTGATGCCGGCGATCAGGTCCTTCAGGCTTCTTTCCGAATTCCAATCCCAGCGCTTGATCTCGTACTTCTCCGAATCAAGATACTCTTCCCCGCCGGGCGTGCGTGCGGCGTTGTCGCAAAGCTCGAAGGCGGGTCCGTAGATTCCGTAGCTGGCTCCTAATGTCGCCGCGAGCAGCAAACGCACCATGAAGGCGGGGCGTCCGCCCACCTGCAAAAACTCCGGCAGAATGTCGGGCGTATTGGGCCACAGGTTAGGCCGGAAATATTCCCGCATTTCCGTTTTGGTTAATTCCTGAAAGTACTCCGTCAACTCTTTCTTGGTATTTCGCCAGGTGAAATACGTGTAGGATTGCGTAAAGCCGATTTTTGCCAGACGGCCCATGACACGCGGCCGGGTGAACGCCTCAGCCAGGAAGATCACTTCGGGATGTTGCGCCTTGATGCTACTGATGGCCCACTCCCAAAACGGAAAGGCCTTGGTATGCGGATTGTCCACGCGGAAGATCTTGACGCCGTGTCCGATCCAGAACAGCACCACGCTTCTCAGTTCTTCCCAAAGCTCACGCCACGCACTCGATTCGAAATCGATAGGGTAGATATCCTGATACTTCTTCGGCGGATTCTCCGCGTATTGAATCGTACCGTCCGGCCGCATGCGGAACCATTCCGGATGTTCGCGGACCCAGGGATGCTCCGGTGCGCATTGATAGGCGATGTCGAGTGCAAGATCAATGCCAAGAGCCGCCGCGCTCTCCACCAGGAGATGAAAATCATCGAAGGTTCCTAGTTCGGGGTGGATCGACTTGTGACCGCCTTCCTCCGAACCGATGGCCCACGGACTTCCCACGTCCCCCGGTAGTGGATTGACCGAATTGTTTTTGCCTTTGCGAAACGTCCGGCCGATGGGATGAATGGGCGGTAAATACAGAACATCGAAACCCATGGCTGCGATATACGGGAGCCGCGCCGTGCAGTCGGCGAACGTTCCATGGCGTCCCTCCTCAGGCGAACAGGAGCGGGGAAAAAGCTCGTACCACGAGGAGAATCTCGCCTTTTCGCGATCGACCACCACGGTCAATTCCGTGTCATATCGCGTCGCCATGCTGTAGTCCGGAGACATCTGGACGGCAGTAACGAGGTCCTTATCGAGGGCGGCGACCTCACGTTTTTGGCGATCTTCCAGGCGCAGCAGGCCGGCCCAGCGCAGTAGAGCTTCCGCAGCGGCGCCCTCTGCGCGTCTGGCGGCGGCTTCGACGAGTCCGGCGCCAATCATCATCTCCACGTCGACGTTCTGTCCAGCGTCCAGGCGTTTGATCAGATCGCCTCTCCAGGTGCGGAAGCGGTCTACCCAACCCTCCACTGTGTAAACGTATCTGCCGATCTCTGAGACCTGGAAGACGCCGCGCCAGCGGTCATTTCCCAGGGGCCGCATAGGCGCCTCAGCCCACTGTGGCTCGCTCTCGAGGCGGTAGAGAATCCGGCAGGCGATCTGATCGTGGCCGTCAGCGAGAATATCCGCTTCTATCGTTACATTCTCCCCGATCACACGCTTGATGGGAAACCGTCCTCCGTCAATCTGCGGCCGCACTCCCTCCACTACAACTCGCTTGCGCCCATCCTCTACTTTGCTTTCCTTCATGAGTGCGACACTCGACGACACATTAATGACTCCTTTCAGCGTAACGGTTCTCAAGCTGGGTGGGATGAACGCCCGGAGCAGGAATTGTGTGCGAAGAATCAGCCTGGTGTGTCCGCTTCAGATAAACCGTCTGAATCGGGAAGGGAATTTCGATACCATCCCGACGGAAGCGTTTGAAGATGCGCTTTCTCAGTTCGTGCTGTGCCAGGTACTGGTCAACAAACTCCGAGACCTGGCAAATCAGGGTGAAGTCAATGGAAGAGCTGCCGAAACCCGGAATGAACCGCACAAAGGGCGCAGGTTCGGCCAGAAGCCCGGGAATAGTTTTTGCCCCCAACAGCGCTTCTTCCACCAATACCTTCTCGATCACATCCGGGTCGTTGTCATAGCTGACGCTGACCGGTATCAGCAGCGACATCCGTTTCTCGGGAAGGTGATAATTGGTGACGATCGCCTGCGCGAGCTTGGCATTCGGCACGACGATCAAATTATTCGCCAGCGCCCGCAAGGTAGTGCTGCGCCAACTGATGTCGGTGACGTAGCCTTCCTGTCCGCCATCCAGCTTGACGTAATCACCTGGCCGCACCTGGCCGGCAACGCTGATGTAGAAACCGGAGAAGAGGTTCGAGAGGGTGTCCTGCAGCGCCAGGGCAACGGCCAAGCCGCCGACTCCCAAGGCAGTCAGAATCGGCGTAATCGAGATGCCTAGCGCGTTGAGAAGAATCAGGATGCCAAACATTGCCACCACCAGGCTGGCGATGTTTTGCGTGAGCGTTGTGACCGGAAGAGCGCTGGAGAGACCCTGGCCGTAGGCGCGTGTAAACAAGGCGGCGAGTTTCGACGCCACCACCGTAAAGGAAATGATCCACAGGACCAGAAGAACTTTTGCGATGAGGGCTGCCGGCCGGGCCGGCAATTGGGAAGACTGCGTGGCCAGATGGACCGCGAGCAGCAGGACCCAGATGATGAACGGCTTACGTAGCGCGACAATCAGGATGTCGTCGAATTTGGTCTTGCTTTTTTTGGCCCATCCTTCCAGCATCCGGAACAACAACCGCCGGGCAAGAAAACCCAGGCCGAATACTACAAAGAAAATGCAAAGCGGTGTAATGAACATCTGCCAGTTTTGAGTTAGATAATTTTGGGCCGTTCCCATCGTTTTGTACGCCTCCTAATAGCGAAATACAGCCGCGACCGAACCTCGACCGGGGACTTGATCTGGTGCCACTGCGTAAATGGTTCCCCCGCTCATGAAAGTATTCAGCGTGGCGAGGTTCAAAGTTTGTGCGTCTGCCGCATCCTGATTTAGGTTGAGCGGGACATTGGAAGAACGCAGCCGCGCTTCGGCGGCGGAAGATGGATCAAGAACTCCAAGGAACAGTGCTTCCACCCTGCCTTGGCGCGCGGCCGCGTCAATATCGTGAAGATCGTTGGAGGCCCGCTGTGTATGCCAGAGACGTAAATATTCGTCCGCGGTTTTTTGCCGGCGCGCTTGGAAATGCTCCGTGGCAATTTCCCGGCATCGCTGCCATATCTCTTTGCCGGTGACGGCTTCCGGGCTGCCATGGATTTCTCCGGCAAGCAGTTGCGGCGAACGGCTGACATTCCGGAACATGTGACAGAGATGGGGCACCCCAATCAGGATGAGAGGAGCCCTTTCCGCCTCCAGCCGCGACACCAGAGCCCGATCCAGTTTCCGGAACCAGGTCAGCAGGGCCTGGTTCAGATCCGGGCGGCGGCGAAGCATCGTTGTCCAGCGCGGCCGTACGGAACCAGTCGGATGGCCGGATTCCCCCGCCTCTCCCTCGCCGGCGCTGATATTGCCTGGAAGGAGCATGCCGGGTATTTCCGTGAGTGTGCCGGCATTGGCTTCCAGAAGTCTCGCCTTGCTCTCGCTCAAGGCAAGAAGAAGAAATCGTTGAATGGTCTCGGCAAACAGAAACACTGGATCGAGATAGAACGTATCCTGCACAACAACCAATTCCGGCACATCGGCCGGTGCGGAGTGATAGCGCAGCAGATTGTCGGAACGAAACAGCGCAAGTCCTTTTGCCTGATGAAGCCACAATTCGGGCCGCCTCTGCAGTTCGTATACCGGTGCCAGCAGGTCGCGAATCGCTCTCGGCCGGCAGCCGCGAACAGAAAGCTTTCTCTCCGCCTCCTGCAGAAGACTTTTCAGCCGCAGCGGGTCCGGTTCGCCATGCGCCTGAGTACCGGGCAGGAATATGGAAATATTGTGCCCTGGCCCACAGCCGGCCTCTACCTTGACCCCTTTTGTTTTCAGATTTGACATAGGCTTGCATCCGATCTCAGGTTCATTGCTTGCAAAGGAGTGAATTCGAATACCAAGGTTTGAGGCAACAGATGCCGCCGCAGTGTGTTTTCCCGTGCCAACAGAGGGCGCTATCTTCTTAGTTTGGGAGGGAGTACCCAATCTCGCTCTCCTGCCGCTCCGCCATTTCCTGACAGGAAACGCAAAAGCGCGACCAGGGTACCGCTTCCAGCCGCTTCGTGGGGATTTCATTTCCGCAACTGGCGCAGACCCCGAACGTCTGGCCGTGGATCTCGGCCAGTGCCTGGTCAGCAGCGTCATGCGCTTCAAACAAACGAACGAGATTATTCATGACGATTTCCCGGTCGGCGAGCCCCCGCGAATGATCCATCGGATCGCTATAGTGCTGTGCAGATAATCGCTCCCGTTCCGCCGCTATTTCGAGCAGGAGTTTCGCGCGCCTTGCCTCGAGGAATCTCTTGAATTGATCCTCTCTTTCCTTAGTCATGCAGCGATCCTCCTTATCAATTACTATTTTAAAATTCGCGCGTGGAAAGACCAATCCCTTGAATAGGTGAGATATGCAATGAAATGTGACCAAGCGCTGGGAGACGCCGGAAAAAGTGTGGAACTGCCCGTTTGGCTAAAGCGTTGCGGTGCTTTCAATAATCGCTTCCACTGGAAGCGGATGGATATAGAAACCCAGCGCCACACCCAGGGCATCGACGCTCGACCGCCATTCCGCGAGGTCCTCAGACGCCGGAGAGTGCTTCAGGTTTCTAAGCGCTGCGTGCCGGCCCTGTTGATAGATATTCTGCGCTGCCCAGAGATTGACTGAAAACGGCAGGATGTCGTTGATCGTCATCGCCGCGTGGAAACAGTGCAGACGCTGCGCGTCGAATGGATGTTCCTTAAATCCGTTAGCGGCCCTTTCCACGGTCGCCCGAAAAGCAAATTCCAGCGTGACCGTATTCAGCGGAATGCCGGTTCTCCGTATTTGTTCCAGCAGCGATTCCACGCGACTGACGTCCGGCTCATCGGCGGATAGGGCGGCCAGAATGTCGTCATGCAGAGTGAACTCCACCGCCATCCGGAAACGTGGCGGCAACGGAATGTTCAACTCGTTCACAAATCGCGCCAAGGTAGAGTACTGGCCGTAGAAATTCCGATACAGGTACGCGGCCTCGGCCAGCGCCTTCTTCATGATCAAACCGACAATCTTGCGTTGTTGATCGCGGAATAACAGCCTCAGCGAGTAGGAGCCCGTTCCGAAGTTACGATCCACCGCGCGCACTACCTCCGGCACATCGCCTCGCTCGAAGTGGAATCTGATATCCGAGGCGAGCTCTTCGTAGGCTTCTTCTCCGCGATATTCCCTGACGCCTCCGCTCACATTTTGATCGCCCAGGTGAAGCACCCCAAAGCTAACCGTTTCCGAAGCTCGTGTGATGCAGGAAGTGATCTTTGCGCGGCCCATGGCGAGGCGCGCTTTCCCCTCCTGCCGGATGTAAAACGCCTCCCGCTCCACATCGAAGGCGTAGATCCTGCTCTCTGGCGGAAACTCCTCGAAAAGACTACTGATGGCATAGTGCGCGCCGACTTTTTCCAGATTTACCATGGCCGGCTTCACAAATTTCGCATAGATTTCCCTGCCGTCGGAATGCTCCTCCATATTGCTTTTGGCCTTCTCCAGCCGGGCGATGAAGGAATCTTCGAGTCCATCGCCAAGCAGTTCCTCGCCAAGCTGCAGAGCGCGCGCGGCGTATTGCAGGATCTGTACGGTTTCAATGCCGGAGAGCTCATCAAAGAACCACCCGCAACTGGTGAACATCAACATCGCGTGGCGCTGCATTTCCATGAGTTTCAATGCACGCACCTGCTCATCGGGCGTCAGGGGATGCCTGGCATGGGCCTCCAGGAAAGCGTCAACGGATGCGGCGGAGCGGTCCAGCACGACGGCGATATACTCATCTCGCGCCTTCCATGGATCCGCAAAAAGCGCCTGTCCCTGCTTGTCGAACCGCTCGGCGAGTTCGTCGCGCAACCAGTTGAGCGCATCCCGCAGCGGAGCGCGCCAACGCTGGTGCCAGTTCCCGTTCATTCCCGAATTGCAGCCGCAGTTTGCCTTCCAGCGCTCTACGCCGTGCACGCAACTCCATGAGCTTCCATCGAATACTCTTGCTTCGTGAGTGGGCGGATGGCTCTGCAGAAACTCGCCGTAGTTTGTAAGCTTTGCCTGCTGACTTGCTTCCATGCAATCCAGCGCATAGGCGAGCGCCATGTCCCCATGAGCGCGGTGATGGCCGTACGTTTCACCATCGGTGGCGATATGAACGAGCTGGGCGTGCCCGCGCGATCCTGAAAAGGCCGAGAGTAAGCGGTGCGCCAGGTTTTCGCCACGTACGAGGAGGTCTTCAAAAGCAATAGCGCGCGAGATAGGGCCATCGTAAAAGAAAGCCGCGATGTTCCTGCGCGAAGGCAGGGGAATCTTATAGGCGGTCGACGGATCAATTCGCCCGCCGTTCACTTCTGACCACGTTCTGCCGCCAATGGGACGCGCGTGGCTCGCCTGGTATGGAGAGAGAACGGTAAATTTGATTCCCTCCGCTGCCAGAAGTTCCAGCGTGTCTATATCCACCGCTGTTTCCGGCAACCAAAGGCCTTCGGGCTTGCGCTTAAAGCGATGTTCAAAGTCGCGAATTCCCCAGATAATCTGAGTTTTCTTGTCCCGTTCGTTGGCGAGCGGCATGATGATGTGGTTGTATGCCTGGGCCATCGCCGAACCGTGCCCCGAAAACCGCTCCTCACTCTGCCGGTCAGCGTCCAGAATCGCCTGATATACGCCGGCGCTATGTTGTTCCATCCAGGCCAGCAGGGTCGGCCCGAAATTGAAGCTGATTCGCGCGTAGTTATTGACGATGGCACTGATCCGATCGGCGCCATCCATGATCCTGGAAGCGCTGTTCGGCGCATAACATTCGGCAGTGATTCTCTCGTTCCAGTCGTGATATGGATAAGCCGAGTCCTGAAGTTCAATCCCTTCCAGCCACGGATTGTCCCGTGGTGGTTGGTAGAAGTGCCCGTGAATACAGAGATAACGGTCCATATGAAATGCCTCGGGTGCCCCGTCGGCGAACGCCTCCAGAAGATTCGGTCCAGCTAAGTGTGCTACTGCCATCAATGTTAGTTCCTTCGCAGACAGAAATCCATGGAAAACTGCCTTTTCGAAGCGAATCTGGCGTCCCTAAGGGATGATCTGAGGACGAAGAGATAAGTCTCTGAGCAGTACACTTAGCCCAATGCCAAGAACTGCTAGAATGCGTGCTTTATGAGAATGCGAACATGGCCATTTCTGTTGATCGGTTTTGGCGCGTTGTTGTTGCTGATTGCGTTATCGGCCGTCGCCCTTCACTCCCGAATGGGGCAGGTCTACCGGGAAGTTTCGATAATTCAGCAAGGGGAACGTGACAATCGGCGGCTGCTAAATCAACTGCGGTCAGAACTTTATCAGACCGCTATCCTGGTTCGCGACTATCTTTTGGAGCCTTCCCCGGAGGCGGCTGCCAATGAACGGCAATCGCTGGAAGAACTCCGGACCGCCATTCAAAAAGACGTGGCCTCGCTGGAAACCGCGGTGCAGACCGAGAACCTGGAAACGAGCGCCGGACTACATGAGGCCATCCTGAAATATTGGCGTTCGATGGAGCCTATCTTCCAATGGACTCCAAGTGAAAAGGGCCTGCAGGGACGCGCCTTCTTACGGCGATCCGTTGTGCCCTACCGCGATGCCGTTTTGGCGGCAGCGGAAAAAGTCGGGGAAGTAAGCGCCAGGCAGACGCTGACCAGGCAGGAGCAAATTCTTCAGACCCAGGAGGACCTCAAGTCTGCCTTGCGGCAGATCGCGGGATTTGCCCTGGTGCTGGGTGCCGTAGTGGCTTTCTTCAGTATTGTGCGAACTCGTTCCCTGGAGGCGGCCGCGGCAACTCACCTGGCGGAGATCGAACGAAATGCGGGCGAATTACGGAATCTATCCCATAAGCTGGGCAAAGCACAGGAGGATGAACGCCGCAGTCTTTCGCGTGAACTGCATGACCAGGTTGGGCAGATGCTGACGGCGCTAAGCATGGAACTCGGCAACATCGAAGAGCTATTGCCTTCACGCGACGAGCAGATTATTACCCACGTCGAAGAGGCGAAGAAACTGAATCAGGAAACACTCCGCGCGGTTCGAAACATCTCTTCCGGGCTCCGTCCCTCGGTATTGGACGAACTTGGCCTGGTGCCTGCGCTCCGCTGGCAGGCGCGGGAATTCAGCCGGCGCAGCGGTGTACCGGTAGATCTGCAATTGGATGGGGAAATCGTGGATCTTCCGGAAGAGTACAGGACATGTATCTACCGCGTAGTGCAGGAGTCCCTGACGAATTCCGCTCGGCATGCTCAGGCGAGACTCATTCGCGTAACACTCCACGGCGGAATGGATATGCTCTGTTTGACGGTGGAAGACGATGGAAAAGGCTTTGACGTTCAGCAGGCACGAGGCCGCGGCCTGGGATTGCTGAACATCGAAGAGAGGGTGCGAGAATTGGGGGGGCGTGTCCAGTTCGATTCCCGGCCTTCCCGAGGGACTCAGCTACGCTGTGAGATCCCAATTCCGAAAGAGGTTGCCGTTTGAGCATAAAAATTTTGATCGCAGACGATCACGATATCGTCAGGGCCGGCCTGAAATCGCTGCTCGAGAGGCAGACGGACATCGAAATTGCGGGGGAGGCGTCCGACGGCAGGGAATTGGTTCGCCTCGCGGAGCAATTGAGCCCATCGATCGTCGTTACTGACATAGCCATGCCGCAGTTAAACGGAATCGATGCCGCCGCACAGATTCTCAGGCGCGATCCGGATATCAAAATTATCATCCTCAGCATGTATGCGGACGAAGAGTTCCTTGTTCGAGCGTTGACTGCCGGAGTGAAAGGGTATCTTCTGAAAGACGCGGTCCAGGCGGATCTGCTTAGCGCCGTGCGGGCCGTGGCGATGGGCCGCTCATTTTTTAGCCCTGCCATTGCGCAAACGCTGGCCGAGGATTACGTCCGTCAACTCCAACATAGAGGCCTCGAAGATTCCTATGAGTTACTCACGGAACGCGAGCGGGAAGTTCTTCAATTGCTCGCCGAGGGCAAATCCAATAAGGAAGTGGCCGAAGTGCTCAAGATCAGTCCCTATACGGTGGAGACACATCGGACTCACCTCATGCAGAAGCTGAACCTGCACAATACGGCGGAGATCGTGCTGTATGCCGTCCGCAAGAAGATTGTGTCCTAACCCACGGCCGCCCTTGGCCCGTTAGACCGTTGCTTCCAATAGCGCTACCGGGAGGTCCCGGAAGACGTCTTCTGCTGAAATTACCAGATCGCCGTCCGCGTGTCTTGTCTGCAGCGTTCGACCCGTCATCACATCCACGTATTCTTGCGCATGCGCGCTCTTGGGGAGACGAAGTACAGTTGATTTCCAAGCATCTGATGAGAGCCTGAGAAAGAATCTGCCGGCAACCGCAATCGCCACTGTAGCCCCTTGTTTCCGTGCAAATCCGACTACGTGTTGCTTACCTTTCCCGGTGGCTTCGACGGGATGGTACGAACCGGTTTCAAATAATGCCGGGTGCGCGCGCCGGTACCTTAATGCGCTGCTGGTGACGAATAGCTTGATCCTGCCGTCCTCGGGCGTTCGCATCAGGTCAGCGACCAAACCCAAGC
>JBDUEM010000097.1:0-24774 GCA_040002435.1 Bryobacteraceae bacterium
AGGCGCCACAGTACGTGTTCCGTACGGTCGCCGCTGAAACCGAGGTTGATTGCGCCGCGCGGCGCGTAGAAGCGCTTCCATGTCGGCTGAAAATTCTCATCCGGCGCCTTGCTCTTCTCATAGTTCTGCGTGATGGAATCGCCGAGAAGAATGAGGCTGGCGTTGGTATTGGATTTGACTTGGTCCAGGACGTGCTGGTGCCTGTCTGCCCACCACCCTTGGCCCATTCTGTCAGTGGGAGTAATCGCGGGGTGAACTTCTTGCGCTGTTGTGATCAGCGCACCGCAGAAGATCGCAAGAAAGACGCCAATCAGCTTATCGCGCATGTGAAAATCTTATCAGCCTCAAGTTCCAAGGAATACTGCAATGCAACCACCCGCGCCTGATCTGCCACCTATCTTAACGGCCCATCTGTTTTCGAAATTGGAACGCTGCTTGGTCGAGTTGCTTCAATCCCTGACGCCCTCGGAGTGGGGAGCGCAGACAATTGCACCCAAGTGGAAGGTAAAGGATGTGGCGGCGCACCTTCTGGACACGCAACTGCGAAAGCTTTCCATCGTAAGAGACGGGTACTTTGGCGAAGCCCCGGTCATCCAGTCGGAATTGGATCTTGTGAATTTTATTAACCGCCTGAACCAGGAAGGCGTCGCGCTATACGGCCGCCTCAGCCCCGAGGTCCTCATTTCCCTCATGGAATTTGCATCACGCGCGAGCGTGGACTTCCATCTCTCCCTGGACCCGTTTTCGCCGGCGGTCTTTGCGGTGAGTTGGGCGGGTGAGGACCAGTCTCTCAATTGGTTCGATACCGCGCGGGAGTTAACGGAACGCTGGCATCATCAGCAGCAGATCAGACTTGCGGTAGACCGTCCTGGCATCATGACGCGGGAACTTTATCATCCCGTGCTCGACTGCTTCCTGCGTGCATTGCCCTATCACTACCGGACCGTTCCGGCTCCAATCGGCACGTTTTTGCAGTTTGATGTTTCAGGCGAGTGTGGCGGAAGCTGGGTGCTACTTCGTGAAGATGCATCGTGGCGGCTGGTGGAAGCCGGTCCTCGCGAACCGTTTTCCAGAACCGTAATTCCCCAGGATCTGGCCTGGCGATTTTTCACAAAAGGCCTCCATCCTTCCTCGGCCGAGGCAAATGTACTCGTCGAAGGAAATCAGAAATTGGGGTCTCATGTGTTGTCAATGAAAGCCATTGTTGGCTAGTGATATACGCATTGCAATTGCTTCCATTCTCTGCTACAAGTTAGTTTCCTGTCATCGGCAAGGGAGCCCTGTAGAACGGTCTTGAGCGGATGTATCGCACCGCGGCCACCACCTTGCATCTTTCGTATATGTTACAAAGTCGTTCCAATATATCGAATAGTCGAGAGAGGGAACTCCATGGCAAAGATATCCGTTTTCGCGATTGTATTTTGCCTTATTTCCGGCCTGGCATTTGGACAATCCCAGGCAACTACCGGGTCGATTGAAGGCACTGTCAGCGATAGCAGCGGACGAAGTCTTCCTAATGCTTCCGTTTCGCTGGTAAATACCGGAACGAACTTCACACGCGAGTTGGCTACCGATGACGAAGGACGATTCCGGGGCCTCTTGCTCCCGCTTGGCAGCTACAAGATCACGGTCAAGGCTCCGAACTTCGGAACCCTGGTTCGCGATGGAATCAATCTGACCGTTGGCCAGTCCATTAGCCTTCCGCTTGTGTTGAGCGTTGCTTCAACCACCGAGACGGTCACGGTGTCTGCTGACGCTCCGGTCATTGAGACCAGCCGGGTGGAACGGTCCACCTACATCGACAGCCAGTCGTTGAAGACCCTACCCAACAACGGCCGCAACTTTCTGGACTTCGTCACATTGACGCCCGGCGTGTCCATCGTGCAGGGGCCGGACGGCAACGAAATCTCCATCAACGGCCAGAAGGGAATCAACAATAACGTTTCGATCGACGGCGCGGACAACAACAATCCGTTCTTCGGCGAACAGCGCGGAGGGCAGCGTCCACCGTTCACTGTGAATCTGGATGCAGTGCAGGAATTTCAAGTGGTCGCCGATGGCGCACCGGCGGAGTTTGGGCGCAGCTCCAGCGGTTTCATCAACGTGGTGACGAAGTCAGGCACCAACAAATTGCACGGAACGGCGCACGAATTTCAAAAATGGACGGGCCTCACGTCGCGGCAGTCCGATGGGACCCGCATCAGTGGATTCTCGCAGGAGCAATTCGGCGGGACTGTGGGAGGGCCAATCAAAAATGACAAACTCTTCTTTTTCGCAGCCTACGATCAGCAGGTATTCCGCCAGACCAAGCAGAATAACCTCGCACGCATTGACCCGGTTCTGGTCAACTTCTTTGCGACGAAACTCGGCGACCCTGGCGAGAATGGCCCCATCAAACGGACGAACGATGCGCAAGCGGCGTTGGGCAAGGTGGATTGGAACGCCAGTTCCAAGCACTTCGTCACACTGCGCTACAACTATTCCAACTCACGCCAGGTGAACGGAACTTTTGACGTCGATCCGTATGCCGTTAGCGCCAACGCTATCGAACGCGACTTCGCCAACACCATCAACGGCTCTGTCAACACCACGCTGTCTCCTGGAATGCTGAATGAGTTTCGTGCGCAGTTTTCGCGCGAAGACCGGCCTCGCGAATATAACGGCCCGCAGCTTCCCGGCCAGAGCCGGCCTTTTCCGGACACGGGCGTCAGCTTTGCCGGATACCGCTTCGGCCAGCCGTTTTTCATTCCCGTGGCCGACCACGACACGCGTTTCCAGATCAACGACAATCTCTCCATCATCCACGGTGCGCATAACTTCAAGTTCGGCTTCGAATTCAACCGCACCAGCACCACACAGACCTTCATTGGTTTCGCCAACGGAAGATACATCTTCAGCAGTGTGCAGGGCTTCATGAATTACGTCAATATCGGACCGAAGTATGTAGAGTGCTCGAATGGCGCCACCAGCAATCTGGGAGCGTGTCCGGCGGGCAGTTCCATCAACGGCCCGCTGCTGCTGTTCTTGCAATTCGCGGGAGTCGGTGGGAAGTCGGTGCAGGACGCTGGGACGCAGTCCATTCCGCAACTGGAGCCGGCCTTCTTCGTGCAGGACAAGTGGCAGATCAAGCGCAACCTGGTGCTGAGTTACGGGCTCCGTTGGGAAGGGCAGATTGAGCCGTCGGTAATCACGCCGCCGTCGAAAGTATTTTACTCGGCCTTCATCGGAAAGCCCGGCTTTCCGTCCACGGGAGAAATTCCATCGGAGTTGAAGCAGTGGCAGCCGCGGCTCGGCATTACGTGGGACCCGAAGGGCAAGGGGAACACGGTGATTCGCGTCAACGGCGGTATCTTCTATGCGCGGACTCCCGGGCTGGAACTGGCGAGCAGCCGCACCACGAACGGCTCCGTGGGCCAGAACATCTATCGGGACTCCACGTTTAACGGTTTCGGATTGACGCCGCCGGCCTACACATCACTTGTGCCCGACGCCGGTTCCGGCACCCCGGATCATCCGCAGGTATTCGTCTTCGATAAGAATTACGGTAATCCGCGAACGTACACATGGTCGGCCACGGTAGAGCAGGCTCTTACTCCGAAGCTCAAACTGTACAGCGCTTTCAGTTATGCGAAGGGAGTCCACATCACCCGTTTTGTGGACCGCAACGACGCAGTGTTCGGCTCACCCTGGTCTACAGGCTTGGGGGCAGACGGCAAGAACGGCATCGGGCAGCTTACGGTAGTGGAATCGTCGGCCAAATCGTTGTTCCGGGGTTGGACTGTCGGCATGGTGAAGCAATATTCCAACAAGTTCCAGTTCCAGTGGAACTACCAGCTCTCCACTGACTTCTCAGACGACGACCAGGAGCGCGATCCCTTCAATTATTACTATCGCGTGGCCAATGATTTCAAACCGGAATACAACTACTCCGCGCGGGACCAGCGCCATCGCTTCAATGCGTTCGGATATTATCTGGCTCCTTGGGGAATCGAACTATCGCCGCGCTTCAGCGCGCACTCGGCGCAGCCTACATCCGTTGATGGGTCGAATCATTCCGTGCTGCTGGCCAACGGGACAGTAGTGAAGCGCAACACCGTAAGGAAGGACAATGCATTCACATCCCTTGATTTTCGCGTCTCCAAACGATGGAGTCTGGGTGAGCGCTTCCGGCTGGAAGGCGCGCTGGATACGTTCAACCTGTTCAACAGCAAGAATCTGAAACAGCCACAAAACGGCAATCTGCTGTTCAACTTCGACGGCACGTTAACCAGCGGACTGGGCGATCCGCGCCAGGCTCAACTGGGAATCAAACTACTTTTCTGAGCCGCCGGTACCGCTGGCCTGCGAGGCAATCAGCTTGCGGAGCAGCGCTTCCGTGCCGGGATAACCGGGATGCCCATAGCTATCGCTTCCGGTTGCCAGAGTCAAAGGCGTCATGCCCTTCTTATCCTTGACATCCAACCGCGCGCCGTTGTCCGCCAGAAACTGCACGATCCGGTCCGCCCCTCGATCGGCGGCACCGTGGAGCGCAGTTTGGCCCTTCTCATTCACGGCGTTCACATCGAGGCCCAACTTCACACAGAGCCTGGCGCTCTCCAGTGCATCCGCCTCAGGAATGATGCTGTCTCCGTATTTCCAACCCAAGCCCGCGGCCGACATCAGTGCCGTGGTCTGATCCTTCGTGGTCATCTTCGGATCGGCGCCATTCTCCAGCAGCATGCGCATCGCCGCAAGATCGCCCGTCTTGGCCGCCCTGAGAAATGGCGTCGTACCCGCGCGCAGCACTGGATCGGAGTCATCGGAAAGGCTGCGGCCTGGCGTTGCATCCACCATTTGAGTGTTCGGCTTGGCGCCTCGGCTCAGCGCCAGCTTTGCCACGTCGAGTCCATTCAGCTTGTCAGTGTTCCTGGGTGCGGGCCGCGTGGCGGAAGGTTGCAGTGAATGCATGTCGACTGCGGCGTAGAGTGCAGTGCGCCCCCACTTGTCGGCAGTGTTCGGATCCGCGCCTGAGTCAAGCAAGAAGGCAGCGACCTCGTAATGGCCGTTGATGATGGCCATGATCAACGGAGTAATTCCGTCCGGCTCGGCCATGTTCAGATTGGCGCTTGCCTTAACCAGCACGTGGGTAGCTTCAAGAGCACCCTCGCGCGCTGCATAGAGCAGGGGCGTCAAGCCGCCTTTGGGACGCTTCGAAACCAGATTGCCGTTAGAGGGACGCTTCGCTTCCTCAGGCCAAACCGTGGAGCGCGCGTTTACGTCGGCCTTGTGGTCGATCAGAATCTGAACTACGGCTGCATGATTTCCCGCGGCCGCCCACATCAGCGCCGTTTGATTCTTCCAACTTTCGCGTGCGTCCACCTGCGCGCCGTGTTCGATGAGAGTACGAACCGCATCCGCATTCCCGGCCCGCGCCGCCGTCATCAACACCGTTTCGCCTTCCGCAGATGCCGTGTTCGCGTCGGCGCCCGCCTTCAGCAGCATCGCAAGCATTGCCGCATTGCCCTGACCCGCCGCCTCGGTTATTGCCGTCGTGCCGTAGGCGTTCCTTGCCGCGGCGCTGGCGCCTGCGCGGAGGAGCAGATCCGCCGCTTTCGTGTCATTTCGATGCGCGGCCCATTGCAGGGCTGTGGTTCCATCCTGTTCCTTCTGGTTGACGTCCGCGCCCTGCTTCAGCAGAGCCTCGGTAGCTGTTGTGTCGCCGTGCTTCACGGCATCGAGGAGCGTGAGCGCCAGCAGGAACCCTGCGTAGAGTGGAACTTGCATTCTGTTGCCTCCCTACAGGTCCGCCAGCATACCTGTGCTGTCGCCAACTTTATCCATCTGGATGTCAAGCTTGCCGAGCATGGTCATCAGCAGATTCGTCATCGGCGTGTGATTGGCGTACTTCATGTGCCGGTTCCCCTTCAGCTGGCCCGATCCACCACCAACCAGTACCGTGGGCAACGGAAAATGATTGTGCAGATTGCTGCTGCTCATGTTGCTGCCGTAGAGAATCATGGAATGGTCCAGCAGCGATCCGTCGCCATCGGCGGTGGTACGCAGTTTGTCGAGATAGTAAGCGAACATCTGCATATGGTAGTTCTGAATCCGCGTCAACGTCTCGATCTTTTCAGGGTTGTTCTCGTGGTGCGAGACGGAGTGGTGCGGGTCGTGCGCGTTGACCTGCGGATAGGTGCGCTGGCTGAGTTCCCTTGCCATCATGAACGTGGAGACGCGCGTGAGGTCCGCCTGGAACGCCAGCACCTGTAGATCGAACATCAGCTTGATGTGGTCTTCAAAGGATTCGGGGATGCCGATAGGCGCGTCGGGCGTCTTCCCCTGTCTGCCGGTCTGCTTTTCGGCCAGTTGGATGCGCCGCTCGATCTCGCGAACATTATCGAGGTACTGCGTCATGGTTGCGCCGTCCTGCGCGCCCAGACTCATCTTCAAATGGCCGGCCTGCCGCGTTACCGCGTCCAGAATACTGCGGTCCTGCTGGAGTCGGGCAACGCGCTGTTCCGGCGTCCCCCCTTCTCCGAACAGGCGCTCAAACACAACGCGGGGATTGATCTCCATTGGCAGCGGGGTAGTCGGCGTACGCCAGGAGAGCGTATTGATGTAGGTGCAACTGTAGCCGCCGTCGCACGAGCCGATTAAACCGGAGTGGTCTTCCGTGGCCAGCTCGAGGGAAGGGAACTGCGTGCCCTGTCCTATCTTCTGGGCGGCGATTTGGTCCACGGTGACGCCGGCGCGGACACCCGCGTCTTTCGCACTCGGCCGCACTCCGCTCAACCAGGTGGGCGGACTCATGGAGTGGACACCGGCGTTGTCGGCCGTCTTGTGGGCGAGACCGCTGACTACCACTACGCGGTCGCGAAATGGCTCCAGAGGCCGTAGAATCGGGCTGAACGCAAAGTCTGCGCCTTCCACGGCGGGGGTGAACTTCTCCATGATGGCGCCGTGTGGAACGTATACGAAGCCCAGGCGCTTTACCGGCTTGGCCGCCGTCGCGGCTTGCGCGGTCAACGCCGGGACCATGGAATCGAGCAGCGGAAGGGCTACCGAAACTCCCAGTCCCTTCAATAAAGTTCTGCGGTTCAGATGTTGCTTCGTTATGAAACTCATGATCAGCGGTTTCCTGTGCGTTTCATTTGAAACGGCGCGCTTCTGACGATTCCGAGAAGGATCGATGACATGCGGTAGTCATTGCCCGACGATGTATGAACTACGCGGCGGACGGACGGCATGTCGTAATACTCCAGGCCCCGGCCCAGCGCGTACGTCATCAATTTTTCCGTGAACGTAGTGGCGAACGTCTCCGGGCGGTCCAGCAGCGCCTTTGTGAGGGCGGCGGGTCCATTCACGTTCGTGCCATCCACCAGGACGCCGGATGCATCCACCGGGGCATTCGATTCGCTGCGAAACCGCCACGCGCCGGTCGCGTCGAAGTTCTCGAGTGAGAAGCCGATGGGGTCCATAATGTCGTGACAGGAAGCGCACGCCGGGTTCTTGCGGTGCTCCTCCATGCGCTCGCGCACGGACCGCGGAGTGATACCGGAATGGTTCTCCGCCAATGCCGGTATGTTTGGCGGAGGCGGCGGAACGGGAGTTCCCAGAACGTTATCGAGTAGCCATTTGCCGCGCAGTACGGGAGACGTTCGAGTGGCGTAAGACGTGACCGTAAGTACGCTGCCCTGTCCCAAAAGGCCACGGCGTTGTTCGCCAGGAATGGTGACTCGCCGGAAATAGTTCCCGCGTACATTGGGGATGCCGTAATGTCTGGCGAGGCGGTCGTTCACAAATGTATAGTCGGCGCGTAAGAGATCCAGCGCGCTGTGGTCTTCCCGCACGATGCTGTCAAAGAACATCTCCGTCTCCTGGCGAAAACCCTGCCGCAGATTGTCATCAAAGTAAGGAAACAACTTCGTGTCGCGGGTCACACCGGAGAGATTTCGGAGGTAAAGCCATTGCCCGGCGAAGTTGGTAGCCAGCGCATGCGAACGCGAATCGGCAAGCATGCGGCGAACCTGCTTTTCCAGAATCGCTGGATCCTTTAGCTTTCCCTGACCCGCGATTTGAATCAACTCATCATCGGGAACGCTGCTCCAGAGAAAGAACGACAGACGGGAGGCCAGCTCCAGATCGCTCACCGGTTGCGCGGATCTCTCGATGCGGAATAGAAACTCCGGGCTGGTCAACAGAAACCGGATCGCATTCTCGATGCCCGGCTCAAAGCCTTTTCCGGACTGATAGAAACTGAGCGGCGCTTCCAGATCGGCTTCGGTGATGGGCCGGCGGTATGCTCGCCTCGCTACCGCGGCAATGATCTTCTTGGCGCACGCGATCTCGTCGCTGGACCCAGTGGGCCGGCAAACGAAGATTTTGCGGCGGCTCGGCGTGTCGCCGGAGCCCGTTACTGCAAAGGGTCCGCCGATACTGATGGATTCCACCAGGGGGATACCGCGCTGCTCCTGTGTATCCAGATTGCTGCGCAGCCAAGGCTGCAGGTAACCATCCTCCTGCGCCGCGGTCTTCCGGATGAATGAGACTCCCACCAAATGGGGACCAGCGCTAACGGGAACACGAACCTCGAGCCGCTTGAGAATCTTCACCTCGGAAGCGGGCGGGCTGACGGCGGCGGCCTCTTCGTCGGCAGGCCCTCCCACGGCAGCCTGATGGATTCTGACGCCGTCCACCGTGACAAGAAACTGATGTTCAAAATCGAGGCCGCGGACCTTGGCTGAAGTATTGAGCGCCAGCCGGGTCTTGAAAACATAAGTGCCATCGAGCGGGAAGTTGTGCTCTACCAGTACGCCGCCGCGCGTTCCCAGCGGCAGACCCTCGATGTAGTGATCCTGTCCCAGATCGGGCCGTACACGATAAGTGGAAAATGCCGGAGCCACGGCGGGATCTCCGACTGCCAGGCGGCTGATCTTCCGTGACGCGGCGAGGTAGCCTTCTAAAAGCGCGGGAGAGACCCGCAGCGAATCGGCATTGTTATCGAACCCGTGGTTTGCATCGTCCGCCGGTAGCAACGCCGATACATCTACATTCAGGCTGAGAATGTCCCGAATCGCGGCGCCGTATTCAGCGCGGTTCAGCCGGCGAAGGATAGACGGTCCGGGATCGGGCGTAACGGCCGCCGCGTCGATCGACGTTTCGAGAAACACTGTCAGTCCATCGAGTATCGTGCGGTCCGGACGCGGCATTCCTTTCGGAGGCATCGTCCCGGCACGCAGCTTCCGGATGGCTTTCTCCCAAACTTCCGCATTCGCCGGAACATTCGAAAGGCCTGTATTCAGGTTGATGCCCGCCGTGGAGTTGCGTTCGTTATGACAGCCCACGCAGTATTGCCGGACGACTTCAGACGGCGAGGCATGCAACATCACAGCGCAAGAAATCAACGTGCCGGCGATCCTCAAAAGATGGCCCTCGGACTGTCAAAGTCAGGTAGCGAAGTGCGGGGAAGCGGTGGATCGATTTGAATCTTGTCGCCGATTGTGATCTTCATACCGTCCTCGCCCATTTGCAGCCGGCCCGCGTATCCGGCCTTGCGAGTCCGCTCCAGCACGGCGGCATCCGGCAGTTCTTTCTTGACAATATGGCTGTAGACGGCAAGCTGCGGAGAAGCTGTCCTGAAGAGAGTTGCCGCCTGCTCCGGCCGCATCAGCTTATTCAAGATAGGATCGATAGCCCCGGAGCTCTCCAGGGCTTGACTGCCCGCCGCAACGTTCGAAATCAAAACATCCACTCCCTTTGACGCACTGAGAAGACCATCCGTCAGCGTTGTATCGCCGGTCAGCAATACCGAACGTCCGCTCTCTTCCACGCGATACGCGAAGGCGGGATTGCCGTCGTGATGTTCCACAGGAATCGCGGTGACCTTCACGCCTCCAGCCGAGTAAACTACGCCGGCCGCGATCTCATGAACTTCGATATCGAGGTACTCACGCTTGAATACCGCGTTGGCGCGCTTTTCCAGGTCATGGCCGTACATCCGTCGCATTCCCTCAATCATTTCTCGCGTGCCCGGTGGCCCCCATACTTGCAAATTCTGCTTGCGGCCCAGGAGAAACCACGGCGTCATCCAGAGGGTCGGCAGCCCTTCGATGTGGTCGTTATGAAGATGAGTCAGGAACACCCTCGAGACATCCTGAGGCCGGATGCGGCAGGAATAGATGCCGTCCAGCGCGCCGCGTCCCACATCGAAAAGAAGATTCTGGTCCCCGGCGTTGACAAGTGTCGCGATACCGGCGCGGTTGGGAGTCAGTTCAGGACCGCCCGTGCCCACCAGCCATACGCGAAGAATCAAACCGATTGTGGCGAGTCGCAAGGCTTTCTAATTCTTCAACTCCATCAGCATTCCATCCAGGCCGCGCAGGTTGATGGGCTTGTAGTCAAACTCGCTCACCAGCAGTTTCGATATTTCATCCTTGGATTTCTTCTCGCGGATCAGCCCGCTCACCCGACCGCGGATCGCCTCCACTTTGTCCCGGTGCGCCTGCAGTCCCGCCTTGTCCATCACGCTCCCGTGTCCGGGGATGACGATAGCGAGATCCAGCTTCAAAACGCCATCGAGTGTGGACGGCCACGCATTGATGCTCCCGCCGGAGCTATAGTCCATCACGGGATTGGTCACGCCCCTGGTTCCCGCCAGCAGGTCGCCCAGATGCACGGCTTTATGCTCGGGAATGTAGACGGCGATGTCGCCATCCGTGTGGCCGCGCCCGTAATAAATGGCACGGACTTCCTTGCCGCCGAGAAACGCGGACGACTCCTTCGTAAATGTGATGCGCGGCACGCCCGGCATGTCCTTCTCAACCATGTGCCGGCGGGCGTTCGCTTGCATGATGATTTCCGCTGTGGGCAGCATCTTCGCATTGCTCCCGGTATGATCGCCGTGGTGATGGGTGTTGATCACATACTTCACCGGCTGACTGGTGATTTTGGTCACCGCGGCCATTACCTGCGGGTAGTCGGCGTCGAAGCGGTCGTCGACGAGAATGACGCCGTCGCCAGTGACATACACTGCGATGTTGCCTGCGTCCGAGGCACCGTTCGAAGTTCCTTCGATGATGTAGAGGTTGTCCTTCAGCTGCTTCACGCTCAGCGGGCCTTGCGTGTAGGCGGTCCACGCGCCCAGCAGGGCAAGCATTCCACCAGAGAGCCGTACGGTAAGAGTTCGTTTCATAGTTCGAATCAGCGAGCCAACTCGCTTCGAAGATCCATCCAAATCTGGTAATAGCGCCATTCAGCGGGCGGATTTTCTTCCTGGAAATGGTCGGGGCGAAGAATGAGAGTTCCCGTGGAACGCAATACTTCCTTCACCTTGGGATTTTGCTCCAGCTTGGCGCGCATGGCGGCGACAATCAGGGCGTAATGCTCGCCTTTCTCCATTGACCAGTACTTCATGCGCTTTCCTTCAAAGGTCACCCAATCGATATTGAGCGTCTTCATGTTTTCTTCCGCTAGTGCACCGGCGTTCTTTGCTTCGAACGCGGTCATCTGCGCCACTTCGTCGCGGCTGTATTTCCAAGTACGCCCAGCCCTCGGATCGGCGGAACCCTCGGGATAAAGCATCATCTGCCAGAAGCCCTCCACGCTCGCATAGCGTTTGCCGTGCAGCGTAAACGGAGTCGCAGCAAAGTTCGACAGGATCCCCAATTCGTTTCGCTTCGAAAGAATCACTTCACCCGGTTTTGCAGCTTGCGGCAGAATCTCCCAAGCGGGCTTGTTCGCCTCCGGCACCGGAGTCCACCAGTGCGCCGGATATTGCCCAAACAATGCGCCGGCAAAAAGGACGGCGGACGCCCACGTCCGCGCCGGACCCCTGGTCCGGCTGCTCCAACCCTGGAGCATCAACTCACCAGCTCTTTAATCACTCGGCCGGAAACATCGGTCAAACGGAAGTCCCGCCCGGTGTGGCGGAACGTCAGCTTCGTATGATCCAGCCCCATCTGGTTCAGGAGCGTGGCCTGGAAATCATGAATATGAACGGGATTCGAAGCAACCGTATATCCGTATTCATCGGTCGACCCATACACCATTCCGCCCTTAAAACCGCCGCCTGCCACCCACGAAGAATACGCCGTGGACCAATGCGTACGGCCCTCCTCATCGGGCGATCCATCGCCGGGCTTGCGGCCAAACTCACTGGTCCAGACGACGACGGTGTCCTCCAACATGCCGCGCGACTTCAGATCCTTGATTAAACCGGCAACCGGCAGGTCGGACTTCCTGGCAAGCGGCTCATGCATGCGAATGTTGAGATGAGCATCCCAATTGGTGTACTTGTCATACCCGCCATCAATCACTTCCACGAACCGGACTCCGCGCTCGGCCAGGCGCCGCGCCACCAGGCACATCCAGCCAATTCCCTTCTTGGTATTCCGGTCAACGCCGTACATGTTCAGCGTTGCGTCGGATTCCTTGCTGATGTCGAAGACTTCGGGCGCTTCGCGCTGCATGCCGTAAGCGGTCTCGAATGTCTTAATCCGCGTGGCCAGTGTGCGATCCGCATCATGCTGCTCCAAGTGCCGCTTGTTGAAAAAGTTAATCAGCCCCAGGTCCATGTTCTGAATATCGGCGTAGCCGGCGCGCGTCATGTTCGGAATCGCTTCCTGTCCGGGAATCACGCGAACACCCTGGTGAAACGCCGGCAGAAAATTGGAATCCCACGCCGCGCCTCCTGCATAGGGCACCTCCGGGGCCAGCACGACGTACGACGGCAGATCCTTGCTCATGGTCCCCAGGCCGTAACTCACCCAGGAACCGATGCTCGGCCTCGGCTGAACGGCCGACCCGCCATGCACCTGCATAATCGCCTGCTCATGATTCGGAATGTCGTTGTGCATCGACCGGATCAGGCAGATGTCGTCCATCATGGAACCGATGTGCGGAAACAGATCCGTCACTTCGGTACCGGCCTGACCGTACTTTTTGAAACCCCATGGGCTGGCGTGGAGGAAGTCCTTCTTATAGCGTTTGTGGTGGTCCGCGGTGAGCTTCGGCTTGGGATCGAATGTATCCACCTGCGATACGCCGCCGCTCATGTAGAGGAAAATTACCCGCTTGGCCTTAGCCGGAAACATCGGTGATTTCGGCGCCAGCGGATCGCTGGCCTCCGACGCCATCAACTCGTGCAGCAAGCCCGGAAGAAGCATGGATGCGCTGGCCAGAGACCGGATGACGGTTCGCCGCGAAGTGCCGATGTTCGGGTTAAGCATGTGTCCAATTCTCCTGTTACTCGATAAACATAAATTCGTTGCTGGCAAAGAGCGCCTTGAGAAAATCCTCAAAGGCCTTCTGTTTCGGACTCGGTTCCGCCGCACCGTGGGTGGCGTACGAATCCGCCGCACTGTGCAGGAACCCCAGGGAGCGGTCCATTTCGGCCTGGCTGGATGGACGGCCATAGATTGTGAGGAACGCCTGTTGAACCATGTCCTTTTCCGGCGCTTCCTTGCTCGTCAGAATCGACGCCAGATTCGTGGCGCAGCGCCGCGGGAACGGCGCGTTCATGAAATACAGCGCTTGCAATGGCGTCAGACTGGCTCCCCGCTGGTCTGTGCTCATGTTGATGTTAGGACCATCGAAGAGCGTGAAGTATTGGCTGCGAACCGTGCGCTGCACCATCTGATAGACCGTTCGCCGGTCCGTTTCGTAATCCGCGTGATTCGGCGAGAACATATTCTGCTGCTCGTAGTTCCACACGCTCTCCGGCGGAAACGGATGCGCCTTTGCGGGCGTGCGGTCCAGCAGTTGCGAATCGGCTAAAAGGGAATCGCGAATCTGTTCCGAGTCAAGCCTCACCCGCGAATGCCGCCAGATGAAGGCATTCTCCGGATCCACATCTTCATTCGCCGCCGAACCCGCCGAAGAGAGCCGGTACGCATGCGACAAGAGAATTTCCTTGTGCAGGGATTTGATAGACCACCCGCCATCCACTAATTTCCAAGCGAGGTAATCCAGCAACGCCTGGTTGCTGGGAGCGGCCCCGCGGCTTCCAAAATCGTTCGGGGTAGATACGATCCCGCGCGCGAAATGGCCCTGCCAGATTCGATTCACGATGACGCGGGCGGTGAGGGGATTGTCTTTGCTCGCGATCCAGTTGGCTAATTCCAACCTGCCGCTGCCCTTTGTATCCGCCGGCAGCGGTCCGCCGCCCAACACCTGCAGAAACCCTCTGGGAGCTTCGTCACCCAACTCCCGTGGATCACCGTAGCGATGAACTCTCGCGTCCTGCGGCGTATCGTCCACCACGGCATAGGCGGTCTCGCCGAAGTCCGGCTTGTGCTCGTACAGGTGCATCCGTCGTGCCTGCAACTGCGGGACCAGATCGTCATAGGTCCCCGGCAGGCCCATCACAGCCTCGGTTGCTCGCTGAATCGGCTTCAGTTGAGCCTGAAACGTTTTGTACTCTTCGCGATTTACAACTTCCGGGTCGCGAAATACGAATCCCCGCTGATAGCGGGCGCCGTCGACGCCGGAGTCCGGAAATCGCGTGCTGGCAAAAATGCCGTAGAGGGCGTAGTAATCGTTGGTTGGAACGGGATCGAATTTATGGTCGTGACAACGCGCGCACCCAACCGTGACGCCCAGAAACGCGGAACCTAGATTGTCGACGGTATCGGAAAGATATCCCGGTTTGCCATCGGCCCGAACGGCGCTCGCCAGATAGCCGGTCGCCACGATGTTTTGCCAGCGCTCCGGTTCCGATTTGGATGGCAGTAAATCTCCGGCCAACTGCTCACGGATAAACCGGTCGTAGGGTTTGTCCTCATTGAATGACCGGATGACATAGTCGCGATATTTATAGGCTTGCGGAATTGGGAAGTCGCCGCTGCCGCCGTCCGTATCGGCGTAACGCACTACGTCAAGCCACTTCCGGCCCCAGCGTTCCCCGTAAGCTTTCGAAGCCAGCAGGCGATCGATCATCTTCTCGTACTGACCTGCGGACGAATCGTCCAGGAAATCCTTGATCTCCGCCGGCGTTGGCGGCAGGCCGGTCAAATCGTAAGTCACGCGCCGGATCAGCGTACGCTTGTCTGCATCCGCCACTGGCTTCAAATGCTTTTCTTGCAGCTTCGCCAGAACGAAGCGATCGATATCGTTCGATACCCACGCGGATTTCAAATCCGGAACAACTGGACGCGACGGGGCGTGGAACGACCAGAATCCGCGCTGTTCCGGCGTTACACGCGATGTGGGGGAAACGGGCGCATTTTTGGGCCAGGGTGCACCATCGCGAATCCACTGCTCCACCGCCGCCACATCGTCGTTCTCCAGAGGCCCGCGCGGTGGCATCTGAATTTTGCCGTTGTACTTCAATACCGTGACGAGCAGGCTCGACTCCGGGTGCCCGGGAACCACTACTGCGCCGTCCTTGCCGCCCTTCATCACAGCTTCCCGCGAATCCAGCCGCAGGCCCGCGCTCGGTGGGCTCGTGTGGCACGCATAGCAGTTCTTTGCGAACAACGGGCGAATCCTGGTTTCGAAGAACTTTTCCTGGTCGGCCGTGCTCTGCGGCGCCGGCTCCATCTTCGCCGCGACCTCAGCTGCCGGGGCAGCGACCGCGGCCTCTTCGGCTTTAGGCGCCGACGTAACCGTCGCCGGCCCTGTTGCGACCGCCCCTTCGGCGATCCATTTGTCGATGACGGCGATATCGGCATCGGCAATCTTGCCCCGCGGCGGCATCTTCAGTACGTCGTCGCCATAGTGGATGGCCTTGGACAACAGGCTCGCGGCCGGGTCGCCCGGAACCACCGTCGGACCGCGTCCACCGCCCTTCCGGATTTCAGCGTAGGTATCCATCTTGAGGCCGCCGGCGTGGCCGCCGGAGACATGGCATCCGCTACAGTTTCTTAACAAGACCGGACGCACGCGCTCCTCGTACGTGGACGGCGTGTCCTGTGCCCGCGACGGCAGGGCAACAGTCCACAATGCCACCGCGCCTGCGGCGAAATGGACAGAGCGAGTAAACCTAGAACGCATAGCGAACGTCATCCCCCATTTGTGCTCCCGGACGGTGGGAGGAGATTCTTACCCTCGGTATTCTTCAGCGTGATTCCCAGAATCTCCGCGGCGGTAGGCGCAACGTCTACCAGATGTCCACGCGGCAGCCGCGCGGCCGCGATGCCAGGACCAAAAGCGACGAACGATGCGTCCATTTCCACCGGACCCGGCCAGTATCCGTGTGTTCCACGGGTCGATCCCGAGGAAGTGATCCAGGCGCCGGAAGTGCCGTAGCCCACAGTAAAGCCCGACGACAGACTAACGGCGGCGAACGCGCCGGTGAATGCCTTCACGGCATCGAGGTCTTTCCGGTGAGCCACCTTTTCAATACCCCATGTTCCTTCCGATTGCAGCCGCTCAAAAGTCTTGGTTGCCAGCGCCATAGCTTCTGTATCATTGGGATCTCGCGCGTACAGCGCGAAAGATGCGCCTTCGCTCATCACTTCCACACGCCACTCCGCGGGCTTTCGCTCCGGCGCGGAGAGACCCAGGCTTGCCAGAACCGCTCGCGGACTGAATGCCTTTTCCACCGGGCGGAAGCCATGATCGCTCACCACAAGGAATACGGTTTGCGCTTCCATGCCGGAGTTTCGGACTTCTTTGCGCACCAACCCGATGCAATCGTCAATCGCTTCCAGAGTCTTCAGCGCGGCGGGTGAGTCCGGACCGTTGCCGTGCTCGTCATGATCCATGTCCATCAGGTGCAGGATGAGGAAATCAGGCTTGCGCGTGCGAAGCAGAAACGCCGCCATGCGCGCACGCAAATGGTCGTCCTGGCCGGTAATGGGGACTTCGCCGTCGGCCTTCTCAAACTCTTCCAGCAGGCCTTTCGTGCTCGCCAGGCGCAACAGCAGCTTGTCTTCAAACGTGCGGGGAAAGCGGAACTCCGGCAGGTTGAAGTCAATCTCAGCGCCCACAGTGACCGGCCATGAGACACCCGCGGTCTTCAAACCCTTGTCATGTGCCGCATCCCACAGCGCCGGCACTCGAATCTGTTCCGCATACCAATACCACGCGCCATTCATCTTGTGTTCGGGATCGAAGTAAGAGTTTCCGATGATGCCGTGCGCGGCCGGGGAACGTCCCGTCACCAGCGTTGTGTGGCTGGGGTAGGTAACGGTGGGAAAAACGCCTTCGAGCCCTTCGGAAACAGCGCCCTTCTCTACAAATTCATTCAGGTTCGGCGTGCGCAGATTTCGCTTGGCGATGGAGGCGAGGGTGGTGCCCTTCAGGCCGTCAATCGAGATCATCACCACCTTCCTGCCGGCGGCGGGAAGAGGGCGTAACGAAGCCAAAAGTAGAATGAAGGTGAGTGCGAACTTCAAGTATTCTCCAATAGATCAACAAGCGAAAAAACGCCTTCGATATCTCTTCTTGGAGTGGGGTGCTCAGGTCGACTTTCCCGGACCACACAGGAACGGCGGACACGGCAGATCCCTTTTGGAATTGATGCACAAGATCAATTCGCGGGTGGTTTCAGTATGTGTCAGCCGCGCTTTGTTGTCAACCTCGCGTGTACTTGCTCCCCTGTATTTTCCAATGAGGTAGATCAGTATTTTGAATGGATTGCGAAGTGTTTTTGTTTTATTACGGATAGCCGGAACGACGCTTGGCGTGTGTTGACATTGCCGTTCCGCTGACGCAATACTAAAGCACACCCGTGAACTGAATAACTCCCTTCTGCCAGGGTCCTTGTATTCAATTCCCTCCCGGGTCAGCCACACACGCGCTCTACCCTTTCGGCTAGAAGCCACTCCACGAAGAGATACCGCATTGTCCGACTCCGGGATTGGGGACCGGGACCGGATTGCATTCCATTTAACGACATTCAGGAGTGGTCTACTTATGAGTCCTACCTTCACACACCGTGTTTCCCGCCGCATCGCGACCGCGGCCGCTGTTGCTGCTTTCGGTTTACTTGCCGCGATGGCGCCGGTTTTCGCGCAATCGCTTGCCGGAATGTCCGCGCTGAGCGGAACCGTACGCGACACGTCGGGAGCCAGCGTCGCGGAGGCGGTTGTCACGATCTCGAACACCAGTCTGGGAATCGAACGCAAGACCATGGCGGGAGCGGATGGCTACTTTCTGGCGCCGTCCCTGCCACCGGCTTCCGGATACGAAGTGTCGGTGCAAAAGCCCGGGTTTTCGAAATATGTTGTGAAGAACGTTCAGCTGACCGTCGGCCAGAACCTTACCATCACCGCGGAACTGACGGTCTCTCAGCAAGTGGACGTGGTCACCGTAACGGAATCCACACCGCTTGTAGACCAGCAGAAAATGGGCGTCTCGCAAGCGGTGGAGCAAGGCCAAATCCAGAACCTTCCGATTAACGGCCGCAGAGTCGATCAATTCGCACTACTCACTCCGGGCGCCACCACGGACGGGGCCAGCGGCGGCGTCAGCTTCCGAGGCGTTCCCGGCGGCAACGCGTTCCTGCAGGATGGCAACGATGTTACGCAGCAGTGGGGCATCGACATCGCCGGAGGATCGGTTGTTCCGTCCAGCATCAGCCAGGACGCGGTACAGGAATTTCAAGTGCAGACTTCCGGATACAGCGCGGAGTTTGGCCGCGCGGTTGGCGGCGTAATCAACACAGTTACCAAGAGCGGCACCAACACCTTACATGGAACCGGTTTCTGGTATTTCCGCAACCGCACGCTCAACGCGCAGGATCCCTTTGCGAAGGACCAGTCGGGCCGCCTCTATAACCCGCCGGAATACCGCCACCAGACCGGTGGCAGTGTGGGCGGGCCTGTGATCAAGGACAAGCTGTTCTTCTTCGCCAATACCGAAATCACGCGCCGCAATTTTCCTCTGGTGGATTCCATCACGAACTCGCAGTTCTATTCGCCGACGGGCGCCTACATCGGAGTTTGCGGCACTGCCGCCAGCGCGATTCCGGCGAATGCCGCCCAGTGCGCTGCGGCCCAAGCCTACTTCGGCCGCTTCTTCCAGACACTACCCCGCACCGCGAATCAAAATCTCGGTCTCGCCAAACTCGATTGGCGGCCGAATGAGAAGAACACGGTTTCCGCCAGCTTCAATCTGCTGAATTTCACATCGCCAAATGGCGCTATCAGTTCGGTCACCGCGAATGCCTCCGGTGTCGGGGCGAACGGAATTCAATCCGCCAAAACGCGGACGGCCCGCATCTCCGATACATACATCGTTTCGAACTCGATGGTAAATGAAGCGCGCTTCGGCTGGTTCAAGGACCGCCGCGGGCAGGACTTGAACTCAGCTCTCAATCCTCCCAATGGATTGTTGTCAGGCCTCACCGTGGCCGGGCAGGGCAGTCTCGGCGTCAGCACCAATATCCCGAACATCCAACCGAGCGAAGACCGCTACCAGGTTGCCGACAATCTGTCCTGGACCAAGGGAACTCATCAGTTCAAGTTCGGAATCGATTTCGCATTCCTGCGCGACACCGAAAACGCGCTGTTCAACGGCCCCGGATCCTACACGTACGGTTCCATCAATGACTTCGCGCTGGATTACTCCGGCGCCACCAACGGCAAGCACTGGCTCAGCTACACGCAATCCTTCGGCCCCCTGCTGACGCATGCTTCGGTGAACAACTATGCCATCTTCGGCCAGGACCAATGGCGGCTCTCTCGCGGCCTGACGCTGAACTACGGCTTGCGCTACGAGTACAGCACCTATACCCAGCCGCCGCTCAATCCGGACTATCCGCAGACGGCGAAGCTCAATCAGCCGGGAACAAACTTCGCGCCTCGAATCGGCCTCGCCTACTCCTTCAATCAGGACCGGACGGTGATTCGCGCCGGCTTCGGCCTCTTCTACGCGCGGCTTCCATCCGCGAGCGTGATTCGTCTGCAGCAGCGGAATGGCGTTATTCAGAAGACCGGCACGCTCAGTTCCAGCAACGCCGCGCAGCTTGCCGCCGGACCCGTCTTCCCCTTCCGGCTGTCCTCCCTTGCCGGCGCGGTTGGTCTTACGAACGTCACCTATGCGGCGGACAACTTCGCCACGCCTTACACCGAGCAGGCTGATTTCTCCGTCGAGCAGGCGGTCGGCAAGAATGCGGCGCTCACCGTTTCCTTCATGCACAGCCGCGGGTACAAGTTCATCAGCCGCGAAGATCTGAATCTCGGACCGGCAACTGGATCGGCCACGTATTCGATTTTGGATACTACCGGCGCCAGGACCGGTTCCTTCACTACGCCCACTTATCTTTCGGCAAACAAAATCGACTCCCGTTACGCCAGCCTCGTCTATCTCAGCAACCGCGGACGCCTCTGGTATGACGGCATGGCCGTATCCTACCGGCAGCGTGCCACCAAATGGGCCACGGGCACCTTGGCCTACACCTGGTCCCATGCACTGGATCTGAGCCAGGGAAACGCCAGCTCCAACATCTACTTCACTGATCCGCCGGCCACGGTTTACAACGGAAACTATCAGGCGGAAAAAGGCACATCCACCCTGGATCAACGGCACCGGCTGGTGGTGTCGGCCATCATTGCGCCGCCGGAGAAAGACTTCGGGATGAAACTGCTGAACCATGTTGCGAATGGCTGGCAGTTGTCGATTATCGAAACTGCGGCGTCGCCTCAGTACACAGACCCGATCATTATCGTTGCGGGCGCGCTGACTCCCGGCCTGGCATCCAGCACGACGATCAATGGCATGGTGACCGCGTTCGGCGCGCCGGGCCGCGCCCCCTTCCTGCCGCGCTCCAGCGTACCCATCGACAGCGTGAACAAGATGGATGGACGCATCACGAAGACGTTCAAGCTTCCCTGGGAATCTACCGCGGTGGCGCTGAGCTTTGAGGCCTTCAACATCTTCAACTCCATCAGCAACACCTCGGTGAACACCACGGCTTACCGTGCCGTCGGTACAACCATCACGCAGGCGGTGGGACTGGGTTCGGGCACGGCGTCCGCCGGCTTCCCTGACGGAACGAATGCTCGCAGGGCACAGGTTTCGGCGCGATTCACGTTCTAATGGCCGCGCGTTCTCTATCGCTTCTTCTAGCCTCGTTGCTCTGCACTCAGTTCGCAGCGGCGCAGGACAGGAAGAAGGTAATCTTCGACCAGGACACAGATGGCATCATCGGAGGGAATAACGACCCTCTGGTGATGCTTCTGCAGTCGCCCAACATCGAAGTGCTTGGCGTTACTGTCGCCACGGGAAACGGCTGGCTCAAGCAGGAAACCGCCGACGTGCTGAAGCTGCTGGAGGTCATCGGCCGCTCTGATGTTCCCGTGTACATGGGCTCCGAATTTCCACTTGTGCAGGCCAAGGAAACACCCGTGCTCTTGACGAAGCTCTATGGCGGCAGTCGCACCGATCCATTCCTCGGGGCCTACGGCGAGTTCAGTGCCGGACCAGACGTGATAGTGCCTCCGCCAGGAGGGCTCGCCAAGACAAAGCCTCAGCCCGGCCATGCCGCGCTCTTCATCATCAAATCCATTCGCGATAACCCGCATCAGGTGACGTTATATTGCGGCGGCGCGCTGACGAACGTTGCATTAGCGATCAGCCTCGATCCCGGCATCGTGCCGCTGACTAAAGAAATCGCCTTTATGGGGACCAGTCCGGAATTTCAACCGAAAACCGTGAACGTGATCTACGATCCCGAAGCCGCCAAAATCGTGCTGCACGCGCCATGGCCCAAGCTGACCATCTTCACCGTGGACGTTTCGGAGAAAGTGCATCGCACTCCGGAAATGGCAGAAGCGATCGCGAAGGGCGCCAATAAACCGGTGGCGGAATTATATCTGCACGGCGTGGTGGAGCCGTATCGACAGAAGAAGCCCCAGCAGTGGTTCCGCATGCCGGATGAATTGATGGCGGCTTATCTCATCGATCCCACACTGATCACCGAAATGCGCCGCTACTTTGTGGATATCGATACGATGCAGGGAATGAACTACGCGGCGTCGATGTATTGGGATGAAGTTCCCAAGGGCTACGGCGGAATTCCATGGCCCGACAAGCCCGAGCCGAAACGCCAGCGGCCGGTCCCACCTCCGGGTGCACGAGCGATGGACGTGGTGTGGAATTTCCAGATCGAAAGATTCAAAACGATGTTTCTGGATCTGATGACGAAGCCGCTGCCCGCGCATCCTTAGAGCCCAGCGAAGCGCTCAGGCCCTGCTCCCCATATAGACGAATCGAACCACCAGCGCGATGGCGAGAACGTAGGCGGCCCAGGGCACCTGCTTGCCACGTCCCACTGCCAGATGGATAATCACGTACGAGATGATTCCGCAGGCCAGTCCGTTCGCAATGCTGAAGGTTAGCGGAATCATCACCATGGTTAGAAACGCCGGGAACCCCACACAAATGTCGTCCCAGGCGATCTCCGCGACGGCGGACATCATCAATCCACCCACAAAGACCAGCGCCGGAGCGGTTGCGGCGGAGGGCACCGCTCCCACCAGCGGCGCGGCGAAGAGGGTCAGGATGAAGAGCAGCCCGGTAACAATGGAAGTCACACCGCTTCGGCCTCCGATTGCCACGCCGGCCGCGCTCTCAATGTAACTGGTCACGGTGGTGGTCCCTGCCAGCGACCCGGCGATCGTAGCCGTCGTGTCGCAAAACAGAATCTGATTCACTCGTGGAATGCGATTGTCGGAGTCGATCAATCCGGCTTTCTTCGCTACCGCCATCAGCGTCCCCACGTTGTCGAACAGATCGACGAACAGAAACACAAACACAATTTCCAGCAGCCCGAGTCCCATCGCTCCGCTGATATTCAAGTGGAACATGGTGGACGATATATCGCTCCACCCGTAGGATTGGGGCTGCCAGTGAACCAGTCCCGTGATGGCGCCCACCAGCGTCGTGGCAAGGATCCCGAACAGAATGGCCGCGCGCACATTCCAGGCCTGAAGCGACGCAATGACGAGAATGCCGAACACCGCTAGCGCGGTATTGGGATCGCGTAGATTCCCCATCGTCACCATGGTTGCGGCATCCGGCTTGATGATCCCGGCGTTCCGCAGTCCGATGAACGCAATGAATAGGCCGATCCCGGCGCTCACTGCCGCGTACAGCGACGGGGGAATGGCCGCCATGATCCACTGCCGCACTCCTACCAGCGTGAGCACCAGAAACGCTACGCCTGAAAGGAAGACGGCTCCCAGCGCAGTCTCCCACGGCACGCCCATCCCTTTCACCACCGTATAGGTGAAATAGGCGTTCAGCCCCATGCCGGGCGCGAGCGCAATCGGATACCTGGCGATGGCGCCCATCAGAATGGTGCCGAACGCCGCCGAAATGCAGGTGGCGGCAAATACTCCGGCAACGGGCATGCCCGCGTCGCGCAGGATGGAAGGATTGACGAACACGATGTAGGCCATCGTGATGAACGTCGTCAGGCCGGCCAGAATCTCTGTTTTCCAATTCGTGTTCAGTTCACGGAACTGGAAATAGCGCTCAATCGTTCGAAGCAGACGTGCACCTCCCCTGGGCAAGCATGCCGGGTGAAATCGAAAGGATACCTGGACCGGAAACGGGGGGACAAGGGCAGTAGCTTGGCAGTGGCAAACTGCTGATCGCTTCGGGGATCAGCATGAGTCTAGCACGGCATCAATTCATGGTTTTGACAAAGCCGCTTGGCGCAACTTCTGGTTCTCCAGTTCGAGCTCCTGCAGGCGCGCTTCGAAGGGCGCGAGCGCTTCCTGAATCTCCTCGGCTGTGAAGCGCGGCGTGATGTGCTGGGGACAGTTCCAATCGAACGCTTCCACACGGATCAAGTAGGCGCGTTCGGTCACGGCCTTGTAGGCGGGGTCGCGGAGGCGGTCCATCCATTCCCGGGCGTTCTCGCCTTCGAAGACCTCGGTGCGGCCCAGAATCTTGAGGCGCGCCTGGCGCGGGTAATCGACCATGATCAGGGCGACGCGGTTGTCGGTGGCCAGATTGCCCGTGCTGATGAATTGCTTGTTGCCGCGGAAATCGGCGAAGGCGATCGTGTGGTCATCAATCACCTTGAGGAATCCCTTGGGACCGCCCCGATGCTGAATATACGGCCAGCCCGTGGCCCCCACGGTCGCCAGGTAAAAGCTGTCACGCTCCGCTATGAAGTCGGATTCGTTCGGGCCCAGGCGGTCCTTCGAAGGGCTGCCCGCCTCCATCCGCGCGTACTGGCGGCGGCTGCCATATTTTTCCTGCAGTGCCTTGACTACGGGAGTGAAAACCAGAGATCCAAAGTTGTGCGCCATAGAGGGATGAAGCTGATTGTGTTGGTGCGGATGATAGGACTTGAACCTACACTCCCTTTCGAGAACTGGAACCTAAATCACCTGTGGGGCGGTACCCGGCGTGTTCTGTCGTGGTATGTCCTTGATCGTAGTTATGCACCTGGTGTGTCAAAAATTGCTGGATATAGTCGCTATAGTAAGCGTCCTTCGTAGAGTCTCTCCATCTCGAAATTCTCACCATCACTTAATAATATTACGCCCCGACTGAATCCATCTGTTCCGCTTTTTCGATGCATTGTAACTGACGACCGTACCGATACATTTAAATCTGAACCGTCCACATCTCAGCGACTTCATCATCGGTAGGACCCAGCGTCGCTTTCACAATCCCGATGAATCGAATCGCGGCGGCGACAGGAGTCGCAACCCCCGCTATCCCTGGCAGGCGTTTAGACTCTCGTAGTCGCTCATCGCGGCATGGCATCAGCGTCGTCGGTTCAGCTTCCAATCCGGTGCGAGAGTTTCAGCTATCCCATGAAAATCTCGTGCCACAATCGTAAGCGTCCGGTAAACCGCATCGCGCCCAACAGCCCGAGCGTGCAGGGGCAGA
>JBDUEM010000098.1:0-24466 GCA_040002435.1 Bryobacteraceae bacterium
GCAGCGCGGTAATCGCGCCCGCTGTGAAGAGTAAGGAAGGATGGGATAACTTCACCGGGGGCGAGATCTATTCTTTCCTGCTCGACGGAGCTGAGCCGGTGGCGCTCACGAACTGGACCGGCTACAAGGCGTTTGTCCGGATGTCGCCGGACGGAAAGCACATGGCCTTCGCCGGCTATCCCTGGAAGGGGCAGACCTATCATGTGGCGCACCTCTATGTCACTGACGCGGACGGATCCAATCAGCGAATCCTGACACAGGATTGGGACCGCGACGTCTCGGCGCCGTCCTGGTCGCAGGACTCGAAAACTCTCTACTTTCTGAGCGATGACAGCGGCAGCGCTCAGGTTCACAGCGTGGGTTTGAACGGCGAGCGACATCAATTGACCCACATCAAAAAGCGAATCGGCGGTTTCTCTATCGCGCCCTCCGGCATCACAGCGACGGTACTGAGTTCGCCTACGGAGCCCGGAGCGCTAACTGTTCTACCCAGCCCCGGAGCCTTTCCCGGCAAGACCATCTGGAACCCGAATGCGAAGGCTACCGCCGGGTGTGCGTTCGTTCCGGCCGAAGAAGTCTGGTATGCGGCGCCCGATGGCAAGCGAATGCAAGGGTGGGTATTGAGCCCCCCCCGGTTCAATCCGTCACACAAGTATCCGCTAATTGTTTCTATGCACGGCGGGCCGCACGGCATGTATGGAACTACTTTCATGCACGACTTGCAAATGTTGGCCGCACGGGGCTATGTGGTGCTGTACACGAATCCGCGCGGATCTACAGGCTACGGAGAAGAGTTCGGCAACATCATTCAACATAAGTGGCCCGGAGATGACCTGCAGGACGTTCTTTCAGGGGTCGACCACCTCATCGGGCTGGGCTACGTCGATGGCGCTCGCCTGGGTGTTACGGGCGGTAGTGGCGGCGGGCTGATGACCTGCTCGATGGTGACGCGGACCACTCGATTCAAGGCCGCGGTCGCCCTCTACCCCGTCACCAACTGGTTTACGCATGTCGGCACGGGTGACAACGGGTACTACATCGCATCAGTATACAGACAGGGCATGCCCTGGCTGAACGTGCAAGACTACATTGACCGGTCACCCTTATTCGCCGCCGCCAAGGTTCGCACACCCACCATGATCATCACCGGCGAAGAGGACTGGCGAACTCCCATCGCGCAAAGTCAGGAGTTTTACAGGGCTTTAAAGGTACAAGGTGTGGATACTGTCTTCATCAGAGTGCCCGGTGAGTCGCACGGCATCCGCCGTTATCCCAGCCATCGGGCAAATGTGATCGCCGAGACGCTGGCCTGGTTCCAAAAATATTTACCTGTTGAATAATCACGGTATTGATGATATATCAATAAACATCCCACTGCTTCGAAGGTAGGTAACGCATATGTCGAGACTCAAGGTTGTCCTGCTTGTCCTCTTTGCTCTGACCTGCGAGACTGCAGTTCATGCGCAAACAACAGTTGGCGAATTACGCGGCGCGGTGAAAGATTCCTCCGGTGCGGCCATTGCAGACGCCGCCATTAGCCTTCAGAACGTGGCGACAAATGACAGCCGGAAGACAACCACCGATTCCGCCGGGGACTACATCCTCGCCCAGCTGCCGGTCGGCACCTACATCCTCTCGGTGGAGAAGACGGGATTTCAGCGCTTCACACTCCGTGACGTTATAATCCAGGTGGATGCACGCCGGCGGGAGGACGTCGCCTTGCGCGTCGGTGAAGTGACTCAGGAGGTCACCGTCGCTGCCGCGGCGTTGACCGTCAACTCCACGTCAGCCGCGGTCGGTGAAGTAATCGACTCTCGGCCTGTTGTGGAACTTCCGCTGAATGGAAGGAATTTCCTCCAACTGGCTCAACTGACGCCCGGCGCGGTTCCGCCAGTGCTGCAGAACGGAGAAGACACGACTGCCTCCTTTAACGGGCGCCGAACCAACCTGTCGATTTCGGTATCCGGTACGCGGACCGTCTCGTCGGCGTATCTCTTCGACGGCGTCCTGGGCCGAGAAGAATATTACGGCGCGGTGGCTATCCAGCCGGTGCTCGAAGGAATAGCCGAGTTCAAAATTATGCGCGGCTACTTCGCGCCGGAATACGCGGCTCCCGCCGTAGTGAGCGTTGTCAGCAAGTCAGGGACGAACGAAATTCACGGCGCCGTCTGGGAGTTCCTGCGCAACAGTAAATTTGATGCGCGGAATACGTTTGACTTCTCCGCGCAGAAGCCGCCGTTCCGGCAAAACCAGTTTGGAGCTTCCGTTGGGGGGCCGCTCATCAAGAACAAGCTCTTCGCCATAGGAAATTTTGAGCTTCTCAAGGTCCGGCAGACTTTTTCATCCAGCCTGCTGGTTCCGACGGCCGCCATGCTGCAAGGAGACCTCTCGGGCTTCAATCCCATCTACGATCCTGCCACCGCGAACGCCCAAAAAATCAAGCAGCAGTTTCCCGGCAACATGATACCGCCCAGCCGGATTGGCGCATTCGCCCAGAAGTATAACGACTTCATCCTCACGTCTCCCATATCGCCATTGGACCCATCCGTTCGCGCTCGTGGCACCAACTTCTTCGGCCAGCAGAGGGTCGCGCAGGATTCCTACAAGTGGGATACCCGTGTCGATTACAACATCTCAGACAAAGATCGCGTGTTTGGCCGAATCAACTGGGACCAGACCGATCAGACTGACGCGAACCCTCAAAAGGGTTCGGAGCGTGTGTACCCACTGTATGGCCGCAACGCTGTGCTGTCATGGTCGCGCACCGTCACGCCTTCCATCATCAACGATGCGCGACTTGGGTTTTCACGGACAGTCCTTCGCGCAGGCGGACCCATCCCAGGTCAGAATACCGACTGGCCTTCGTTCTTCGGCCTCAAGAACATCTCCACTACACCCGGTTGCGCGGGTGTTCCCATAGTGGCTCTGCAGGAGTATGGATCTTGGGGCTTCCCAAGTGGAAGCTGCCTCATTCCAAACAGCCAGGTTTTCACCGTTTTCGATAATGCATCCTGGGTGAAGGGCCGCCATCGGATCTCCTTCGGTGGCAACCTGGAGCGCGTGAACCTGCGTCACGAAGTTGCGTTCACGCCGCAGGGCAGCTTTACGTTTACTGGCCAGTTCACGCAAGGCTTCAACGGAACATCGCAGATCACCGGTACCGGCAGCGCTGTTGCCGACTATTTGCTGGGATGGACGGCATCGGCCTCCGCTCAAGCCCGCGTTACGCCCACTTACCGGCGCGGCTGGTGGTGGGCTGGTTATGTGAATGATGATTTCCAGGTGTCAAAGAACCTCACCCTGAACCTCGGGGTCCGGTATCAATTACAGGAACCCTTGATCGAAAAGTACGACCACATTGCGGAACTGGATTTCTCCACCGGCACGCAGCGTTTTGCCGGCCAGAACGGAGTCCCGCGTGGCCTGTACCCCGCCGATAAAAATCACTGGGCGCCCCGGGTTGGACTGGCATGGCGTCCCAGCGGATCGGAGAAAACGGCGGTGCGTGCCAGCTATGGAATCTTCTATGACCGTTTGCCGGGCAATGACCAATCGTGGCAGGGGATCTCACCGCCTCTGAACGTCGGGCAATCCTTCACAACGCCGGACCCCGTGGTGCCAAGCGTCAACATTACGCAGTTGTTCCCTGCTCCAGACCTCTCCAGCCCGCTGCCGCTTGGGCAATTTCTCTTCAATTTGCAAGGCCGCCGCAGCCCGTATCTGCAGCAGTGGACTCTGAGTGTCCAGCAATCCCTTCCATGGGATGTATTTCTGGAGGTTGCCTATGTCGGATCGAAAGGCACCAAGCTTTCCAAACGATACGACCGCAATGTCGTTCAGACTTTGTTGCAACCCGGCGATACACGGACTGTGCAGCAACGAAAGCCTTATCCATCGCTTGGATTTATTCTGAGCGACGAAGGCGCCGGCCTTTCCTCCTACAATGCCCTGCAGACCTCCCTCAGGAAGGCTTACACCGGCGGGCTGATGTTCATGGTCAGTCACAGTTGGGGGCGTTCCCTGGATACTGATTCCTACGATGGGAAAGCGACGCGGTTCTATCATCCCGGCGACAATGACTATGGCCGCAGCATCTTCGACGTAAAACAGCGCTTCGTCGCGAGTGTGAATTACACCATTCCCTGGGGCAACAACGCGAAGGGCCCGGCCCGCTTTGTAGTGGGAGGATGGGAATTGAATTCCATCGTTGCGCTACAAACGGGCTTGCCATTTCACCCCACGGCGACGGACCGTTCGAATACCGGCACCTCCTTCGGCGACCGCCCAAACCGAACCTGCAATGGAAATCTTCCCACCGATCAGAGAACGGTTTATCATTGGTTCGATACATCCTGCTTCTCTGAACCCGCTCTCAATACTTACGGCAACGGCGGCGTGGAGTACCTGGATACCGACGGATCCAAGACCGTCGATTTCGGCATATTCAAGAACTTCGCATTCACGGAAGCAAGGCGTCTGCAGTTCCGTTACGAGATTTTTAACGCTCTGAACAATACGAACTACAACCGTCCGGCGAGCAACGTTAGCGCGCCGGCAACCTTAGGAATCATTACCGCGGCGCAGCCCGCAAGAACGATGCAGTTCGCTCTGAAGTTATACTTCTAAATCTGATTAGTGGAGCACAATGAAAGTTTTCTATGAAAAAGATGCCGACCTGTCGGTCTTGAAAGGCAAGACGATAGCTGTTATCGGTTATGGCAATCAAGGCCGGGCGCAGGCACTAAACCTACGCGACAGTCAACTCGCTGTCGTTGTCGGCAACATCGATGATGCGTACAGGAAAACCGCGATCGAAGATGGATTCTCGCCCGTATCGATCGAGGAGGCGGTAAGTCAGGGCGATATCGTGATGATCCTGATTCCGGACGAGGTGCAGCCAGGCGTCTACCAGCAATCGGTTGCGCCTCATCTTTCCGCTGGTAAGGTCCTCTCGTTTGCAAGCGGCTACAACATCCGCTTCTCATTGATTGCTCCTCCAAAGGATGTGGATGTGATCATGATGGCGCCAAGAACCATCGGGCGCCAGGTACGGATTGCGTACGAGAACGGAAGTGGCGTCAATGCGGACGTAGACGTCTGGCAGGACGCCAGCGGTGCAGCATGGCCCGTTACCTTGGCGTTGGCGAAAGGTACGGGTTGCACTCGCGCCGGCGCTTTTCACACCTCATTCGCCACGGAGACGGATCTTGATCTCTTTTCGGAACAGGGCCTGTGGCCGGCCTTCTTCGACTGTCTTCTCACTTCTTTTGAACTCCTCGTCGAAAAGGGCTATCCCGCCGAAGCCGTTGCACTGGAGCTCTACGCATCCGCCGAAGCGGCGGACATATTCCTGGCCATGGCGAAGCGCGGAATCTTCGAACAGATGCGCTTTCACTCGCCTACTTCGCAGTACGGTGTGCTCTCGCGCAGGATTGATTCTACCGGCTCCAGCCTGGCGCTGCGCAAACGAATGGAGGAGACGCTGACGAAGATTCAGAATGGAGAGTTTTCCCGCGAGTGGACCCGGGAACAGGCAGACGGCTATCCCTCTTTCAATCGCTTGCGGGAAGAGGCGTACTCTCATCCACTGAACGAGGCTGACCGGGAAGTCCGCAGGCTGCTGGAGCTAAGCGTGGGCGGATAGCAGGGCCTGTCAGCTAATAGACATACTCTCAGACAGCGAGGCACACTATTGATAAATTAAGATACGATGCCATCTTTACGGAATGCCGCTGCTAAATCCGGCGCCGGGACGAAAGTCAAACCTCCCGCGAAGAAAACGCGCAAGCGATACCAGGTGCCGGCGGTGCAGCGGGCCTTCTCCATTCTGGATACGCTCAACCAGAGCAGTTTCGGATTAACAGTGCAGGAGGTAAGCCGCGCTCACCGGATTCCGTATTCCACGGCGTTTTATCTGCTGGAAACGATGCTCGATTGTGGATACGTCGAAAGGCAGGAAGACAATAAGAAGTATAGCCTCGGATACAAGCTGTTTGCTTTCCGGGACGCCAGCGCAATCAGAAATTCGCTCAACTTGCGGGCCCAGGCCTTTCCTGGTCTTGAGGAATTAACGGAAATCACCAGGCTGACAGGTCACTTGGCAATACTTGAAAAAAGCGAGGCTGTGTACATTGAAAAGTCCGAGCCGAAGGGCTTCATCCGCTTGAATACCTGGGTGGGAGAACGCAAGTTGCTGCACTGCACGGGAGTGGGAAAGGCCTTGCTCATGCATTTGCCTCCGGATGACATCCGGAGGATCGTCGGCCCCGGCCCCCTGGTTCGCCGGACGGACCGAACCATCACAAGCGTGGATGCGCTCATCGAAAATCTCGCGGAAGCCGCGAGGCGCGGATATGCCGTGGACGACGGCGAGGATGAGGAAGAAGGACGAGGAGTTGCAACGGCCCTCTTTGACGGCGACGGTCGCGTTGTGGCTTCGATGGGTCTCGCGGGCACACTCCAACAAACGGACAAGGCCCGAATGGAAGGACTGGGCCGGTTGATTCTGAACTATGCAAAACAGATTTCCCATCGCTTGGGATTCCAGCCCCCTCCGGGAGCGACGAAGGCGTGATATTGCCCGCGTCGCGGACCGAGCGGCCCACAGGCATCGATAAACGCCGCTGGGGCGTAGTCGCGCTGCTGTTCGCCGCCGTGCTGGTGAACTATGTAGACCGCGGCAATCTCAGTGTAGTCGCTGTTCCGTTGATGAAGGACTTCGGAATCTCAACGGTCTCCATCGGCACTCTCCTTTCAGCCTTCTTCTGGACCTACACGCTGCTTCAGATTCCTGTCGGATTCGTCGTCGACCGGTTCGGCCTGAAATGGGCCTACGCCATCGCCTTCCTGATCTGGTCTCTGGCATCGGCCGCAGTCGGCGTCGCTACGTCGTTTGGCCAGATCCTGGCGTTCCGTATGCTCCTGGGTGTAGGCGAGTCAGTGGCGCAACCAGCGAGCCTCGCCTTCATCCGGCAAAATTTCGAAGAAGACAAACAGGGTCTCCCGAGCGCGATCTACCTGGCGGGCATGATGATTGGACCGGCGGCGGGCGCCTTCCTGGGTGCTGCGCTTGTGCAGACTCTCGGTTGGCGCGAACTCTTCATCTACACAGGGCTTGGCGGCTTGGTCTGGCTGATTCCCTGGGTGTGGCTTGCTCCGGCACAAAGTGCCATTCCCAAGCCGGTGCAAAGCCACAGGCCGGCCGTCCCAATAAATTGGCGGCTGCTGCTCGGAAACCCAACTTTTTGGGGCGTCACGTTGGCCGCTTTTTTTTATTCCTACTTCTGGTATTTCTGCCTCACGTGGCTTCCTTCGTACCTGGTAATGGCGCACGGCTTATCTTTCCTTAAGATGGGAACATACACCGCGCTTCCCCTTCTCGGCATGGCGGTTGTGTCGGTAATTGCGGGCCGCGCGGCGGATCGATTAATCGCAGGCGGAAGACAAGCCTTACTGGTTCGCAGGGCCTTCGTGCTGGCTGGCTTCGCAGCGGGCAGTTCCCTTTTGTTGCTCTTAGCCGTTCATTCCGTATCGGCCGTATTTATCGTCTTGGTGTGTTCTCTTCTGGGGCTTGGCCTGGCCAGCGCGAACTACTGGGCAATGACGCAAACTATCTCGCCGGCGAACGTCATTGGCCGCGTGATCGGTTATCAGAATACCATCGCGAATCTCGCCGGAATTTGCGCGCCCATCCTTACTGGGTACCTGGTGGGAGAATCCAAGGACTTTCGTATGGCGATCGCTTTCGCCGGAGTGTCCCTGCTGATTGCCATCGCCGCTCTTTCCCTTCTGGTGACGCCCAAGGGCGCGGCTGACTTTCGCGCGCTCGTGACGCCCGATTAACTCAGACCAGCATCTTCTTCACCACTTCGCCGGCCACATCCGTCAGCCGGAAATTACGGCCCTGGTGAAGATACGTCAGCCGCTTGTGATCGAATCCCAGGCAGTGCAGCATAGTTGCCTGCAAGTCATGGACATGCACCTTATCCTCGGCGACATTGAAGCCAAGGTCGTCAGTGGTGCCCACCACCTGTCCGCCCTTGATACCGCCCCCGGCGAGCCACATGCTATACGCCAGCGGGTGATGGTCGCGGCCCTCGTTCCCTTCTTCTCCTGGCCGGCGAATCTCCACCATCGGCGTGCGTCCGAATTCCCCGCCCCAAACCACGAGTGTGGAATCCAGCAACCCTCGTTGCTTCAGATCCCGAATCAGTGCCGCCGCGGGCTGGTCTGTGGCCAGGCAGTTTTTCTTCAGGCCCTTGTTCAGTTCCGAATGGTGATCCCAACTGGCATGCATCACCTGGACAAACCGCACGCCCCGCTCCACCATGCGACGGGCAAGCAGGCAGTTGGTGGCATATGCATTAGTGGGTTCCTTGCCGACGCCGTACATATCGAGAGTCGATTGGGATTCCTTCGAAAAGTCCAGCAATTCCGGAGCCGCGGACTGCATCCGGAATGCCAGTTCATAGCTGGCAATGCGCGAAGCGATTTCGTTGTCGCCGGCCTTATCATGGTGAGTCTGATTCAGATCGCGAATCAGATCAAGGCTTTCGCGCTGCAGTTTCGTATCAACGCCCGCCGGGTTGGAAAGGTAAGGCACCGGGTCGCCCTGGCTCCGAAACACCACTCCCTGATAAACGGACGGCAGAAATCCGTTGCCCCAGTTGGATGCTCCTCCGCTGGTTCCCGAGCCCGAACTCAGCACGACAAATCCGGGCAGATTCCGCGATTCGCTCCCGAGTCCGTAGGAAATCCACGCGCCCGCCGACGGCCGTCCAAACTGGATGCTGCCGGTCATCAACAGCAGTTGCCCCGGATGATGGTTGAACGCATCGGTAAACATGGAACGCACCAGGCAGATGTCGTCGGCGCAGGTTGCCAGATTGGGCAGGAAATCGGAAAGCTCCATACCGCACTTACCGGCAGGTGTAAACACGCGCGGGCTGGCCATCACCTTCGCTGTGGGTTTGATGAAGGCAAGCCGCAAATCCTTGGTCATCGACTCCGGCAGAGGCGAGCCATTCCACTTCTTCAACCCTGGCTTCGGATCAAAAAGATCCACCTGGCTGGGAGCGCCCTCCATGAACATGAAGATGACATTCTTCGCTTTGGGTGCGAAATGCGGCGGTTTCGGAATCAACGGATCGACGGCTGTCTCCGCCGTGCGGCCTTCGCTGGCCATCAAGTGGGCCAGGGCGGCAGTGCCAATCCCGTAGCGCCGGAAGAAGTCGCGGCGCGATTGAATCTCGAGAAAATGGCGCGGGTCCATAATCACTCCCTTGTTAAAAATTCATCCAGATTCAAGATGGCTCGAGAGAGCGCCACCCATACTCCCAGGTCGGCGCTGGAGGAGCCTTCCACCTGGCCTGAAAACAGGGACGCGGCCAATTTGGGTTCGTTTCGTAATCGGCCCCGCTGCAGTTCCAGGTACGACAGCATCCTATCTTTCTCCAACGGTACCGGGTCTCTTCCCAGAGCAAGCCGGAAAGCATAATCCAGCCTGTGAGCGTCTGTTTTGAAATCGGCACGCAACAGTCCGGCAGCCATCGCCTGGGCGGCTTCAAAGAAAACCGGGTCGTTCAGCAGGTTCAAGGCCTGCAACGGCGTAGTGGAGCGCTCACGCTTCGGGCAGGATACGTTTGAATCGGGGGCATCAAACATCATCAACTGCGGATACGGCACAGTGCGTTGGAAGAAAATGTAGAGTCCTCGCCGGTAACGATCCCTTCCAGTGCTTTCCGGCCATTTGATGAAATTGCCATAGCCCAGATTGGTGAGTCCCGCGGGCTGCGGCGGCCGGATGCTCGGCCCGCCTATCGATGGCTCCATAAGTCCGCTGACGGATAACGCCGCATCTCGAACCAACTCCGCCTCCAGGCGAATTCTCGACTGTCTCGCCAGTAGCCGGTTGTCCGAATCACGCGTCTCCAGGTCTTGTCTGGATTGCGAGGACTGGCGGTAGGTAGCCGACTCGACAATGAGCCTGTGCATATGTTTCACGCTCCAGCCGCTTTCCTGGAATTCGGCCGCCAGCCAGTCGAGAAGTTCAGGATGCGAAGGGCGGTCGCCTTGCGTGCCAAAATCAGACGGCGTTGCCACCAGTCCACGTTCGAAAAACGACTGCCACATACGATTGACCGCAACGCGAGCCGTAAGCGGATTATCCTTGGAGACGATCCACTTTGCCAGATCCAGCCGGTTCGGCTTCGGGCCTGCCTGGAATGGATTCAAGACCGCAAGAACGTTAGGTTCTACTTCGATGCCGGGGTTCTGGAAGTCTCCCCGGATCAAGACGTGTGCTTTCGGCGGCGACGGCATGTCGGCAATCGCGGAGGCCTCCGTCAGTGGCGGGTGAGCTTCTCGAAGCTTCGCCAGCTTTTCCCGCAGTTCTTTGAATTTCAGATCCGCGTAACGTTGCTTGCTGACCACCGCGCTGTACCATTCCAGGAAATGGTCTGTCAGCTTGTCGGTCTCTTTCTGCGTCCGCTCTAAGGGCTGCTTAAAGAGAATTTTTCGCTCATCATTCCAAAGCACAGTCCAGGCAAGGTCCCAGTCACCACCGTACTTTCCCTGATTCCTGCTGGCTTCGATTACTTTGGGCTCCCACTCCTGCTGAAGCGGTTCCACTCCGTACTCTTTGATCAGTTCGCGGCGCTTCTGCTGATACTCGCCCAGAGCTTTCAGATAAGGTCCAAGCTCTCCGGCAAGGGGCGCTTCCACTTCACTGTCTTCGGCGGGACTGAAAAAAGCGAAAAACTGGTAGTACTCTTTTTGGCTGATGCGGTCGTACTTGTGATCGTGGCACTGCGCGCAGCCCACAGTCAGGCCTAGCCAGACGCTTCCCACAGTGTTGGTCCGGTCCACAGCCTGCTCGATTCGCAGTTGTTCCCTATCGATGCCGCCTTCCCGATTCGTCAGCGAATTGCGATGAAACCCCGTCGCTACTTTTTGTTCAACGGTTGCGTTGGGCAGAAGATCGCCGGCAATCTGATCGATCGTGAACTGGTCGAACGGTTCATCTCGGTTTAACGCGTCGATAACCCATTGCCGCCAGCGCCACGCGGTCGGCCGCGGCAGATCTTTTTCATAACCATCACTGTCGGCGTAGCGGGCCAAATCGAGCCAATGACGAGCCCACTTCTCGCCGTAATGGGGTGAGCGCAGAAGACGGTCGACTACGCGCTCGTAAGCATCCGGACGTTTATCGGACACAAATTCGTCCACTTCCGCGGGTGTGGGAGGCAGGCCGATCAGGTCGAGACTGACGCGGCGCAGCAGCATAGTCCGGTCCGCTTCCGGCGACGGCGCAATCTGCTCCTGCTCCAGGCGGGCAACCACGAACGAATCAATGGGATTGCGGACAGTCTGCGAATTCTTCACAGCAGGCGCCGCAGGACGGCGAATAGCTTGATAAGACCAATGGCTGACCTTCGCCGGAGCCGCCGAGGCGAGGGGTTGCGTCGCGGGCCACACCGCGCCTTGATCAATCCAGCGCCGCAGCGTTGCCACCTGCTCCGCCTTCAACCCTGGCCCCGCTGGAGGCATTTTCACTTTGCCTTCGCCGGACACTACTTGAATCAGCCGGCTTCCTGCGCTGTTCCCTGGTTTGATCACAGGCCCGGAATAGGCTCCCTTCAGAGCTGCTTCTGGATGGTCCAGGCGCAAGCCGCTCATCTGCTGGCGTTCGCCGTGGCAGCCGCGGCAGTTTGTACGCAAAATCGGCTCGACATCGCGCGCGAAATCGACCTGCTGCCCAAAGGCGAAACTCGACCCGGCGACCGTGAAAACTGCGGATAAAAGCATTCTCCTGACGGGCGACATATCTAGTAATAGATAGTATATCCTTGGGTGGTGACAACGGCTCCCGAAGAAATATTCCAGTTTTTGTTCACCCGGCGATCACTTTTTACACTTTCGTCTGCTACCCTGCTTCCTCAGATCCCCTGCCAGCGCTGATGATCAGTCCTATGAACGAACGCGTTTCAGCGAAGTACTGGATTGAGACCGCATTCCCTCTTCAGCATGCCGCCGAAGTAATGGCAGGTGAGCAGTCCACCGGTACATTTATGCGTGTTCCCGGCGAAACGGATGAACTGCGCGAAAACCACGCCGCCCGCATTGAGACCATCCACGAACTCGACCAGGCCGCCGTTCCTTCCTTACCGGGAGCGGGGATACCGAAGAAGTTGACCGGCCCCGCGGTTTACCGGCGCGCCGAAGTTACCCTTTCCTGGCCCCTCTCAAACATGGGCCCTTCGCTTCCCAATCTGGTGGCCACGGTAGCAGGAAATCTTTTTGAGCTGAATCCCTTCTCCGGCCTGAAACTCCTGGACGTGCAACTCTCGCCTTCGTTCCTGGCGAAGTACCAGGGTCCGCAGTTTGCCGTTGCCGGTACACGGAAATTGTGCGGAGTCTTCCATCGCCCTCTCATCGGCACAATTATCAAACCAAGCGTCGGGTTGACCCCGCAGGCTACAGCCGAAATGGTGGATTCACTGGCAGAGGGGGGCATCGATTTCGTGAAGGACGACGAACTGCAATGCGACGGTCCGCATTGTCCATTCGAAAAACGAATGGGCGCCGTGCTGCAGGTCGTCAACCGCCACGCGGATAGGACCGGCCGAAAGTTGATGTATGCGTGCAATATCACAGGGGAGATCGATGAGATGTTGCGCCGCCATGATGCAGTGGAGGCGGCAGGCGGTACCTGTGTCATGGTGAGCATGAACAGCATCGGCCTACCCGCCCTGGTGGCGCTCCGCCGTCATTCGCGGCTGGCACTTCACGGCCACCGTAACGGGTGGGGAATATTCGGCCGTTCACCGGCAATCGGCATGAGCTACATTGCCTATCAGAAATTGTGGCGCCTGGCGGGAATCGACCATATGCACGTGAATGGACTGCGGAACAAGTTCTGCGAGAGCGATGAGTCCGTAATCGCATCGGCTCGTGAATGCCTCAAACCGATGTTCGATATTCCGGGAAGAGGCTGCGAAATCATGCCGGTATTTTCATCGGGTCAAACCGCGCGGCAGGCTCCTGAAACGTACCGCGCGCTGGGATCAACGGATCTGATTTTCGCCTGCGGCGGCGGAATCATGGCGCATCCCGGCGGCATCGCGGCCGGCGTTCGCGGGATTCGTCAGGCCTGGGATGCGGCGGTTGCCGGAGTTCCGCTGGAGGATCATGCCCGCACCCATCCGGAGTTGCAGCAAGCTTTGCAAACATTCGCCGCATGAGCGAACGGCTTTTCTGCTATTACGGCGACGACTTTACGGGTTCCACCGATGCTTTGGAAGCGCTGGCTTCGAACGGTGTCGAGACCGTGCTGTTCCTTCAGCCTCCCGATGACAGCATGCTCGCCGAATTTCCCGGATGCCAGGCCATTGGCATTGCAGGTGAGAGTCGCAGCCGTGGGCCGGCCTGGATGTCCGGGCAATTGCCTTCCATCTTCCGCAGCCTCAAAGCATACGGAGCCCCGGTCTGCCAATACAAGGTCTGCTCCACGTTCGACAGTTCCCCACAATACGGCAGCATCGGGCGCGCCCTCGAAATAGGCAGCGACGTTTTTCGCAATCCGTTTGTACCAATCGTGGTGGGCGCGCCGCATCTCCAGCGCTTCGTGCTGTTCGGCAATCTGTTCGCCGCTGGACCGGGCGGCATCTATCGCATCGACCGTCACCCCGGCATGCGCAATCACCCGGTGACGCCGATGCAGGAAGGCGATCTAAGGCTGCATCTTGCGGGGCAAACCGATCGCAAGATCGCTCTGCTCGATATCCTTGCTCTGCGCGGAGTAGATCCTGAAGGCGTACTCGAAGGGCTACTGGCAGATCATCCGGACGCGGTCCTCTTCGATGGCTTGGATGAACTGACGTTGCAGGTTACCGGCCGCTTGGTTTGGACCAGGCGAGGAGCGCCTCAATCTTTTGCCATCGGAAGTGGCGGACTGACGCACGCCCTCGTGCAGCATTGGCGGCGAGAGGGGAAGATCGTACCGCAATTCACACCGCCGCCGGCCAGCGCTGCCGATCGTCTGATCGTAATCAGCGGTAGCTGCTCGCCGGTAACGGAGGGACAGATCCGGTGGGCCAGGAACAACGGTTTTGAGCATCTGCGCGTAGACCCCGCCAACCTGAACCTCGCTTCAACGTTGAGCGAATCTTTGATCGCGCTTATGGCCGGCCGAAGCCTGGTAATCTACACCGCAATGGGACTGCAAGACCGCGGGGAAACGCCGCGCGGCGAAGAATTGGGATCGTTTCTTGGAACACTGCTGCACAAACTGTTAGTGCAATCAGGGGTCCGGCGCGCATTGATCGCGGGCGGAGACACTTCCACGCACGCCGTGCGTCAACTTGGAATTCACGCACTCACTTTCGTAGCGTTGACGGCTCCTGGTGCGCCGCTCTGTCGGTGCCATTCCGCGGAAGCCGCACTACACGGAGTGGAGATCGTGCTGAAGGGCGGACAAGTGGGTCCGCCGCATTATTTTGAAAGCGTGAGAAAAGGAAGAAAATGACAACCATAGCCCTACTCGGAGCCGGCGGCAAGATGGGCCTCCGGATCACCGACAATCTTCGCAAGACCAATTATGCAGTTCGCTATGTCGAGGTGAGCGACCGCGGAAAGGCGGGCCTCGCCGAACGCGGCATCACCGCCATGAGCGCGGAAGAAGCGCTCAGCGAAAGCAACGCCGTGATATTGGCGTTGCCGGACAATCGGATCGGACAGGTAACAGCCAGCCTGAACCCGCACTTTCGGCCCGGCACCATGCTCATCGCCCTCGATATCGCGGCGCCTCTCGCAGGCGACCTTCCCAGCCGTGACGACCTGGTCTACTTTGTTACCCATCCCTGCCACCCATCGGTCTTTGGGCGCGAAACCGAGAAGGCCGCGCAGGACGACTTCTTCGGCGGCATCAGCGCGCTGCAGAATATTGTCTGCTCGCTGGTGCAGGGTCCTGAAGAGAACTACGCCATCGGAGAGAGCATTGGCCGCGCCATCTATGCCCCGGTCGGAGTGTCACATCGCTGCACGGCGGAGCAGATGGCGATTCTCGAGCCTGTTCTCTCAGAGACGGTCCTCGGCACGTGCCTGACCATCGTCGGCGAGGCAATCGACGAAGCTGTCAGGCGCGGTGTACCGGAAGCCGCCGCGCGCGATTTCGTATTGGGACATCTGAAGGTCGAGTTGGGAATCGTCTTCAAACTATTCCCTGGCGCAACTTTTTCCGACGGTGCATTGAAGGCGATAGACGAGGCTAAGAGGAGCATCTTTCAACCCGATTGGAAGAAAGTGTTCGAACCCGCGGCCATCGACGAGAGCATTCGAAAGATTACAAAATCGGCGGCGGGATAATAATGACCGCTCCAGTCGCCCATTGGCGGTAAAATAAAGGAGAAATAGTCGGCGACAAGAAACATCCGCCTTCTGTTGGATCTCCCCGTTCGAGTGATACGATGCCGGCACAAATCAAATCCGCCGAAGCAAGTAACCGCGGCGATGATCCGCGAACCTACGCGGGTCTGCACGCAGGCACATCCATTCTCACTGCCTTCGTGGCCCTTGCCCTCTTCAGTCCTTTGTCCGCGCTTGCGGCCGATACACGGGCGACGCAAGTATTCCTCGATCAATACTGCACGGGCTGCCATAATCAAAAATCAAAGATAGCGGGGTTGGTCCTCCAGAATTCCGGTGTCGAACATCCCGGTGCCCGGCCTGATCTTTGGGAAAAGGTGGTTCGCAGGGTAGACGCGGGTGAGATGCCCCCGGCGGGAATGCCCCGCGCCGATGCAGCCGCTTCGGTAGCGTTCACGTCCCGGATCATTCACGATCTGGACGACGCCGCCAAGTCTACGCCTTATGCCGGTCGTCCCGTAATACGGCGGCTGAACCGCCTTGAGTATGCCAATGCGATTCGCGATCTGCTCGCAATCGACCTCCCGATTGCCGCCGAACTGCCACCGGACGCAATGGCGGGCGGCTTCGACAATATCGGCGACGCATTGTCTATGTCTCCGCTGTTGCTGGAGCAGTATCTCAAAGTAGCGCGCAAGGTGAGTGAACGTGCCGTTGGCGTCGGCGATTCCTCGCCGGTAACGGAGATATTCCCCGCCCCGGAAGCGCAATCAAGCTGGCTGGGTGCGGGCATGCCGTTCGGTACCCGCGGCGGTGTTCGTGTGCAGTATTACTTTCCCCAAGACGGAGAGTACAGCCTGCGCGCCTTTATCGGCCGCGACCAGTTACCCCATGCAGAAGGCGTGCGTTTTTTTCAGACGCGCGTCGAGGTGAAAGCCGGCTCGCACGTCGTAATCGTTACGTTTCCCGATGAATTTGCCGAACGCGAAGGGCCCGTCCCCAACGTCGCCGGCAAAGGCGGTGCTCCGCTCGGTGGACCTCTCGATACGCGCGGTTCGGCCATCCATCCCACAATTGAATTTCGCGTCGACACACATCGTTTGAAGTTATTTGAAATCGGCGGAATCAGCGTGGGCGAGGCGGCGTTCGCTGGACAACCGGGTCCGCCAACCCTGGATCGCATCGAGATTTCCGGGCCGTACAACCCGAAAGGCGTCGGTGAAACACCAAGCCGGCGGCGGATTTTTGTCTGCAGGCCCAGCGGGCAGGACGACGAATCCGGCTGCGCGGCGAAAATTCTTTCCACCATCACTCGCAGAGCCTTTCGGCGTGACGTGTCCACCGAAGAGCTTCGCCCGTTTCTGGCAGCCTTTGCCTCCGCAAGAAAGCAGCATGCTTTCGATGCGTCCATCGCCGCCGCCATTCGTGATGTACTGCTCGCGCCGGATTTTCTATTCCGTCTCGAATTCGATCCGGCAGGTGCGGCGCCGGGCACGGCACACAAGGTTTCCGAATGGGAACTAGCCTCGCGGCTCTCCTTCTTTTTGTGGAGCAGCATTCCTGACGATGAATTACTCAATTCCGCTCGCAGCGGAAAGCTCAGAGACCCCAAGGTGCTGGCTCGCGAAGTGAGGCGTTTGCTCGCTGATCCGCGCGCGACCGTAATGGCCGATAATTTCAGCAGCCAGTGGCTGGGACTCCGCAGCCTGGCCGAACTCAAACCCGATCCGATGGCCTATCCCGATTTCGATAGCGCGCTTGCGTCGGACTTTGAAAAGGAAACACAACTATTCGTCCGCAGCGTGATCCGGGACAATCGCAGCGTCCTCGACTTTCTTGGCGCAGACTACACGTATCTGAACGAAAGACTGGCACAGACCTACGGCATTCCGGGTGTAATAGGACCCGGCTTTCGCAAAGTCAGCGTCACGGGCAAGCCGGAACGCGGCGGCCTGCTGGGCCAAGGTAGCATCCTTCTATTGACTTCCCACACCACAAAAACATCTCCCATCCTCCGCGGGAAATGGATTCTCGACAGCCTGCTGAACTCGCCGCCTCCACCGCCACCACTCGGAATACCACCCTTGGATGAAAGTCCGGCAAACGGCCAGAAATTGACAACGCGGCAGCAGGTGGAGCGGCACAGAAGCAATGCAACATGTGCCTCCTGCCATTCGCGCATGGATCCTTTGGGATTCTCTCTTGAGAACTTCGACGTGATTGGCAGATGGAGAACCAAGGATGACGGCGGAGCGATTGACGCCACCGGCAAACTGCCGGGCGGCGACACGTTCACCGGTCCGCAAGGCCTCAAGAAGCTTCTGTTGGGCCAGCCAAATCAGTTTGTCAACGCCACCGTATCGCGCCTGCTCACATATGCTCTCGGGCGGGAACTGGATAGCCGCGACCAGCCTGCGGTCCGCGGCATTATGCGCGAAACAGAAGCTGGCCGCTATCGTTTTGAAGACCTCGTAAACGCAATCGTTAGAAGCGTGCCTTTTCAAATGAGGCAGGTGCAGGAAAAGCCCAAGGAGTCATCATGATTATCACGGGGAAGCATCTTCCACGGCGGACATTTTTACGGGGTGCGGGCACGGCTTTCGCCCTCCCTTTGCTGGATGCCATGATCCCGGCGCTGCGCGCAGAGAGGTTGACCGCGGCCGCTCCGGTTCGCCGCCTTGGCTTTGTTTTTTACACATTGGGAGTAGATCAGGCGAGGTGGCGTCCGAAGGGTGAGGGTGCCGGCTACCAGTTTAGCGAGGCGCTGGCACCCCTGCAGAAGCACAAGGACAAATTCCTGGTCATCAGCGGCCTGTCTTCCGATCCCGACCGTACAAAGGCCGGCTTCCATGACCGCGCGCTAGGCTCCTTCATGACTGGTGTTGAGCCGGTACGAGGGAAAGTCCACGTTGGCATTTCCGTCGATCAGGTGGCCGCGCAGGTGCTGGGCAAAGAAACGCAGTTCGCGTCGCTGGAACTCTCCACCGAATACAACAACGCCTTAGGCGGAGTTTCGTTCAAGAGCGCCACAAATCCATTACCTTTCGAACCCAACCCCAGGCGCGTGTTTGAGCGGCTTTTTGGTGAAGGCGGAAAGATTGATCCTGTCGCCGCGGCCCAACGGCAGGCTTCCGATCAAAGCAGTCTTGACCTGGTAACCAATCGCATCACGGAGCTGAAGGCACGGCTCGGCCCCAGCGATCGCCGCAAACTGGATGAGTACCTGCAGTCCATCCGCGACATTGAGCGCCGGATTCGTGTGGCGATGGAGAAGAAGCCGGTAGATCTCCCCTCGGTGTCCCGTCCCGCCGGAATCCCAGACTCATGGCCGGAACACGTGAAAATCATGTTCGACCTGCAAGTGCTCGCGCTGCAGGCAGACCTCACTCGTGTTTGGACTTTCATGTATGCGCGCGAAGCGTCGTCGATGACGTTTCCACATTTGGGCATTTCCATGGGCCATCACGAGATCTCGCATCATAACTTTGAGGCGGAGAAATTGAACGCACTGGCCAAGATCAATGTCGATCAGTCGCAGCTGTTCTCGTACTTCCTGACGAAGTTGGATAGCCTCAAAGAAGGCAACTCGACTCTCCTGGATCATTCCCTGATCCTCTACGGCAGCGATCTGAGCGTGCCAACCGTACACAGCCAGCACGACCTGCCCATCATTTTGGCGGGCGGCGCCGCGGGCCGCATCGCCGGCGGACGCTATATCGTGTATCCCGGGGATACCACTCCACTGACGAATTTGTACCTCACCATGCTCGATAAGGTCGGCATACCGACTGAAAAGCTGGGTGACAGTACAGGCAAGTTGAATCGTCTTGAGGTCTAGCGATGCGGATTACTCGAGTAGTTGCATTGTTGACCATCGCGGGTGTTAGCGGGTTCGGCTCCCCGCTCATTGATGCGGTTCAAAATGACGACCGCGCTCAAGTGACTGCACTATTGGGCAAACGCGTGGATGTGAACGCGCGCGAAGAAGACGGTTCTACAGCGCTTGCCTGGGCGGCCGTGCGCTGCAACGTGGAGATCGCCTCCCTGTTGTTAAATGCCAAGGCAGATCCAAATCTCGCGAACGAGCACGGCGTTGGACCCCTGTCCCTGGCAATGACCAATGGATCAGAGGAGATCGTCCGGCTCTTGCTTGCAAAAGGCGCCAATCCGAACCTCGCGCGTGAAAACGGTGAAACGCCGCTGATGACCGCGGCCCGCTTGGGCCAGACCGGCGTAATGAAGATGCTGCTGGAGCGCGGCGCTGCGGTGAATTCCCGGGAGAAAAGATTCGGTCAGACGGCACTGATGTGGGCGGCCGGCAACCCGGCTGGTGTACGGCTCCTGTTGCAACACGGGGCGGATGCGCGAGCGATATCGAAAGCATGGGACATTACGTCGACGATCTATACGCCGACCACCAGTACCATCGGCAAGACGGGAATCCCCTGGAACAATGACGGAACTTACAGCAGCAAGCAGGGCGGGCAAAACGCTCTGCTGTTCGCGGTTCAGAAACACGATATCGAATCGGCGAAACTGCTTCTGGACGCCGGTGTAGACGTAAACGTACCGTCGGCTGATGGCACCACTCCGCTCCTCGCTTCCCTGTACAAGTGGGATCCCCTCGGCAAAGAGTTTGTTGGCGGCACGGGCGCTCCCGCACCATCCGGCAGTTCGGCGAAGTTTGGCGCCGATCTCGATATGGCGCGTTTTCTGTTGGATCGTGGCGCCGCGGTGAAAGTAGTGGACGGAGCCGGCTATACCCCGCTGCACGGCGCAGCCCTTGCGGTGGCCACCATTACGACGATGGGTCGCGACCGTTCCGCTTACGGAGGTGGACGGGCAATCCGGGGACGCGGTAAGGCTGGGGAAGCCAAGCCTGCAGAGGTTCCCAATAGCCGCTTGCAGGATGCACTGGCGTTAGTGAAGCGGCTACTTGACGCGGGAGCTGACCCCAATCGGCAGACCCTTTATCCAACTTCGGGTCCGGTTGGGGACGTGAGAATCAATCCGGCGCCGCCAGGGTCTTCCGCGTTCCACATCGCCGCGAACTCAGACTGTGTGGAGCTGGTGAAGTTGCTGGCCGACCGGGGCGCGAATCCAAATCTGCTGCGCAAAGACGGCCACACGCCTTTTTCGGTGGCCGTGTTATCCACCGACGTTGAAATTGTAAAGGAAATGGTGTCGCGCGGGGCCGATTTGACTGCTCGCTATAGCCCCACAGATCACTTCGCCGATCCCGTGAAACCTATCTCACTCACCCGGCAGAATCAAAGCATCATGCACATTGCCGCGGGTGCGGCTGCTCCGGAAGTAATTGAGTATCTTTATTCGAAGGGTGTCAGGCTCGACGCGAAGAATTCTGCGGGAGAGACCCCGTTAGACCTGGCAGATCATCAGGAACGCTACCGCGAAGCCCGCGCCCGGGAAGCCGCCGAGGACAAACCGGATCATAAAGTGGTCCGCGAGACCGCGACGACCGACGCGATCAAGAAATTACTCGGGGACGGTCTCACTTCTCAGGCCAAATAGACGGCCCGCAGCCGTCCTTAAGCGTGTCCCAAACTCGTAGAAACTGCCTTCAATGGCAAAACCTTCATCGCCCCTGATGCAGCCATAGGGCGCCTCATTTGCCGGCTCGACTCGTCGCGGGCTTACGCGCGATTGCGGTCCCGCAGCAGTCAGATGAGCGTCGCGCTGGAATCGCGCGAAATAAATCCCGCTCCATTCGTTCGTGAACCGCCTGCTAAGCCGTGGTCCGATGCCGCCCGTACGTAAAGTAAATCACCAGTCCGATGGCAAGCCATAAGACAAAACGGATCCACGTCTCCAGAGGCAACCCGAGCATTAACACCAGGCAGCAGGCGATGGAAAGGTAGGGCAGAATCGGAACCAACGGGACACGAAACCCGCGTTTACGATCCGGCTGTTTCTTTCGCAGCACCAACACACCGGCCGAAACAACGATAAACGCGAACAGCGTCCCAATGTTCGTGAGATCCGCAAAGGTGCCCAGATCCCACACACCGGCCGGGATCGCCACCGCAATTCCCGCCACCCACGTGCTCACGTGCGGCGTACGGAACTTGTGGTGCACTTTCGAAAACGCGTCCGGCAGTAAACGGTCGCGTGACATCGCAAACCAGACTCGGGCCTGTCCGTACTGGCTGCAAAGGATGGCCGAGATCATCCCCATCAGCGCACCAGCGGTCACCCACCGTCGCACGCCATCGTAACCCAGCGACTTCAACGCATCAGCCACAGGAGCCGCCGTGTTGAGATTCTTGTAATTCACCACGCCGGTCAGCACAACGGCAACACTGACGTAAAGAATGGTGCAGACGATCAGCGTCATCATAATGCCAAACGGGAGATCGCGCTGGGGATTGCGGCACTCTTCCGCGGCCGTCGACACGCCATCGAAGCCGATGTAGGTAAAGAAGACAATCGCCGCGCCCGTCAGAACCCCGGGAAAGCCATTCGGCGCGAAGGGATGCCAGTTCTCCGTCTTCACCGCACCCGCTGCCGAAAACACAAAGATGAGAATGGCGATAATCTTGATCGCTACTACAACGTTATTCGCCCCGGCGCCTTCCCTCACTCCCCGCGCCAGCAGGTACGTGATAAGCAGCACTACCACCACAGCCGGCAGGTTCACCCAGTTGCCGGTAAAGACGCCACCCGCGATCATCGGTTCCGACAACACCTTGGGCAGATGGACTCCGAGCAGGTTCTCCAGAATATCGTTGAAATACGCCGAAAACCCCACGGCAATGGCCATGCTCGATACGGCATACTCCAGAATCAAATCCCACCCGATGATCCATGCGACCACTTCGCCCAAAATCGCGTAGGCATAAGTGTACGTGCTGCCCGCGATGGGAATCATCGAAGCCAGTTCGGCGAAACATAAGCCGGCAAAGCTGCAAACGATGGCGACCAGCAGGAAGGAAAGTGCGATGGCCGGACCTGCGCCCGGCCTGCCTAACTTGGAAACCGCGCTCGGACCCTGCATCAGAATATCCAGCAGCGGCGCATTCATGATGGACGGAATGGTGAGAGTCTCTCCCGCCGCCGCCGTCCCGGTCACTACAAAAATGCCGGTTCCAATTACCGCACCAATGCCCAGGGCCGTTAAACTCCACGGCCCAAGTGTTTTGATCAATCGATGTTGAGGGTCTTCCGAAGAAGCAATCAACGCATCGATGCTCTTGGTGCGGAAGAGCTGACTCACCTCTTGCGTTGGCCCTTAACGATCTGCTTCACCTTCTTCTTATTGGAGCCGCGCGCCACGCCGGACGCCCGCGGGGCTTTTGGGGCCGCCTTCTTGCGCGCTACACGCTTCGCTGTCTTGCGCTCTTCTCTGTCTTCGATGTGTTTAGTATTCATTAATCTATCTTGATCCCCGCAAATTTAGCTACTAATTTCTTCAAGCCGTAACCCGGAAAACTGACGGTAACCTTCGCGTCGTCGCCCTGTCCTTCCACGCGCAATACCGTGCCGCGTCCGTACTTCTCATGACTTACAATCGATCCCGAGCCAAACGGCTTTTTCTTCACCGGCCCCGCCACGGGTCTCGCGGTTTGTTGGGGCATCCCCTGCGGCGTCCCCTGCCGCGCTGCCACTGATGGCGATGCTACCGGCCTGACGCCCGGCTTCCCGGCGCCTGACTGCCTGTCGACGAAGAACTGAGAAATATTCTCCACCGAGTTATATGTCTTGCCCGTATACACGTTCTTCCGCGCGGCCTCTCGTACATAGGAGCGCTCGGCCATCAGGTTCACCTGCGGCACTCCCGAGTCGTCACGGACTTTTTCGACCAACCCCTTTGGAACTTCCGAGAGAAAGCGTGAAGGGAACGATACTTCCGGCTGTCCCCCGCCCCACTTGCGACGGAATCGCGCCCATGTAAGATACAGACGCTTTTCTGCTCTCGTCATGCCAACGTAGCATAACCGGCGCTCCTCTTCCATCTGCGACTCAACGGTGAGAGAACGGCTGTGAGGAAAAAGCCCTTCCTCCATGCCCGCGATGAACACCACCGGAAACTCCAACCCCTTCGCATTGTGCATTGTCAAAAGCGACACCAGCGCACCGCCGTCGAGGTTGTCGCTGTCGGAAGCCAGCGCCGCATGATCTAGAAATTCGGCAATCGTCTCGCCACGCTCCGCCGCCTCAGCCGACGCATTCAACAGTTCGTTGATATTTTCCAGACGGCCCTGTGATTCCGGCGTCCCGTCATCTTCCAGCATCTTCCTGTAGCCCGTCCGATCCAGAATCAGCCGCAGGATCTGGTCCACGGGCCGTGTCTGCGCCTCCTCGGCAAGCTCCTCGATCATGCGCCGGAAAAGTCCAAGCGCCGATTCCGCCCGTCCGGAAAACACCCGTTCGTCGGTCATCCGGCCAATCGCGGACCACACCGACAAGTCGTTCTGCAGACTGTACTGCTCAATCTGATCGATGGTGGTTTTACCGATTCCACGCGCCGGCGTATTGACAATGCGCAGTAGATTGATGGAGTCGCTTGGTCCGGCAACGACTTTCAGATACGCCAGAATGTCCTTCACTTCCGAGCGCTGATAAAAACTGAACCCGCCGATGACAACGTACTTCCGCCCGTACCGCCGCAGCCCTTCCTCAATCTGCCGCGATTGAAAATTGGTGCGGTAAAGCACTGCCACGCGCTCATTCGGGTTGGCCAGCAGCAGCTTGTCGATCGTGTCCGCGATAAACAGCGCCTCGTTCTCACCATCAGGCGCGTCGTATTGGGAGATGCGATTCCCTTCCCCGGCGTCTGTCCACAGCGTCTTGCCCTTGCGCTCTTTGTTGTTGGCCACCACCGCGCTCGCGCCCTTCAAAATATTCTGCGTCGAACGGTAGTTCTGCTCCAGCCGGATCACCTTCGCCTTCGGGTAATCCTTCTCGAAGTCCAGAATGTTGCGGATATCCGCGCCCCGCCAGCCGTAAATCGATTGATCTTCATCGCCCACTACGCAGACATTGGAGTGCTCGGTAGTCAGCAGCCTCATCAATTCGTATTGCGTGCGGTTGGTGTCCTGATACTCATCGATCATCAGGTAGCTGATGCGTCGATTCACCAGCA
>JBDUEM010000099.1:0-24426 GCA_040002435.1 Bryobacteraceae bacterium
AAGATATGAAACCTTCCAAAATTGTTTGTGTTGGGCGTAACTATGTGGAACACGCCAAGGAGCTAGGCAACGAAGTACCGAAGGAGCCGCTGATCTTCCTGAAGCCGCCCTCCTCCCTGATCGCAAATGGGGAGGCGATTGTGTATCCATCCATTACGGAGAATCTGCACTTCGAAGGTGAGTTGGGCATCGTCATCGGCAAGCGCGCCAAGCACGTCAAGGCCGCCGATGCGTTCGATTACATTCAAGGCTACACCTGTGTGAATGACGTTACCGCTCGCGATTTGCAGCGGAAAGACGGGCAGTGGACGCGCGGCAAAGGGTGCGATACTTTTTGTCCGGTGGGGCCGCGAGTGGTTCCGCGCGATGAGTTGGATCTGGCCAAAGTACGCGTGCGCACACTGCTGAATGGAGTGGTGAAACAGGACGCTCCCATTACCGATTTGATCTTTCCAGTGGATGTTATCATTGAATACGTCACAGAGTTTATGACCTTGGAGCCGGGCGACTTGATTGCTACAGGAACGCCCCCCGGCGTCGGTCCGATGCAGCCCGGCGATGTCGTTCAGGTCGAAATTGAGGGCATCGGCATTCTCCAGAATCCAATAGTTCGAGGGTAATCAGTCATGAAAATATTTCTTGATACGGCAAATCTTGAAGAGCTGAAGAAAGGCGCGGCCTGGGGCATCGTCGATGGGGTTACCACCAATCCAACACTGATCGCGCGGGAAGGCCGCCCGATTGAAGAGCAGATTGCCAAGATCTGCGAGATTGTGGACGGGGACATTAGCGCGGAAGTCGTGGGCACGGTTGCCGACGAGATGATCCGCGAGGGCAGACTGCTGGCGAAGATTCACAAGAACGTTGTAGTAAAAGTTCCGCTGACGCGGGATGGCATTCGAGCCTGTTCCACTTTGAGTAAAGAAGGCATCCGCCTGAACGTGACGCTCTGCTTCACGGCGGCGCAGGCATTGCTGGCGGCCAAGGCCGGCGCGTACATCATCAGCCCGTTCGTAGGGCGGCTGGATGACATCGGCATCGACGGCATGCAGTTGATTCACGACATTGTGCAGGTTTATCAGAACTACGGCTACAAGACACAGATTCTTGCGGCATCGCTGCGCACCACCAATCACGTGATTGAATCAGCGAAGGCGGGTGCGGACATCGGCACCATGCCGTTCAAAACGCTGGACTCCTTATTCAGCCATCCGCTTACCGATAAAGGTCTTGAGCAGTTCCTGAAAGATTGGGGCAAGGTATTTAACGAAACTCCCGCAGCCCGTTGATGCGCGCATCAGAGGAAGTGCTCTTACTGTCCGGTCTGGCTGCCGCGGGCATTGCGGCGATTATTTCCATTGTTGCCGTGCGAGGGCGGAAGAGCCCGCAGGAAAGAGAAAGGTTGCGCCGCCTGGCGATTCACCGGCACGGGCGTGTGGGCGACGCTACGATTCAAGAAGCTGGTGACGGAATCGTTTATTATTCGTATTCCATAAGGGGAGTAGAATACACTGCCTCGCAGGATATTTCCGCGCTCAAGGACCGGATTGATGACGATCCGGAAACGCTGATCGGACCAGTAGGACTGAAGTTCATGCCAAAAGACCCGTTCAACTCGATCGTGCTTTGCGAGGAGTGGTCGGGGATCCGCAAACGAGAGTCCGCGTTACTTCAAAAAGGAGCTTAAGACTATGAAGAAGATGATTGCAGCCATGGCCCTCATGACGGCCAGCCTGGTATTCGCGGCGGAGATGCCGAAGACTGTTATCCATTGCATCACCATCAAATGGAAACCCGGGACTACCGATGCACAGAAGACGAAGGCCATCGGGGGCGTGGAAGCAGCGGCCAAGCTTTATCCTGGCATCACGCGCGTCTGGATTCGATCCATCAAGGTGCAGGGCGCCGGTTATACCAGCGCTGTGGTGATGGAATTTGAAAGTGAGAAGTCGTTGAAGGATTATGCCGATAGCCCGGCGCAGAAGGCTTTCTATGAAGTCTATCAGCCGGTTCGGGAAGAGAGCACGACGCACGATATTACCAACTAAGGCCGCACGCCGTTCTTTGGAATCAAGGCAGGTCGAGGGCTGGGTTGCGGCTGAAGAACCCCAGGGGCACCAGTTTAAAGCCTGCTTCATGAACGGGCATCACTGGCCAGTCTTCGGGCCGAGGATTGTGGGTGATGCCCAATGTGTACCAGACCACCACGTCTTTCCCGTCAATCGGCCGGTTGGCGGAGGTCCATTTGGTCAATCCTTCGCCGCCTTGGCTCTGGTTCGGATAATCGCCGCCCGAATACATTTCGCCTGCCTTGTAGGGAGTCACCCAGAAAGGATAATTTAGAAAGCCCGCGCGACGCCGGATGGAGGAATCAGGAGCGGCGAAGGGACGCGCGTTTTCACCGGGCAGCAGCGCGTAACCTACGGGCCCACCCAGGGAATTCTTCACGGACGGATTCACGATCTTCCAACGCCGGCTGCTTGCCAGATCCATCTGGCGCATGGCTTCGGATTCGTTGTGGAGTACGGTCTCCGTCATATCAAAAGCGCCTCCGTATGGGTTGCTCTTGCCCGGCGGCGCCGCTACGGTATTCATCTCGATGGCCTGGTTTCCGTCTGCCCCGTCGATATCGAGGTCCAGGCGGAAATTGAAAAAGTGCTGGTGGTGAACGGCCGACAGCGCCTTGCCCACCATATGCCCGTGATCGGCATGGTCTGGCGCGTCCGGGTTGACCGCCTTGACGGACATGACTCCAGTCAGGCCTGTCTTCATCTCGAGCGTGCCGTCCTGGTGGAAGACCCAGTCGAATGCATAGTCGTAGTTGCCGACGGTGGACACGTACCCTAGAACCAGGTCGCGCGCACGGCGCGTTTCGCCGCCATGTTTCCAGGAGATGCCAGCGTCCCGCTCATAGAGCGCGGCCACGTGCGGCATGCCGATGGGAACGCCGCGTTCGTCGGCCATTACGGCGTCGAAGAGCGTTGCGTTGTTGGGGCAATCGAAGCCTAGACGCAACGAGCTGGCCACGTGTCCCATTCCCAGTTCGCCCGCGTCGAAACTGTTGCGGAAGAACCAGCCGGCGCCGGGATCGCCATAAGGTACGGCCATCTCAGAAAGGGATCCGCGATAGAGAATAGACCTTTCGCGTCCCGCGTCGGAGTAGCGCACCAGATAGAGAATGAGGCCCTCGCGTGGATGCATGGCGAAGCGGAAGCGCCACTTTTGCCAGCGTACTTCGCCATCCACAATTTGAAAGCTGGGGCCGGAGGATTGGACGATCCTCAACGGCTTCGGCGCCTCGCGCAGGCGGCCGGCAGCGCCGTCCTCGTAGTCGAAGGTCTCCTTGGGAATGGGCACCACGCCGGTGTCTACGAGCTTCAGCACCTTGCGCTCGCTGAGATCCACCACCGCGACGACGCCTTCTACGGGCCGCGCATAGTAGTTGGAGGTCCGGCCGCGAAGGTAGCAGATGCCCCTCACGATGCGAGCGCCGCTGTCTTCCGGAAGGCCGAAGTTGCCGGCACTCCAGAAGTCGATGGCCACGTCCGCCGCCGGGTTCGCGATGCCGCGCTTGCGCATGGCCGCCTGCCACTGAAGATTGGAGCGGACGGCCTGGTCAGCCAGAACCGAATCCTCGCCGGAAATGGCGGGCTGGGCGCCGGGTATTTTCGTATAAGAGGTCAAGCGGGCGGAGGCCAGTCCGATGACGGCTTCATAGGTGGAATTGGAGGAGCGGTCATAGACCACTACGGCGGCCTCGCGAACGGTGGGGCGTCCGGCGAGAACCGCGTATTTGTCGGGCTCCTTCAACGCGATCTGGGCAACCATGTAATCGCCCTGCAGCTTACGGGCGCCGCGAACCACGCGCATTGCGGTTTCCATCTCCTGGGCGTCCAACGGGTCCAACGGATGCATAGCAGCAGCAGCGACGCCGCAGAGTACGAGTAGACTGAAACAATGTCTGACCGCAAGCTGACAGCTCACGTGAAAGCCGCCGGTTGAGCATCGAAATTGAGTCCAAAGGTTTTGGACCAGGTGCTGGCGAAGATTCCGCGTGTGACGAACGGAAATGTTCTGGTGGGCTTCGATACCTCCGATGATGCAGGGGTATTCAGACTCACGCCGGAGTGTGCGCTGGTGCAGACTGTCGATTTTTTTACGCCCATTGTCGATGATCCTTATACCTACGGAGCAATCGCCGCCGCGAACGCACTGAGCGACGTCTACGCCATGGGGGGCTTGCCGATCACCGCTCTTTCGATTCTTGCATACCCGGGGAAAGGGGATCTGGATGACCTGGAGCAGATTCTTGCCGGTGGCGCCGCGAAGATTCATGAGGCGGGCTGTGTGATTCTTGGCGGCCACAGCGTGACTGATGAGGAAATCAAGTTCGGCTACGCGATTACGGGCACGGTCCATCCTGAGCGGGTGTTGACGAATGCCGGTGCGCGGCCGGGGGATGTGCTGCTGTTCACCAAGCGGATTGGCACCGGCGTGATTGCCACCGCATTGAAGCGCGGCATTGCCGCAGCGGAGCATGTTGCGGCGTCTACCGCGTCGATGTTGACGCTGAACCGCGCACCGTGCCAGGCGATGCTGGGGGTCGAGGTTCATGCGTGCACGGACGCGAGCGGCTTCGGCTTGCTGGGCCATGCCCGGGAGATAGCGGCTGCGAGCCGTGTGACGCTGGAAATTGACGCGAACCTCGTCCAGTTTCTGCCGGGAGCGCTGGAGTATGCGCGCGCGGGCGCTGTTCCCGGAGGGCTTAAAAATAACCGGGATTTTGTGGGACCGAATGTGAGGATCGACGGGGCTCTGCCTGCGGGCGTGGAGGATCTTCTGTACGATCCGCAGACGTCCGGCGGGCTCCTGATCGCGCTGCCGGAGACTGAGGCAGGCAGGCTAGAATCACAAGAGATCTATCGCATCGGAAGAGTTCGTGAATTCCGGGAGAAAGCGATTCTTATCGTATGACAAAAAGCCCAATCATCATCGCACTCGATGTAGAAACCGCGGCGCAAGCCCGCGACCTGGTAACCAAGCTGGGAGACGCCGTCGATTTTTACAAAGTGGGGATGGAGCTTTATGCCGGCGCCGGGGGGGAACTGGTACGGGACCTCACCGGACAGGGGAAGAAAGTATTTCTGGACATGAAGTTTTACGATATCGGCGAAACCGTACGGCGTGCCGTGGCGCAGGTGGCCAAGCTCGGGGTACAGTTTCTGACGGTTCACGGCAGCAGGGCGGTGATGGAGGCGGCGGTTGCCGGACGGGGCGGCGCTGACCTGAAACTGCTTGCGGTAACCGTGCTGACCAGCTTCGACCAGACGGACCTGGCGGACCTGGGCTACCCATGTTCTGTGTCCGACCTGGTTTCGCTGCGCGTGCGGAACGCGATGGCGGCAGGTATCGACGGCCTGGTTTGCTCGCCACTGGAAGTTGCCGCGGTGCGGGCCACGGCCGGGGCTGGTGCGATTCTGGTGACGCCAGGGGTTCGTTCCACAGGAGCCGATATGGGAGATCAGAAACGGATTGCCACTCCAGCAGCGGCGCTATCGAATGGAGCGGACTACCTGGTGATCGGGCGGCAGGTGACGCGTGCCGAAAATCCGCGAGCGGAGGTGGAAAAGATCTTCGCCGAGATTGGGATTCCGCAACCAGCGCACGCTGATGTGGTGTAATCGATGTTTTATGAAACTGTTTTCCGGACGGCTAATTACCGTCTTTGTCTACGCTATTGTTTGTTGTTTCAGCGCATTTGTGAGCAGCGTGAAGGCACAGGTCTCCAGCCCGGCCCTGGCCGGCTCGACGCGTACGTTCAGCGTTTACAATCCGCTTAAGCAAGTGGTTGGTTCGCGGGTTCCTGATACGCCAACGAGTTTGACGGTTGTGCCGCATCCTCCGCCGATTCCGCTGGAGGAATATCAACTGCGTAAATCCACCGTGACGCCGCGAATAGAGACTCCGGGGCCGCGGGGACCGCAGATTGTGCAGGCGGGCGGTTCGCAAACCGTCACGCCAAGACAGCCGGTAGCCACTACGCCGACCATCGGCTTCGAGGGCATTTTTCAGCAACTCTACCAGCCGCCGTCTTCCAACATGGCAGCCGGGCCGGAAGACCTGATTCAGATCATTAACTCCGCCATTGGCCGGTATACGAAACAGGGAGTAAAGACCGACGATAAGGGATTGCCGACCTGGTTCGCGGATTTACTGCCAGTGGTCTGCAGCGCCGGCTCAGGGAACTGCCTGATTGCCGATCCATCCATCCGCTACGACCAATTACACGGAAGATTCATTCTGACGGCGCAGGCGCGGAACTTTTTCTCGCGGACGAGTTATTTCGTTATTTCGATATCGAACGGCGCGACGTACGCGAGCGGTTGGAAGAACTGGGCGCTGGATGCTTCCCTGGACGGAACCACCGCGAGCGGAAACTGGGCGGATTTCCCGCAAGTGGGCTTCGATACGTCGGCCGTTTATATTTCCACGCTGATGTTTAGCTGGACCACGAATTCGTTTCTCTATTCCAAGGTCCGGATTCTGAAGAAGTCGGAACTATACAATCCGGCGACCACAGTCTTGACCTGGCGCGACCTGGTTAACCTGAAACACGAAGATAACTCTTTGGCTTCGACGCTGCAGCCGATGCACGTGAGGGGCAGAGTCGGCGTGGGGCCTCCGGGAGCCTACCTGGTTTCCGCATCCGACGCGTCACTGGCTGATTTCTATAGCCTGTTTAAGATCAACGACCCGACTGGCGCGAACCCTACCGTCACGCGCACGACTGTCAAGAGCGTGTGGCCTTACAGCTATCCGGCTTCGGCTCCGCAATTGGGGTCGAACCTTCTGCTGGATACCGGACAATCCAGCATTTTAAAGGCGATTTACCGGGAAGGAATTATTTATACGGCGCAGAATGCCAAGCTCGCCGAGGAGCCGACCACCGTTGTCTATGCGCGGATTGACGCGGCCAGCAGTAAGTTGACGTCGCAAAGCAAATGGGTGAATGGCAACTTCTTCTATCCGGCCTTCGACGTGCCGGCAAGCACGGGGCCGGGCAACGTCTTCCCGGAGACTCTGGTGGTGGGGACAACCACTGACTCGCTTGGCCAGTTGACATATGCAGGGCTGAGAAATTCCAAGGCGGGTGAGGATGCCTTCGATGTCTTCACTGGTAATCCCACGCGGTGGGGCGATTATTTTGGCGCGGCTGTCGATCCGGTGAATGGCGGCTTGTGGACCTTTGGGGAATACGCGAAGAAGAAAGACGCGGGCGGCACCAGCACCTATGGAACGTGGGCGAGCTACTTTCCCTGGAATACATCGGCGCAGTTTGAGGATGTGCCATCCACCGATCCGTTCTTCCACTTCATCAACGTCCTAAGCCAATGGTCGGTGACGAAAGGCTGCAGCACCATACCGGCCCGCTACTGCCCAGCGGACAGCGTGACGCGGGAACAGATGGCGGTCTTCATCATCCGGTCCATCTACGGCGATACGTTCGATTACAACCCTGCGGCGTATTTCACGGATGTGCCTTCGTCGGCGCCATTCTTCACGTATATCCAAAAATTGCGGGAGCTGGGGATCACCTCCGGCTGTACGACAACGACATTCTGCCCGGGAAGGTCGATTACGCGCGGAGAAGTGGCGGTATTCGTGGTGCGCGCCAAATTGAAGGCTCTGTTCGGCGAGACGTTCACCTTCCCCGATACTGCTTACTTCACTGACGTGCCGGCGACGGACGTGTGGTATCCGTACATCCAGAAATTGCGGGAACTGGGGATTACCGCCGGTTGCAGCGAGACCGAGTTCTGCCGGGACCGCAGCCTGACGCGCGGCGAGATGTCCGTATTTCTGACGCGCGGATTCCTGAACTAATCAAAAATCGCACTTGCAAGTGCGGCGGAAGTTTGATGTTATCGATATCGCACTCAATTTCGATTCTCCAAGGAGAGATTTAGATGGCAACAAATCGCGGTGTAGCGTACATGGGTACGGGTAAGGTGGAGGTACAATCCATCGATTTTCCGAAGCTCGCTCTGGGAGACAGGAAATGCGAGCACGGAGTGATTCTCAAGATTGTCGCTACGAATATTTGCGGCAGCGACCAGCACATGGTCCGGGGACGCACCACGGCGCCGCAGGGCCTCGTATTGGGGCACGAGATTACGGGCCAGGTCCTGGAAGCTGGACGGGACGTGGAATTTATCAAAGTGGGCGATCTGTGTTCGGTTCCCTTCAACATCGCTTGCGGACGCTGCCGTAATTGCAAGGAAGGTAAGACGGGCATCTGCCTGAACGTGAATCCGGCGCGGCCCGGGGCCGCTTACGGCTACGTGGACATGGGCGGCTGGGTTGGCGGGCAGGCTGAGTATGTGATGGTGCCGTACGCGGACTTCAACCTGTTGAAGTTCCCGGACAGGGATCGCGCGATGGAAAAGATTCGCGATCTGACATTGTTGTCAGATATTTTTCCGACCGGATATCACGGCGCGGTAACGGCCGGCGTGGGGCCAGGTTCGGTTGTCTATATTGCCGGCGCCGGCCCGGTTGGATTGGCCAGCGCAGCATCCTGCCAGTTGCTTGGCGCGGCTGTGGTCATCGTCGGGGATCTGATTCCTGAACGGCTGGCACAGGCGCGGAGCTTTGGATGCGAGACGGTAGACCTGAAGAAGGATGCGCCGCTCGCCGATCAGATTGCCCAGATTGTCGGCGTGCCGGAAGTGGATAGTGCGGTGGATTGCGTCGGCTTTGAAGCGCGCGGCCATGGCGGCGACAGTGGTGTGGAGCGTCCGGCAACCGTGTTGAATTCGCTGATGGAAGTGACGCGGGCCGGCGGAGCGCTGGGGATTCCGGGACTCTATGTGACGGACGATCCGGGCGGCGTGGACGACAATGCCAAGGTAGGCCGCTTGGGGATTCGCATCGGCCTGGGCTGGGCGAAGTCGCACACTTTTGCAACGGGACAGTGTCCGGTGCTGAAGTACAACAGACAGTTGATGCAGGCAATTCTCTACGACAAGATCCAGATTGCCAAGGCTGTGAACGTGACCACGATTACGCTGGATGAAGCACCGGCTGGTTACCGCGATTTCGACAAGGGTGCGGCCAAGAAGTTTGTGCTCGATCCGCATGGGATGATTCACTAGTTCCGGTTTTTCGTTAGTGGACGGCGAGGCCGCGGCCGCGCCGTCCAAATTCCCCTCTTAAAACTCGTAGCGCATGCTGAACTGAAACACGCGCGGCCGGGTGAGTACATCCACATATTGGCCGAATTTGGTTGGATTCAGAATGTTGATGTTCATGGTGTTCACGTCGAAGCGCACGGAATTGGTTACGTTGAAAGCTTCCGCGCGTATCTGCAGGGTGTGCGGCTGGTCCTTGATACTGAACAGCGTGAAGCGCTTGCCCAGGCCCAGATCGATACCGAAGTAGCCATCGCCCCGCAATCCGTTCCTCTGCCCTACGTCACCGGGTAGTGACGAGCTATAGCCGGTAATCGCCGTCTTCGGATCGGCGAAGATATTCGGTCCTGGCGTCGCGCCCACACCTGGCGCGTTCTTGGTGGTGTGCGTGGCCGGCACCGGTCCGGTCTGTATAGCGTAGCTGCCCACTTCCCAATTGGTAGGCCAGACGCCGCCATTCGAAACGCCGACAGGGAAGCCGCTGGTATTGCGGAAGACGCCGCTCACCTGCCAACCGCCGATGACGGCATCCATCGCGCGATTCGTCTGTCCCAGAAACCTCTTGTTCCTGCCGAGGGGCAGCTCGGCGACAAACAACATGCTGAAGACATGCTGCACGTCATAATCGGAAACACTGCGCTGGAGATTCGGGAACCAGGAGTTGATGAGTTGCCCGGAGATGGCGCTGGTGGCTGTTTCCCGAGTGGAACTCAAGTCAATCGATTTCGAGTAAGTGTAGTTGAGATCGAACAGAACGCCCTGCGAGAAACGCTTGCGGGCGCTGAGCTGGAGTCCGTGATAATTGCCGGTGCCGCGGGAACGGAACGCGGCTAGTGACGAGTATTGGCCGTTGAAGATGGCCTGCGGTCCAAACTTACTGCACGCCGGGTCGCAATCGCCATCGCCGCCATCGATGAGGTCGAGGGCGGTGGTGTAGTCCGGCGACTGGTCTCTGTAAACCTGATAGATGGCCTGGGTAGCGGTGAGTCCGCCACCTGCGGCAGCGGGCCAGAGATTTTCCCAGTAGGGGATCTTGCCGACGGACGCCACAGGAGTCTTGGCATTCACCAGGACGGCGAGCTGACGCGCCGCGTCAAAGTACGTAGCGCCGGAGACCGGGTCCTTCAAGTTGGTGGGCATGGCGAGATCGTCGCGAATCAGGGACCGGCGCGACAACCGTCCAACGTAGGCGCCCTGGATCATGAAGCCCTGTCCCAGTTCCCGCTGGATGCTGAAATTCATGTTCATGGTGTAGGGGGACTTCAGCTTGTCGTCGATGCCGTCGGTGATCTGGAAAATGTCAGGCTGCGTTTGCGGGAACCCTCCCTTCGGCGGCGTCGGCAGAATGGCGGACGATACTCCGTAGACGCCCGTATAGCGGGGAACCGTGGCTGGGCGGGCATTGGCCGGATTCGTCAGGGACGTCGAAAATCCAAGTGAGCTCGCATCCGCGACGCGAATGAGGCCTTGCCCGAATAGATCGTAGAACATGCCGAATCCCGCGCGGATGGACGTCTTGCCCGGACCGCCGAACAGCATCTTCGAGAGACCTCCGCCAGCGTCCGGCGAATAAGCCAGTGCAATGCGAGGGGCAACGTTGTGTTGATAGGGGTACAGCGGCCGACCGCCGGGCGCACTTGCCAGATTGTAGGAAATCTTGGGCGCAAGCGACTGCGGCATGCCTTGCGCGGCCAAGGCGCCGCGCTGGTTATACCAGTCTTCCAGAGAAACGTTGGCGCTGGTTTGGAATCCATTCACTTCGTATATGGGGGGCGCCAAAGAAACGCGCAGGCCCGCGGTGATGGTGAAATTGTGCAGCGCCTTCCAACTATCCTGCGCGTAAAACTCGTATTCTTCGTCACCGAAAACGCGTTTTACACCGGTGCCCTCGGGATATGGATTGCCCTTGGTGTCGTAATTGAAGCGGCCTCTGCGCTGAGTCAACAGGCCCAGAAGATTTGAAAACTGACGCTTGTACCCAGTTGTGTTCTTGGCGTCGGCGGCTACAAACTCCCCGCCGCTCCCCAGCAGAAAGCTGGAGTTGATGAGAATGTCACTGAAGGAGTTGCCAAAGTTCAACCGGTTATTGCGGATGATGCGGGCGACCGCGCCGAACGTGAAACTGTGGGAGCCCTTTGTGTAGGCAAGATCCTCGCTGACCTGGTGAACGGGAATGATTGAAGTGAGGCCTTTCGTGATGGCATATGGATCGTCGATGTCACGGAAGGAAACCGCGGCCGATGTCTGGATGCCGGTTCGCTGCGTGCCTTGCCGCGTGTAGCCATATCTTGTGGTGCTGATCAGATTGGTGCTGAGGATAGACGTGTAGCCGATGGCGTAGCCCTTGCTGTTATCGAGAACCTCGCGCGCCGCAGATTGCCCAGGGAATTGGGGCAGGCCCGTGCTGGGATCGGTAAAGTCGTCGTTCTGCAAATTGCCGCGCCAGAAGATCTGGTGGTTCCCTTTCTGATCGATTTGATAGTCGAATTTTGCGATGTAGGTATTGAAGGTGAGCGGCGCCTTCGCGTTGAAGCGGAAGCCGGACGTGTTGATGCCGTCGCCCACTGTAGTGTCGTTCGGGTGCGGATAACCCTGGAGCACTTTCAACACCTCGGGGCTGGCACCGATTCCGCCGGGGTCAAGCGCGCGAACCTGGGCCGGATTCAACTGGCCGAGGGTATTGTCTAACTTCACGTAGTTGAACAGCCCCTGGCGGAAGGTGTCGTTGGGAACAATGCGCACCGCGCCTTTCTCGCTGGCATCGCGGCGACCTTCGTAGTTCAGGAAGTAGAAGAGCCGGTTCTTCTTCACTGGTCCACCAACGGATACGCCGAAGACATTGCGGTTCAACTTTTCTACGGGCACGCCGGCCTTATTGTTGAAGAAGGTGTTGGAGCTGGTGGCGGTATTCCTGAGAAATTCGTAGGCCGAACCGTGCATGACGTTACTTCCGGATTTCGTCACGAGTGTGACTTGCGCGCCGGAAGAGCGTCCGAAGTCCGCGCCTGCATTGGTGGTGATGGTCCTGAATTCCTGCACGGAATCGAGGGTGACACGAAGGACACTGCTGAAGGCGTTGCGATTCTGCTGATCGTTTACGTCAACGCCGTCGAGCGTTACGTTTCCCTGATCGCTCTTACCGCCGTTCACAGCACCGCTGCGGTAATCGGTTGCCTGGCCCGGATCGGGCTCGCCAAGATAGACTACTCCAGGTTGAATCGACAACAGCCCGACCACGTTTCTTCCTTCAAACGGAAGCTGCGTGATGGGCTTGGAACCCATCGAGTTGCCGAGAGAGGCATCGGAGGTATTGATCTGCACGACGTCCGCGGTAACGGCAATCTCCGTTGTGGTTGCGCCCATACGTTCAAATTTCACTTCGATGGTGGCCGGCGTATTCACCAGGAGCGGGATGTTGTAAACGGTGGTATCTGAGAATCCCGCCGCGGTGCCAGAGAGCTTGTAGGTGGCGGGCTGCACCTGTGGAAAAGAATAACGGCCATTCGAATCGGAAACCGCCTGACGCTGGCTGCCGCTACCCATATTTGTCAGTGTTAGTGAAGCGTTTGGAATGACGGCGCCGGATGGATCGGTCACCGTTCCCGAAAGTGATGTGAGAGACTGCGCAAGTAAAGAACACACAAACGCGCAAGAAATGAATATCGAACTGAGTACCTTCACTGGAATTCCCCCTTTCCCCAAAAAGAGCTTCCGGCGACGAACAACAGAGTTGGTTACGCGGTGATTAATTTGGTTTAGCAGATCGAGAAATTGGTGTCAATCTTTGTTGGAAATGCACACCTTGTTTTTCCAACCATTTCGGCGAGCGCGGTTCAATCGGTTTCGCAGGGTTTGGAGGCATCGATGAAGAGCCAGGCTACCACGCTGATAAGAGCAACGGCGCCGCCGAAATAGAGTCCCGCTGACCAGCCGTAACTGGCGGCGATCATGGGCGTCAACAAGGGGGCGATGCCGCCGCCGAAATTGCCGCCGGTGTTCATCAGGCCGGAAGCGGCCCCTGCCTGCGAGCCGGCGATGCCGATCGCCGCCGACCAGTAGACGACGTCAGCGACGCTGCAAAAGCCGAAGGCGAGCGAGAGCAGGCCCACCATCATCCTGGTGTCTGTGGCCTGGAGCGCGCCGATGAGGCAGGCTACGGAGCAGAGCATACTGACCAGGGAGATGGATCGCATCCCCACCTTCGGCCCGAAACGAGCGGCTAAAATATCCGTAACCCAGCCTCCGAGCGGCATCATGATGACCCACGCCAGGAAGGGCATGGTTGTGTACAGCGCGGTATCCGACGGTGAAAGCTTGCGCACTTCGCCGAGGTAGTAGTAGAGCCAGAAGAAGAAGATGTATTCGAAATAGCAGACCGCGGAGAATCCCAGGACGAGCCACCGCATGTTGTGGTCCCTGATCAACAGGCTCCATCTCGACGTGGCGGACGCGACCGGCCTGGGCTGATCGGGTACCGTGAAGTACCACACCAACGCCACTGCGACGGACGCCGCCCCGGCCATGACGAAGGACTGGCGCCAGCCAAATTTTCCGATCATCGCGGAGAACAGCAGAGGAGACACCGCGCCGCCGAAGCCCGCGCCGGAATTGACCAGCCCCTGGACACGAGTACGGTAGCGGAGCGGGATGACGTTCGCATTCATGCGGCTGGAGGCCGGATAGAGCGGCGCGGTGAAGGCGCCGAAGCCGAGGCGGACGATGACCAACGCCGGGAGGACTCCGAGCAGTGAGCCGAGCCCTGGCGTGCCACCGAGCGGCATCAGCGCGGTTAGAAGTCCGGATCCAAGACCCATGGCGAAGAGGATGGAGTGCGGTCCGAAACGGTCCGCCCAGCGGCCCCCGGGCGCCATCAACAGGGTGTAGCTGACCTGGAAAGCAGAGAAGACAACGCCCATCTGAGTTGGCGAAAGTGCGAATTCTTTCATCATCCCGGGCGCGGCGACGGAGAGGATGGTGCGGTCGAAGTAATTCACGAGGCTGAAGGCCAACATCAGCGCGCTGATCCAGTAGTGAATGGGCTTCATGTTTTTTCGAAAATGATAGACTTTAGCGTACAGCGATCATGGGTGTTCTATCCAGCGGCAGTGTGATTAGGAACAACCCGGCCCGGGGAAACCTCACTGAGCCGGCTTATGTTTGGATGCTGGACCGGATCGTCAGCGAAGACTTGCCCTTCTGTAGGGGGCTCTTCCGGCGGGCTTTGGCTGCGCCGCTGGAAAACGACGGGGTGGTGGAGATCCGTCCATGGGTGGGGACGGGTTCTTTTGTTCCATTGAAGCTGCTGGTCTTTCCGCGGTGCACGCGGACCAGGAATGTTTCGCAGGACGTTTAGCCGGGGGTGGCCGGCCTGGGGGCCGGCTGCGGACCTGGGGGTCCGCCGTCCGTTGGCGTTCACACTTTTGTTTGTTGGCTTGGTTTGCGCCCAGGTTTCGGTTGACGATGCGATGCGCATGGTGGCTGCTGGACGCCTGGATGAGGCGGAGACGGCGCTGCGGAACCTGACGGCCGCAAATCCGCGGGATGCGGACCTGCACTACCGGCTTGGGCTCGTGCTGGTGAAACAGAAGAAGCTGGATGAGGCGGGGACAGTGCTGTCAGAGACCACCCGCATTGACCCCAAGTTTGTCTTTGCATGGCTCGCGCTGAGTGACTTGAGTTTCCGGCGAGGCGATTCTGCGGCCGCCATCGCACAGGCGAAGCGGGCTGAAGAACGCGCCGGCGATTCCGCGACGGCCTGGAAGGCGTTGGCCGTTTTGGAAGCCCGCATCGGCGATGCCGGCGGACAGGCGCGCGCTCTGGAAGGGTTGCTTCGCTTGACTCCCGAGGACCGCCAATCCCGCTTGCGTCTGGCGAATTTGTTGCTGGAGCATCGGAACGCTAATGCGACGCTCGCTGTGACGGACGGGTTTCCGAATGACGCTGAGCTGCTTCGACTGCACGGCCTTGCGTTGTATGGGCTGGGACGGAAGGAAGAGGCCATCGATTCGTTTCTGGCTGCAATGGAAGCTGCGCCGAAAGAAGAGTTGGTCCACGCCGCTGTGGAGACCCTGTTGCCGGATGCCGGTAACAAACTGCCGCAAATTCGTGAGCGGCTCAATCGATTTATGAGCGAACGGCCCGATAGTCCACTGGGGCCGTTTCTTCTGGCGCTGGCGTCAGGCTCCGATGAGGGTCTGTTGCGCAAAGCAATCTCCATCGATCCAAACTTTTGGCCGGCGTACTTCGAGCTGCATCGGATTCTGCGCGCGCAGGGGAAGATTCCGGAGGCGATCGAGGCACTGGAGACTACGCTGCGGCTGAATCCGAATCACGAGGGAGCACACTACGCACTCGCTCAGTTGTACCTTGAGACGGGAGACCGGAAGAAGGCGCAGGAGCATCGCGCGGAACATCACCGGTTGCGCGCGGCCGCTGCGGAGGCCGAACAGAAGCGGTCGGCGGATGCACCCAAACTTTCAGTCACGACTCAGTGAGTGATGCCGCTGCCCTCCCGAATATGAACTTCCTGGTTCGCCGCCACGTTCGTTAGAGACTCCTTGCGTCCGTTGGGCCATAGAATTTCGATGCTGTCGGCCTGCGTTGCTTTGCCGAGCCCGAAGTGCTGGGCGAAGTCCGATTGCGAAAGATAGCTGGAGCCGCTGGTCACGGTGGCTGTCTGTTTCGAGGCACCCATAACTACCGTGACACGGGCGCCAATGGCACTGCGGTTCGATTCGGTTCCGGTGAGCCGGATGAGCAGGTAGTTCCCTTTTGGCGCGAAATTCTTGAGGACGGTGGGGGACGAGTTCATGTTGACGATGACGATCTCCGGTGCGCCGTCGCCGTCGAGATCTCCGATAGCAAGGCCACGCGAGGAACGGACTATCGACAGGGCGGCGCCGGACCCTTTGGTCACATCCCGGAACGCTCCGTTGCCGAGATTCCAGTAGAGGAGGCGCGGCATTTCAAAAGACTCCGACTTCCCTGCCCTGGCGAGTTCCGGATAGATATGGCCGCTTGCGATGATGAGGTCCTTGTTCCCATCCTGATCGACATCGAGGAACTGCGCGCCCCATGCGACGTACTTGGTGTTGACTCCTAAACCAGCGGCGACGGTCTCATCGGAAAAGAACAGGTCTCCGAGATTGCGGTAAAGGGAAGTTGTCGTCTCATCGATGAAGTTCGTGCGCAGGATATCGATCTTGCCGTCGTTGTCATAATCCGCGGCAGCAATTCCCATACCGCCTTGCTCTTCCCCGTTATCGCCATACGCCACTCCGGCCGGTACGGCGACGTCTGTGAACGTGCCGTCATGATTGTTGTGGTAGAGAATGCTGGGAGTGGAATCGCATGCCACATAAATGTCGGGCCAGCCATCCCCATCAAAGTCGGCGGAGGTGACGCCCAGGCCGTAGTGGTTCCCCTTGAGCCGAATGCCGGAGGCCGCGGAGACATCTCGAAATTTACCGGCACCCTCGTTGTGGAACAGGTGGTTGACCCCCGTGGCGAAGCCGCGCGGCCCGCAGAACACATCGAGCCCGAGCCAGTGGCAGAGAGCGAGGCCGGCGGAGTTGCGGAGTTGTGCGGGAGGGAAGGCAACGTAGTTCGAGACAAACACGTCGAGACGGCCGTCGCGATCATAGTCGAGGAAGGTGCAGCCCGTATTGAAGGCATCCGCCGTGGGCGGAAAGGGCATGGATTGAAAATGCCCGTTACTATTTTTCAGCAACATATTATTGCCGTAGCGGGTGATGAACAAATCCGTGAATCCGTCATTGTCTATATCCCCGGCGCACACGCCTTGCGCCCATCCACTGGTTGCGAGCCCCGATTCGCGAGTGGCGTCTTTGAACTTTCCGCCTCCCAGATTCTTATAAAGAACACTCGGGCGGGAAGTGCCGTCCAGCTGTGCTCCGTTTACGAGGAGAACGTCGAGCTTGCCGTCGTTGTCGTAGTCGAACAGCGCGACTCCGTTGCCGGTCATTTCCAGAATGTGCCTGCGGGTGCGGTCCCCACCGTAGAAGTTGGGCGCGGTGATGCCGAAGCCCGCAGCCACATCTCTGAAGTCCATGGCCGGCGTCCGGATGGCGGCGGAGACTTTTTGCGACGTCCGCGGCGCGGCCTTGGTGGAGCTTCCCATTCCTTGTTGAGCTAATACAGGTAAGGCACTGAACAGAAGGAGCCAGAGGCGGTACACCTTTAAAGCCTACCTGACCGGAGACGTTTATGAACAGCAAATTACTGATATCTCACACATTGACAATGCCTCTAATTCATGATTTACTAGACCCACTTCAAGTTCAAATCTGTTCCAAGGGGTGCTCATGCGTCGTTTCAGTTTTTCGTCATTGGCTCTCGTGTATCTTCTTCTGACGGGTTCTCTTGCCTTCGCCCAGGTAACCGGTTCCATTGACGGCGTGGTGAAGGATTCCTCCGGATCCGCGGTTCCCGGCGCTTCCATTTCCATGGTCAGTGATGAAACTGACGCACAACTGCAAACCACTTCGGATCAGTCCGGGGCATACACGTTCCCGCTGATTCGCGCGGGCCGTTACCGCATGACGGTGGAGGCCGCTGGTTTTCAGCGCATGATCCGGCCTGACGTGACTGTGAATACCGCACAACAGATCCGCTTGGATGTGAGTCTGCAGGTTGGTGCGGTGAATGAAACTGTGACGGTCTCGGCTGAGACGCCACTATTGCAGAGTGAACGCGCGACGGTGGGCCAAGTTATCGAGCAGCGGACTATTCAATCCATTCCGCTGGCGACGCGAAATTTCACGCAGATTCTGGGGACGTCGGCGGGCGTGGTGGGCTCAATTTTCAATGCCGACAATCCGGGCACGGGCAGTGACAGTATGAGCGTGAACGGCGCGCGGCGGGGCAGCAACAATCTGCTGGTAGACGGATTGCCTACGGTGAATCAGTTGAATAACGCTCCGGATGGAGACGGCACGCCCAGCATCGAGTTTCTGGGCGAGCTGAAAGTTCTGACAAGCCTGTACAGTTCGGAGTATGGACGCAATTCGGGGTCAGTGATTAACGTGACGACGCGCAGCGGGTCCAATTCTTTTCACGGCGCAACGTACGAATACTTGCGCAACACGGACCTGAATGCCCGGCGATTCTTCGATCCGAAGCGGGGCCAGAATATTCAGAACCAGTTTGGCGCCAATATCGGCGGCCCGGTTTTCCGCGACAAGACGTTCTTCTTTTTCGGCTGGGAAAGTTCCCGGCAGTCGAATGCAAATTCCAGTAACGCGTCGTTGAACACCATTGTTCCGACGGCGAATCAGCGCCAGGGCGTTTTTTCGAAGACGATTATCGACCCCTCCACCGGCGCGCCATTTCCGAATAACACGATTCCAACGGCCCGCCTGAATCCGATATCGCTGCAGATTCAAGCGGCGTTTTTCCCACTGCCGAATTTCTCCAGCGGCGCTAATAATTTCTTCGCGGCGGCACCGGTTACCACTGTGCTGGACCAATTCACAAGCAGGATTGATCATCGCTTCAACGACAAGAACACGCTTTTCGGACGTTGGTTCCGGAGTCATGAAGTGGACACCGTGCCTTTCGGCCAGGGCTTGCCCGGGTTTGGAAACAGCGCCAACCGGACGAAGAACGGATTTGGTGGAACTGACACGCACGTTTTCAACGGGAGCCTGATTTTGGAGAGCAAGTTCGGCTACGACATGACCGACCAGTTCTTCGGCTTCGCTAATTCGACGGATCCGGCGACTGTCGGTTTGAAAGTGATTCCCGGCGTAACCAAGGTTGCCGGGATGCCCCGGATTAATATCTCCAACTACCTTAGCAACGGCTTCGGGAACATGAACGACTGGCACGACAACATTCACACGTTTACCAGTGGCGCCACTCTGACGTACCTGCGCGGAAATCATTCCATGAAGTTCGGCGGGGAATGGCGGCTGGCTTATATGACACCGCAGAACACGCAGTCGGCACGCGGTGTGTTCAGCTTCAACGGGGTTGCAACCGGCGACGAATACGCAGACTTTCTGCTCGATATCCCGCGCACCAAGCTCTTCGGCGCGGGCCCCGGACAGATGGCCATGAAGGCGCATTACGCCGGCGGGTTCGCCACCGATTCCTGGAAGGTGACGCAAGCCCTCACGGTGGAGATGGGTATTCGCTATGAAGCGGCGTTTCAGCCGGCCGCTTACAACCTGAAGATGGTCAACTTCTGGCCGCAAAATTACAAGGGCGTGGGAACACTGGAGGGCTCCGGACTTGTGCAAGGGGGCGTCAACGGAGTACCTTCCAGCACGGTCTTCGGAGACTGGAATAACTTCATGCCGCGTTTGGGAGTAGCATGGCGCGCGACGGACAAGTGGGTCATCCGGGCGGGGGCGGGTCTATACTTCGATGAACGGACGGGGCAAATCACGCAGGGCCTGTTCGCGAACCCGCCGACATTCCTGGCAAATACTCTGGACTGCGCGATCCCCGGTCAGGCATGCAATCTCAAACAACCGGATAATTGGACGTTCGTGGATCCGGGTTACGATCCGGCGAAGATCGCGTTCCCTACGAAAGCAACCGATCAATTGCAGTACTCAGCGGTGAATCCGAATACACTGAACGACAACGCGTGGCAGTGGAACTTCACGGTGCAGAGGCAATTACCCAAGAACATCCTGGTGGAGACAGCGTACATCGGGACCAAGGGTACGCACCTGAACATGAAAACAACGCAGATCAATCCGTTGATCCCGCAATCGGATGGCACCCTGGTGCGGCGCTTCCCCGGGTTCGGGAATATTGCCGGATCGGAACAGTGGGGCAACTCAACCTATCACTCGTTCCAGTTGACGGTGAAACGACGCTGGGCGCTTTCGACGGTGCAGGCTGTTTACACCAAGGCAAAGGCGATTACCAGCGGCGATGAGAGTTCCAGGTTTAATACGGGCCCCTTCCCCGCGCCCTGGAACGACTACACTCGCGCGAGGGGACCGGCCAATTTCGATCGCCCGCAGCGCATGGTGGTGAACTTCACACAGGACCTGCCCAACAAGTTCACGAGCGGCTTCGCAAAGGCTGTGCTGAACAACTGGTCCATGAACGGATACTTCATCATTCAATCCGGTATTCCTCTCAGTGTGGTGAACCGCGACAGCGGCGCCGGCCTCGGCGGGACCGAGACCGATGTAACGGGGAACTTCCTGTCTAACGTAATCTCCGGCGTGCCTTTGATTCATCCGTCGGGTTCTACCAAGGAAAACCTGCAGAGCTACATCAATAAGGCGGCATGGTCGAAGGCGCCGATCGGAACCTATGGCAACGCCGGACGCGGGATGTTCCGGGGACCTGGACAGTGGAATACCGACTTCTCCGTGTTCAAGGATTTCAAGATCCGCGAGCGGATCAACTTGCAGTTCCGCTCGGAATTCTTCAATATTCTGAACCACGCGAACTTTGCGCTGGGTAGTGATACCAACGGCAAGCTGAGCCTGGATTCGGCCAGCTTCGGGCAGATCACAAGTACGTCTGTGAATGCCCGGCTGATTCAATTCGCACTGCGGTTGGGTTTCTGATACGGTTGCATTGTTTGAAGCAAAGGCCTGCTTTCTACGCAATGAGGAAGCGGGCCCTTACTCTTTGTTGCTGAAGCTCAGGGAAGTGTTCCCGCGCCACTGCGCTTCGGTGGTTGGTCGCTGCATAATAACTAAGCCAGCACCGGACTCGCGCGCTTTTCCGCGGCGAGTTCTGTACGGCAATCGTTTTCCAACTCCTCAGAGACCTCGCGCGCGTAGATGAGGAAGTGATGTGCGGATAGTAGAATCATGAAGCCCAACCACAACTTCGCGGGCTGGCCACCCCAATTCCAGATGAGGCGGCTGAGAAATTTCCAATACGATCCGCGGTAACTGGAGCGGATGCCTTGTTTCCACATGGATGACAGCAAGGCCCGGACGTCATAGGAGAGCGGCATGCTTGGCGGCACCTGCGTTGCTTGCGGCTTCCAAATTTCAAGGGAGCGAAAGGCACGCTGGAAATACGTTTCCGGTGTGTATAATCTTGCCAGCAGGCTGCTTAAGCCGCGCAACAGAACCGGCAGCGGCAGCTTGGTATGAAAATTCGGCGCGCTGAAATTGCTGGTGGCCTGGCTATTTTCAATCAGGCGGCCTTCCTTCTTCATGCGGTCGAACAAAGCGGTGGTGGGAGGCGCCTGCAGGACGCCGGCCATGGCCCAAGTGATGGCTGTGCGCTCAATAAATTCGAACTGCCGGTCGAAGATGTGCTCGTCATCGGAATCGAATCCTACGATGAAACCGCCCAGCACCCAGAGCCCGGCGTCCTGAATCACGCGAATTTGCTGGACGCTGTCCTTGCGCAGGTTCTGGAATTTCTTCGACTCCTTCAGCGCCTCCGACGACGGCGTTTCAATGCCGAGGAAGACGTACATGAAATTGGCTTCCACCATGGCGGCGAGCAGTTCAGGGCGGTCAGCCAGGTCGATGGAGGCCTCGGTGTAGAACGAAAACGGATGATTGTTGACCTTCTGCCATACGGCGAGATCTTTGGCCAGGATTAGAGCCTGCTTGTGGTTGCCGATGAAGTTGTCATCCACGATGAACACTTCATTGCGCCAGCCTAAGCCGCGAAGAGTATCCAGCTCCGCTATAAGCTGCGCGGACGTCTTGTATCTCGGCTTGCGGCCGTAGATGGTGATGATGTCGCAGAATTCGCATTGGAAGGGACATCCGCGCGAGAACTGCACAGGCATGGAGGTGTACTTGTCGAGTTGCAGCAAGTCAAACCGTGGGATCGGCCCGCAGGTCATATCCGGTTTGTCGGTGATGCGGTACATCGCGCAGGCTGAGCCGTTCTCCAACGCAGCGGCAATACTCGGGAAAACTTCCTCCACTTCGCCTACGAGGACATGGTCAGCTTCGGCGGCGAGGAGTTCCGGCTCGCTGCTGGCCCAAGGCCCACCGATGAAAGTACGCCGTCCCAAAGCGCGCGCGCGGGAGAGAATGCTGAGGGTGTCGGCGCGTTGGGCGTGCATGGCGCTCACCATCACCAGGTCCGCCCACTGCAGATCCTCATCCCGCAGCTCCTGAAAGGCACGGTCAATGAGCCGGATTTCCCACGACTTAGGGCACAGGGCGGCAACGGTAATGAGCCCAAGAGGGGGCGTCATGGCGCGTTCCGGAATCATGGTCAGGACTCCCTCAAAGCCCCAGAAGGATGGTGGAAAACGCGGCCATACCATCAACGCTTTCAGCTTCGGGCCGAGGGGTGCGAAGCCTCCGGGAGTGTTCTCTGTCAGGGCGGAAATAGAGATCATGTATGGTGCTGTCAGTATAGATCACTTCTCTTCCGGCGGCTGGATGGCTACGAATTGCCGGTACAGCAGCAGGTCGTAGACGATCTTCAACGTGCCCGCGATGAAGAATGGCAGGTTGATCAGCCGGGGCCGCGCGAACATCAGTCCGACGAAGACCGGCGGCAGTGAGGCTCCGATGGTGCGGGCCACGCCGGTGATCCCAGCGGCGGCGGACCTCTCTTCCGGCCGGACCACCGCCATCGTGTAAGACTGGCGCGTCGGCACATCCATCTGGCTGATGCTGAAGCGGAGCAGTAACACAGCGATGGCCAGAGAGGCGGTGGGCATCAACGGCACCAGAATGAGAAGGATGTTTGAGGGTAGATGGGTGAAGACCATGGTTCTCACCAGACCGATGCGTGCGGCGAGGCGGGAGGCCAGAAGCGCGGAGATGCCAGCAAACGTATTCGCCCCGAAGAAGATGGCGCCTAGCTGGGCGGGGTCCATGCCGAACCGAAGGTGAAACCAATAGGCGGCGAATGTTTGCACGACAAAGCCGCCGCCGAAGGAGTCGAGCGCGAAGAGGGCTGAGAGCTTGAAGATGATGTCGCGGGAGTGTCCCATGCCGAGCATGGTTTTCCCGGCCGGACTCTCTTCCGATGCGCTTAATTCGGTTGCCGGGGAAAGCCGTGTGAAAACCAATGCCAGCAGCATACCGATAGCAGCGTAAGTAATGATGACGGCACGATAGCCCTGCACAGGCGCGCCTCCGCCGGACTGCACGAGAGACGGCAGTAATCCTCCACAGAGGGAGCCGATGGCGGTGGCGAAGGATCCGGTTAGTGTGTACCAGGCAAATGCCATGGTCCTGGTCCCAGGCTGGATGACGTGCGAGAGGGCGGCTTGCTCGATGGAAAGGAAGGGGCCGACTTCATTGCCGCTGGGACTGATGACTCCAATGGTTCCGGCGATTACGAGAAACAGAAAATTGTGGGTCCAAGCGAAAGCCAGGCCCGCGCCCGCCATTAGTGCGGCGCCGATGATCAACATTTTTCGCCGTCCGATGCGGTCGGCCCGTGTGGTGATAAACAGGGAAACAAGAGTATCCCCGATGAGCGTCAACGTAAGAAGAATGCCGATGCGCGATTCGCTGATGCCGATTCCCGTCAGGTAAAAAACGAGGACGACCGAGAGCGCGCCGTATGCGAACAGGCGCGTGAAGCGGGTGAGGAACAGCAGGCGCGCGTCGTAGGGCAGCTGTGAGAAAATTACCATACCAAATCGAGTCCTATGAACATTCGCCACCACATCGCAACTATTAGAACCGATAACCGGGACGACTGTTGGGCTGCGGCTACGGCCATGATGATGCGGCGGCACTCGATTGCGGGAACGGACCACGTAAAGGCCCTGGCTCGGGCGGCGCGTGTTCCGCTGGATCAGGGGACGCTGCCGGATTCCTCGGTGCCTCTCCTTGCCCGCGCCGTTAAGCTGGGCCTTCACGATTTTCAGAGCAGCGAGCTCACGATGGGGCGTCTGGCAGGGTTGCTGGCGCGGGGCCCAGTAGTGGCGTTCGGTTTTTTTCAGTACCCTGGCCGCACCGACGCGTTCAAACATGCCGTGGCTATCTTCAGCCTCGTAGGTGATGGAACGGCGAGGGGTACTACTATCTCTCTCATTGACCCTTCGGCCACGGTTAACCCGTTCTCGGACGACTGGGAACACTTCGAGGCGTCCGTTGCCGATATCACGTTCGCACTGTCCTATTGAGATAATTTGATCTTGTACACCCATGCCTAAAGCCGTTACCAAGACTGCCCCTCGCGCCAAGCGCGCCAAGGCGGAGATCCAGCAGGAATTCTCCGCGATCCAAGACGAGGTACAAACAGCCCGCGAATCAGCCGATGCCAAGGCGGAAGGCCTGGCGCGGCACAAGGAAGA
>JBDUEM010000100.1:0-24126 GCA_040002435.1 Bryobacteraceae bacterium
GGGATTGGGTATTGGGCAAATGAAGTTCGATTTCGGGTCATTAGCGCCCGGTTCGAAGACGCGGACATTGTTGGACGTTCCCACGAGTTCGAGCGTGATCTCAGTTCCGGTCTTAGCCGTGCGCGGGAGCGGCGACGGCCCGACTCTGCTGGTGACCGCAGGCGTGCATGGCGACGAATACGAAGGGGTCCGTGCAATCTTCGACGTATTTGAATCGTTGGATCCGGCGGAGATGAAAGGGAACTTCTTGGCGGTGCCTGTGATGAATCCGCCCGCCTTCTGGAATATCTCGCGAACGAGTCCACTGGACAACGCGAATCTGGCGCGCGTGTTTCCCGGCTCGGCGGCAGGAACAGCGACGGAAGCGATCGCCTTTCATTTCGACCAACACATTCTGCCCTTAGCCGACTTCTATATCGATTTGCACAGTGGTGGTGTAAAGTGCGCCATGCCCACGCTGATCGGCTATCTGGAGAGTGACGCAGCGGCAGCAGCGGCCGCGGAGATATTCGGAGCGCCGGTAATCTGGTGTCATCCGAACGTGCCGCCGGGCCGCACACTCTCGGCAGCAGTGGATCGCGGCATTCCTTGCTTGTATGCAGAAGCTCGCGGAGCCGGCCGGATCCATGCCGCCGATCTGGATTGCTACCGGCGCGGCGTGATGAACATCCTAAGGCATTTGGGCATCCTTTCGTGCGAGCCTCATATTCCGGCGATTGCCGTCACTCGCCTGTTCGGGGATGGCAATGTGGATGTGAGCGTTGTCAGTCCGCTTCGAGGGTTTCTGATTCCCAGCGTGGCTTTGCTCGACCCCGTTGTTCAGGGGCAACCCCTGGGAATTCTGGTGGACATAACTGGCGCTGAGATTGAAACATTTGCTGCACCTAGCGACGGCATCGTGGTGTTGATTCACGAATGCCCTCTGATTCAGCCGGATGAGCCGCTCTTTCTGATCACGAGGCCAATGTAGTGAAACTTCTCTGGGGGATGACATTGCTAACTCCGCTGCTGCTGTCATCGATGGAATGGCGGGAGAGGGCGCCATTGCCTCAAGCACGAGCCGGTTGCGCCGCGGGCACCATCGGCAAACGCATGGTGGTGGCGGGAGGGAGTTATTGGGAAGGCGATAAGAAGTATTGGAGCGAGAGGACGGACCTATTTGATCCGGCGACTAATACCTGGTCGCCCGGCACTCCGATGCCTCAACCGCGGAGCGACGCTGCCTCGGCCACCTTTCGCGGCAGTGTTTACGTTTTCGGCGGTGTGACGGGCGGCGCGCTTTCAAATGATGCCCTGCAATTCGACGGTCATCGCTGGGCAACAATAACCGAAGCGAAGCTGCCGGCGGCCGCTATGTATCCTGTGGCCGCCGCAGTGGATTCAGGCATTCTGCTGCTCGGCGGCCTTACCTCGATGGGAGACTTAGCGTCGGCGACCCGATCGTTGTGGATGTGGTCGCCAGGAAGCGGTTGGGGACGGCGAACGGATTTTCCCGGAGCGAGTCGTGTGTCAGCAGCGGTGACCGCGAGTGACGGCAAGATGTATGTCTTTGGCGGCATCCATCAGGATACGGCGGGTGGGCCGCTTGTGAATTTGCAGGATGCGTGGAGCTATGACGTGGGGGGCGATTCGTGGACGGAGATGCCCAAACTGCCGGTTGCAAGGCGCGCGTGGGCGGCAGTCGCTATGGACGGGAGAATTCTCCTGCTTGGTGGATACACGGATTCGTTTTCGGCTGACATTTATTCACTGGACCCGAAAAGCCAGGAAGTGCGGCTGGCCGGCGCCTTGCCGCATCCCCTGGCGGATGCAAGATTCGTGCGGATTGAGGGACGTGTGTTGACTGCGGGCGGGGAATCGGGCAACAAGATCCGCAGCAATTGGACATTCGAAGGTCGAAAGTGAAAACCCTGGAGCTGTTTCAACTGCGGGAACGGATCGCTCTTGTGAGTGGCGGCGCGGGCATCGTCGGCAAGTACCTGGTGCGCGGTTTGGCGGAAGCTGGTGCGACCGTAATTGTGGCCTCCCGCGGCTACGCTTCGTGTGAGGTGGTGGCGGCCGAGATGCAGGCCGATGACCTGGCAGTCTTCCCGGAACGGTGCGATTTTACGTCGGAACTGGAAATCCGGGCACTGCGGCAACGCTTGCTGGGCCGTTACGGGCATATCGATGTGCTGTTCAACAATGCCGTCGCGCGGTCTGGCGGGGAGTTGATGGATACGAAGATGGAAGAGTGGGAATCGGTGATGGCGTTGAATTCGACCGGATTGTTTCTGTCGTGCCAGCTCTTCGGCGAAGTGATGATGACCCGCAAGAGCGGGAGCATCGTCAACGTTGCATCGATCTACGGCATGGTGGGGCCAGACTTCTCGTTGTACGAAGGAACGCCTGTACACAATTCCGTTTCCTATGCTTATGCCAAGGGCGGAATGATCAACCTGACCCGATACCTGGCGAGTTTCCTGGCGCCGCATGGCGTTCGGGTAAACACCCTCTCACCTGGAGGCGTGCTGGCGGGACAACCTGAGCGATTCATCGAGAACTACAACAAGCGTGTGCCGATGGGAAGGCTGGCCAACGGCGCGGACCTGCAAGGGGCCGCTGTATTCCTGGCGTCCGACGCCTCGGCTTACATTACAGGCCAGAATATCGCCGTGGATGGTGGCTGGACCGCGATATGAAGAGCTTTTCCCCGCTCGATTACGCGGCCGTCATACTCTATCTGCTGGCTATTGCCGCATTCGGGAGTTCGTTCTACCGGCGTAACAGTACAGCGCGGGAGTATTTTCTAGGGAATCGTTCCATGGGCTGGCTGCCGGCGGGGATTTCCATCATCGCGGCGGATTTAAGCGCCATCTCGGTGATGGGCGCGCCGGCTTGGGCCTACAAGCACAATCTGGAATTGCTTTGGGTAGCCGTTGGCTATCCGCTGGTGGCGCCGCTGGTGGTGTTGGTCTTTGTCCCCTTCTATTCCAGCTTGAACCTCTACACAGCATACGAATATCTGGAACGGCGTTTTAGTTTGAGTGTGCGCCTGTTTTCGAGCGGCCTGTTTCAGTTATTGCGGAGTTGGCATGTGGCCGTTGCGTTGTACGGGCCGGCCCTGGTGATCAACCTCGTCACCGGGATGGAAGTGTGGAAGTGCGTCCTGGTGATGGGTGGGTTCACTACCTTCTATACGACTTTGGGCGGGATCAAGGCGGTTATCTGGACCGACGTAATTCAATTCTGTACGGTGACGTCCGGCATTATCGTGATCCTGATGACCGCGATTTTCCGAATTCCCGGGGGCGCTTCCGAAGTGTGGCGCGTGGCTAGCGAAAGCGGAAAGCTTCATCTGATGAACACTTCCCTCGATCCGACGCAGTTGACCACGATCTGGTCGTGCATCGCGGGTGGAGCGATTCTCTCGCTGGCGCCGTTGACTACAGATCAGGCGATTCTGCAGAGATTGTTCACCACGAAATCCGCGAAAGATTGCCGTCGGTCGGTGATCATGCAGAGCCTGGTGGTGGTCCCGTTGAATTTGATGCTGTATTCGGTGGGTATTGTTCTTTTCGTCTTTTACCGCGCGCATCCGGAGCGGGTGACGGCGCTGACGACGGATAACGCGATTGTCCCGCTGTTTGCGGTAACCGAACTTCCCAGCGGGGTGGCAGGTCTGGTGATCGCCGCCATATTCGCGGCGTCCATGGCTGTGATGTCGGCTGGAATCAATTCCCTTACTACCGCGACAACCGTGGATTTCTATCAGCGGGTTTACAGGAAGAATGAGACGCCTGAACACTACGCAGTTGCCGGGAGAATTGGCACGGTGGCGTGGGGCGCCGTGGTTACCTTTCTTGCCTTGTTCGCGCACTTGGCAGGAGATCTGGCGGTCGCCTATACGCGCGTCAGCAGTGTGCTCTCGGGACCGATGCTGGGAATTTTTCTGTTAGGCACACTGACGCGGCGCGCTACGTCCACTGGATCCATGGTGGGCGGCATTGCGGGAATGATTGCCGTGCTTCTGGTGATCACACAAACCCAGTGGAGCTTCTTCTATCTGGGCCTTATTGGCACCCTCACCACATTCGCAATTGGGCTGGCCGCCAGTCTGTTTACTGGCGCGCCGTCGCCAAAGCAACTCTCCGGACTGGTGGTTGGGGACGTCCCACTGATGGAAAACACTATAGGAGCGTTATGATTACTCGCCGCACGCTATTACATAACTGCATTTCGCTTCCGGCGCTGGTGGCGGCTCGGCCGTCGCAAGCCGCGGTGACGCCGGTCCAGTTTAAGGAGAAACTGACTGGGCCAATTTGCTCTGTGCCCACACCATACACGGAAAGGTTTGCTATCGATCATGCGGCCATCAAGAGAATTGTGGAATGCGGATTGAAGGCCGGCAGCCATGTGTTTGCGCTCACGGCGGGAAACAGCCAGTACGACCGATTGACATACGAAGAGATTAAAGCCCTGACCTCGACGCTGGTGCAGGCCGTGAACGGACGAGGTATGGTAATTGGCGCTACGGGGCCGTGGTGGACGGGGCAGGCGGTGGATTACGCCAGGTTCGCGGAGTCCAGCGGCGTGGATGCGGTGCAGGTGTTCCTTCCTGCCTACGGCGACGAGGACATGCTGTTTGACCACTTCCGCGAGATCGCCGGAGCAGGAAAGTGCGCGATTGTGCTGCATGGGCAGGTTCCGATGCCATTGCTGAAGCGGATACTGACGTTCGATTCGATTGTGGCCTACAAAGAAGAGTACCCGGTTATCTATAGCGTTGATGTGTTTACGCAATACGGTAAGCGGCTGAATATTTTTGCGGGCGGACAGAAGTCACGGTATCTGATGTACCAGCCCTACGGCATGCAGGCGTACTACAGCACCTTCTCCACGTTCGAGCCGAGCGTTCCGAAGAAATTCTGGCAGGCATGTGAACGCGGTGACACCCCGGCGGCAATCGATGTAGTTAAGCGGTATGACGTTCCGTTTTTTGCCAAGTTTTCGCACCCATTCTGGCGGGCAACGCTGGAAACCTTTGGCACGGCCAGCAGATTTTCTTCGGCCGCCGGATCGCGCTTTCACGGCCGCCCAGACCGCGGAACTGAAGGCTTTCTACTCCACGTTGGGACTGTAAGCAACACGGTTGACCTTCTGCCAAGGTTGGTGTATAAACAAGTCTACTGTCGACAGACGACATTCAGGGGGTAAATCACCATGCGACTCTCCATCGCGGTTTTTCTCGCACTTGGCGCGCTTACACTGCAGGCTCAAACCACCGCCGGCATACGTGGCACGGTTACCGATGTGAGCAACGCCTCTATCGCCGGCGCGCGGGTTGAGGCACATAATGTGCAGACAGGGTTCAGCGCAAAGACATCTTCGGCCGCCGACGGTAGCTATACGCTGACTCTGCTGCCTATTGGAGACTATCGACTCGTGGTGGAGGCGCCCGGCTTTAAGGTTGCCGAGTTTTCCAACATCACGCTCACCAACCAACAGGTTGCCGGGCTCAATGTCTCGCTCCAGGTGGGCGCCGTCAGTGAGCATGTGGAGGTGACGGCAGGTGCGCCGCTAGTGAATACGCAGACTACCGAAGTGGGCCAGTTGATAGAGGCGCGCTCCATTGTGGAACTGCCGCTGAACGCGCGGAACCCGCTGCAACTGGCGACGTTGGTGGCCGGGGTCAGCGGTGAGAAGGTGCACACGCAATTAGTGGGCAACGATGAACGCGACGCCACGCGCATGAGCGTGAACGGCAACCGGTTGAAGATGACGCAATACAACCTGGACGGCGGCGAATATGCCGGACTGCGGATGAACACCGGCCTGAATTATCCCAATCCCGACGCGGTGGCCGAGTTCCGCTTTATCACGAATAACTACAGCGCGGAGTTTGGAAAGAATCCTGGCGGCGTGATGAACGTGGTCACCAAGTCGGGCACAAACGATTTTCACGGCTCGGCGTTTGAATTCAATCGCAACAGCGCTTTTGCGGCACGCAGCTTCTTCCAGCCGAAGGTGACTCCGCTCAATCAGAATCAATATGGATTCAGCGGCGGCGGTCCGGTAATCAAGAACAAGATATTTCTGTTCGGCACGGGGCAATGGTTGAAGGTACGGCAGGGCCGTGCGGTCAGCAGCTATTTTCCGCCGACAACGTTGGAACGCGCGGGAAACTATTCCAAGACGACAGCCGCCATCAAAGATCCGGACACCGGCATTCCCTATCCGGGAAACATCATTCCCGTATCGCGTTTCGATCCGGTTGCCACGAAGCTGATCAACCTTTTGCCGCTGCCCAATTCGGCGGACGGGCGTTACATTGGCTCGGCCTCTGAACCTGTGAACAACAATCAGTACCTGATCAAGGGCGACTATATTCAGAACGAACGTAGCCGCTTCACGTTCTCCTATTTCGACGACAACACCCTAGCTACTTCGCTCTTGGACTTCGGCCGTTTCGGTACGCCGCTACTCAACACAACTGGACCGCCCGCCAAGAGCAGCAACGCGCACAGCCGTGCGGCTATCGGCAATCACACTTTTACAATTCGCCCCACGCTACTGAATCAGCTTCGCTTTGGGTTTGTGAAGGTCGACTGGAATGTGTCCGATCAGGGTCGCGGGCCCAACCTGGTCGACTTGGGCTCCAACTTCCCGAACCAACCCCCGTATATGGATATTCCGCACATTCAGGCAGCCACGAGGCTCTATAATTCGGGCGGCAACAACATCCTGTCGAGCTCAAACGACTTCCAGTTCTCCGATCTTGCCACATGGGTGATCGGCCGGCACAACGTGAAGTTCGGCGGCGAGTACAAGTACATTCAACTGTTCTCGCTGCAAAGTGGCAATACGCATGGTGTATTTCAGGCGAGCGGGGCAATCACCGGTGATGCGCTGGCTGACTTCCAACTGGGGAAGGCCAACTTTTACGTCTCCAATCAGTTGGGCGGAGACTACCGGTCAAACTATATGGCGGCGTTTGTGCAGGACGACTTCAAGCTAACGCGCAATTTCGTTTTGAACCTGGGCCTTCGCTACCAGGTGGGCACACCGTATAAGGCCCTGAAGACGGCGCCCCTGATCGGTGGCGGCTTCGCCGCGCCGGCATCGACCTTTATCGCGGGCCGGCAATCCCAGGTTTTTGTCAACGCACCGGTGGGCTTGCTGTATCCGGGCGACCCCGGCGTTGCCGACGCCATTTTGCATACGGACAAGAATGACTTCAGTCCGCGAGTGGGCTTCGCATGGGATGTGTTCGGAAACGGCAAGACGAGTATCCGGGCCGCGTAAGGACTCTTCTACGCAACTCAAACCGGCGATGCGACGACGCCTTCGGGCTACAGCGCTCCCTTTTTCATTAACTTCAACGTTCCGGTGACACCCAGTTTTGTTTCGCCGATTCCCGTTGCCTTGCAGAGCGCGTTTCCCGTGCCGACGGGAAAGAACCTGAATTTCGCGCCGTACCAGCCGCTTACGATTCAGGGTATACGGCCTGAAGCGGTAAACCCCACAGTGCAGCAGTTCAATTTCACGATTCAACAGCAGCTTCCGGGGAGGATTGCGGTGCAGGCAGCGTGGGTGGGTAACGTGACGCACCACCTGGAATACTACCAGCAGCTCAATCCCTCCATTTATATTCCCGGCAATGATGCCTTGGGTAATCCGCTTTCCACCATCGCCAACACGAACGCACGGAGGCGGTTGAATCTTGCCAATCCTCCGGTGGGCACGGAAACATTTCGTTATGGCGCTGTTTCGGTGGGTAATTCGATTGCAAACAGCAATTACCATTCGCTACAGGCGGAGGTTCGCAAGAATTTCTCAAACGGGTTGACGCTGCTGAACTCGTATACGTGGGCGAAGTCCATCGATGTCGCGTCGGTTTATCTATCCAACGGCCTGGCGACAGATGTGCCACAGAATGCCGAGGACATGAAGGGCAGCCGGGGGCTTGCGGGTTTCGACCAGCGGCATCGAAACGTGACCAGTATTGTATACGCGACTCCGTCGGTGACGAAACCGCTTGGGATTTCGAACGCCTTCACATCCCGAATTCTGGATCACTGGGATCTGGGCACCATCGTCAGTCTTGCGGGCGGATTGCCGTTCAACGTGGTCACGGGCGTGGACAATTCGCGTAGCGCATACGGGCAAGACAGGCCGAATCTGGTAGGTGTGCCTGGATTGTCCACGAGCCGCAGCAAGGCGGACCGGATCACTCAGTACTTCAATCCAGCCGCTTTCGTCGTTAATCCGATTGGTACGTTCGGTAACTTCGGCCGCAACGTGCTGATTGGGCCTGGAACGGCGAACGTGGACTTTACGGTAAACAAAGATGTCCCGATCACGGAGAGATTTGGAAAGTTCCAAATACGATTTGAATTTTTCAATTTCTTCAACCGCGCGAAATTCGATAACCCGAATGCCAGTCTGGCGGCTCCGGCGCAGATCGGAAAGATCACCAGTGCCGGGCCGGGACGGATTGTTCAGTTCGGAGCTAAGTATATGTTCTGATGAGATCCTGTTTGATACTGCTGGCTGTTGCGGCCCTTTGCGCCGCGGAACCGCGTGAGATTAGCTACGGGGGCGTGCTGAGCATGCCCTCGCGGCTCCGCGACGGAAGGCTAATCAGTCTAGCCGCCGCCGCGAGGCCCTTTTCGGAGATGGAAATTGCGGGACCCGAACAGCCCGTCTACCGGCGCATCTCAAGTGACAACGGAGATACCTGGTCGCGGGATGAAAAGGTGTTTGCGTATCGGGCGGGTGCGGGGACGTTCGCTTCGCAGACCTACACTCTGGTGGACAAAACGGGCTACGTGCACGCCTTCAATGTCCGGTATTTTAAGCTGGCCAGGGCGAAGGAGAAGCAGCCCGGACATAGCGAATTGTTCCACTGCATTTCGAAAGATGACGGGAAGACCTTCAGCCAGCCGCAGAGGGTGAACTTCGGACACGACTACACCGGGGCCATCAATTCGATCATTCAGTTGAAGTCTGGCCGTATTGTAGGAGGGCTTTCCTACACCAGCGACCATATTGTGGAAGGCGTGGGGCAGTATGAATTTCGCGTCGTGACGTTCTATTCCGATGACAGCGGCGATACATGGAAGGTGGGGCAAGATGAAATTCGCGTGCCGTTCGGACCGCAGGTAGTACATCCGGGTGCGATTGAGCCGATCCTGACGGAGCTTTCGCCAAACCGGTTGTGGATCCTCATCCGAACACAGACACTGCGATTCTATGAGGCCTTCTCTACGAATGGCGGGCAGTCGTTCGATGCACCGCGCGCCAGCCGTTTCATGGCGCCGGATTCGCCAGGTGCTGTCGTCAGACTAAAGGACGGACGGCTGGTGATGTGCTGGAACGACATCCAGTCTTACGCGAATGGAGTTTCCGGGCACTTCCGGCAATACTTGTATGCCGCTATCTCCAAGGACAATGGAGCATCGTGGTCGAAGCCTCGCAGGGTTGGCCCGCTGCAGTCTCCGGAGAATCCAGGGAGCCGCGGGGACTATCCATATCTGTGTGAGACCGCCGATGGTTCCGTGTTGCTTTACTACACCCGGTTCGGGTTGCGGCCCGGAGCCAGTTACGAGAAGCAGCACAACGAACTGGTGCGACTCGATCCCGATTGGCTGCAGGGTATCGGCCGCAATATCGATTCCGGTCAGTGAGCGTATGCCACGCTGACGCGTTTGTATAACAGGTCGAGGGAATCAGTAGTCCCGGTCGAACTCAGCGAGGTGATGCTCACTTCGCCGAAATCGTAGGTGACGCAGTGATTGCAGTGACTATCTCGTCGCACTTCAATTGCGACGTTACGGAATATAGTTCCCGTTGCCATATGCCGCTCCATCGCTGAGGACAGCGCATCGGTTTTCTTTGTAAACGCCATTGCTTGCGGTCCTGGCCGGGTGGGTCTGCCGCCCTTTCCGGGATTTGTAGTAGAGAGTGAAAATGAGGTTGCCTCGAATTCCTGGCCCAAAGGTTCACTGAATTTCATCAAGTACAGCATATTTGCTCGCGCCTCCTGCTTACTAGAATTTCTACTGGAGTAAGCGAAATCGGACGCAAACTTTAGCGACCAGTTGTTCAGCGCCAATTAAATTGGATACAATTATCCAATATGAACGTCGAAACAACTGCGGCGAGTCTTGCCGAGCGGCTCCGGCTCGACATCGACGCTGGCGTATGGGCTCCCGGCTCGGCGCTCCGGCAGGAAGAACTGGCAACGCGCTACGGCGCGAGCCGCATACCAGTGCGGGAAGCCCTCCAATTGCTACGGGCGGATGGACTTCTGGAGATTGAGCCGAACCGCGGAGCCTATGTAAGAGCGCTGAACGCGAGCGAGATAGATGAAATCTTCGATCTGAGGGTGTTGCTCGAAGGCTACCTTCTGGCCATCGCAACGCCTTTGCATACCACGAAGACCCTGGTGCGCTTGCATTCCATCCAGGCCGAACTGGAAGTGGAGGATAGCCGGATGGGCTGGTTGCTTGGTGACCGCCGCTTCCATCAAGCACTGTACGAACCAGCGGGCCGCATCCGCTCCCTGGAGATTGTGATGATGCTAAGGCGTCAGGTGGAAAGATATGCGCTGCACGATGTCAATCCCGGAACACGCCGTACCGAATGGAAGCGGGAGCACCGGTCGTTGATAAATGCAGTCAAGGCAAGAGATGCCTCGCGCGCCGCGGTCCTCCTCACACATCATCTCAACGAGACACGAACCGTGATCTTTCGCCATCTGCCGCTACCGGAGGCTTAGGAGGGTTTCGCATGCAGGGACACGCAGTATCTATTGAATGGGAGCGCCGGGGCAGTGCATTCCTTGACCACCGGTACAGCCGCGCTCATCGCTGGCGTTTCGACGGCGGCGCCGAGGTGGCGGCATCCAGTTCGCCGCATATTGTCCGGGTTCCTTTTTCTGATCCGGCGGCGGTTGATCCGGAAGAAGCCTTTGTAGCTTCGCTATCCAGCTGCCACATGCTGTGGTTTCTGGACCTGGCCGCGCGCGCTGGCTTCATCGTGGACCGTTACGGCGACCGCGCTGAGGGCTATCTGACGAAACGCAGCGACGGAAAGTTGTGGTTATCTCTTGTGGTGCTGTTCCCCGAAGTCCACTTCGTTGGAGTCGATACGCCGACGGATGAGATGGTGCACAATCTGCACCACCAGGCTCATGAGGAGTGCTATTTAGCGAATGCCGTGAAGACGGAAATCGAGATCAAGGGTAAATGGACCCATTCCGCTGCTACTTAGGCGACGTCAGCAGTCTCAGCGCTCACGAACGCACCGAAAACTGATCAGGTTGTAGCTTTGATCCGAGGGCAGCGCACTAAAGCGCGCCGTCACGCGGTGTGCGGGCGCGTCCAGGTACCAGCCTACGCCGCGGAGTACTCGATAAGCTCCTGAAGGCGGGCCTTGCGGATTCTTGCCCGGCGAGAAAGCGTAATAATTCCGGCTGTACCAGTCCTGACACCACTGGAAAACGCCGCCGAGCATGTCGTACGCACCGTATGGAGACGCGTTGCTGTGCGTCATCCTGTCGCCCCGCTTGCTGCCATCGTAAAAGCCGATCGGATTGAGATGAGGGACAGTGTCTTTGTACGGCCCTCCGCTATTGGAAAAATTTGTATAGCTGGCGTCTATCTGGTTTCCCCATGGAAACCGTCTTTGGTCGGTTCCCCGCGCCGCCTTTTCCCACTCGGCCTCGGTCGGCAGCCGGTACTTTTTTCCCGTCTTCCTGGAAAGCCAGTTTGCATACGCGACTGCCTGTTCCCAAGTGATTCCCACAACAGGATAGTTTTCATTTCCCGACAGCCCTCCCCCGTGGTTCGGCTCATTTGTCCACCAGAAGGACATATGATTCAGCTTGCCTCCCGGCCACAATGTGGGATCGTTATATCCGGGATCTTCCCGAAATCGTTTGTATTCGGCGTTGCTCACGTTGTACTTACCGATGTAATAGGCATCCAGCTCTACTAGATGGACGGGGCGCTCCCGCTCGTTGCCTTCCTTGAAGTTGTCGCCCATCTGGAAGGAACCGGCAGGTACAAGTACGTAGTCGCCGTATCCGTCATTCACCGCTTTGGCGTCGCCGGAGGCGGCGGTCACGATCCCTGCGGTCAACAATCCCAGGAAAATGAAGCGGCGCATCCTACTTCGTCTCCTTCAGGAAGCCGGCGAACCTCATCCAGAGTTCGCATCGCCCAAGCCAGTCACCCAAGTGCGGATCTCCTTCGCCTGCGCCAAATCCATGCCTGCCGTCCTGGTAGATATGCAGTTCCGCCGATACACCGGCTTTCCGCAGCGCCAGAAAAGACTCCGCGGCGGCAGTTGCGTTACCGGTGTCGGCTGCCGCTGCGAGCAGGAATGTTGGAGGGAAGTTGCGAAGCGACTCATTAGCATCCGGCCGTCCGCCGCCGTATATCAGGATCGCGAAGTCCGGCCGCGAACTGACGCGGTCGACGGGATCAGAGGACTGCGTATCGCCCGAAAGGCCTTTCCAAGCCGCACTTCTTACAATTGGCCCGCCTGCGGAAAATCCCATCATCCCAATGCGCTTCGGATCCACATTCCATTCCGCGGCACGAGACCGCACCATACGTACAGCCCGCTCCCCGTCCAGGACGCGGATCTCCTGATTCGGATATCGCGGAGCCAGTCTGTAAGTGAGGATGAACGCGGCCACTCCGAACGAATTCAGCCGTTCCGCCACGGCCATCCCTTCCGGGTGGTGGAACAACTTGATGTTGCCTCCGCCCGGGCAGATAATCACGGCAGCCCCGTTCCCCTTGCCTTCCGGCGGCAGTACGACGGTGATCGAGGGTTTGTCCAGGGGTTCATCCCCAACGGCGCCTCGAACCTGTCCCTCCGGCCATAGAGGGATGTTGAAGTCAAGGTGCAGTTTTCCGTCCGCGGCCATCGCGCAAGCCGACATTGCAAAGTAGATCAGGATTCGTCGCATCACAGGATTCGTCTCGTCTTCAATTTTAAATAGTAATCGACCGCAGAGGTGACTTCCGAAGATCATGTGATAAGTTGTGAGTTGTCATGCGTTGTTCTTCAGTCCTCATTATTGCCGCCCTTTGCGTTTGCGCGAGCGGGCAAGCTCCTCCAGTAGAAAAGGTTCCCGGTTTGCCGCCGCGCCTGGCGGCCACAGATTACCAATCCCACGCCTCGGCGGGGACAGTGACCATTGCCGCTGAGTTTACGGGACATTCCGTGCCAACACCGCAAGAGACGTTAAACTCGGAAGACTACGTCGTAGTCGAAACGGCATTATTCGGTCCCGCCGACACCAAGCTTATCCTGTCGGTAGAAGACTTCGCGCTGCGAGTCAATGGAAAGAAGACATTGCCAAGGCAGCCGTTTGGGATGGTTTTCCAGTCATTGAAGAATCCTGAACTGGAGCCGCCTGCTTCTGCCGCCAAGTCGAAGACAAATGTAGGATCGGGGGGGCAGGGCGACTCCGCACCACCGCCCGTCTACCATATTCCGCCGGATGTCAAACACGCCATGCAGCAGCACGTGCAGAAGGCGGCCTTGCCGCTCGGGGAGCGTGGTCTTCCGGTTGCCGGCCTTATCTTCTTTCAATACCGCGGCAAGACGCAGAACATCCAGTCGCTTGAATTGATCTACAGCGGCCCGGCCGGGAAAGCCACCCTCGCGCTGCAGCCGTAAATTGCACGACAGCTAAACTGCTGATTCCAAGCCCAATTAACTGTAACGTCCAGCACCTAAAAATATTTCTGCCAAATCTTTCGCTACTTCTCGCTTTGAGAAGTAGAGACTCGATAGGTATGGAAAGGAGTATTTCAGATGCTGTACTACATGAGAGTAACTGACCATTGGAACCAGGGACGTGAAGCAACCGACCCGCTGGATAAGATCGGCTTGGCGTTAAGGCGGGTAAAGGTAAAATACCCCCAATGAGCGCCCATTCAGCTTGTGCCACATTCGCCACCACGCTTGGCAGTGGTAGGGTTCCTGCGGAAGAACATTACAACTCGCGTAGTATACTTACCGGCGTGACACTTGGCGTGTCTCAAATCCTTGAACGGCTGCGCACCGGCGACCAACTCGCCATGAGCGAACTGGTAAAAACGCTCTACGATGAACTCCGCCGAATTGCTGCGCGAAAATTGCGAAGCGAGCGGTCGGGCCATACGTTGCAAGCTACCGCCCTGGTTCATGAAGCCTACCTGAAATTGGTGGGCGACAAGGAACGGCAGTTTGCGGACAGAGTCCATTTTCTTGCGGTGGCATCCCGCGTCATGCGTCAGGTTTTGGTGGATCACGCCCGGGCCAGGGGCGCCAAAAAACGCGCTTCCGATCCGGTGACGCTCACCGCCGGTCTTGCGGTTTCTGACGATTCCGGGCTCGATCAGATTGAATTGCTGGAATTGAACGGCGCCCTCGACGCGCTGACGCTGGAAGATCAGACGCTGGCACAGCTCATCGAGATGCGGTACTTCGGTGGTATGACCGCCGAGGAAACCGCAGAAGCGCTGGACCGGTCAGTGCACATCGTTCGTCACGATTTGCGCCTGGCCCAGGCGTGGCTGCGCCGGCACCTCAATCGTTAACAATACTTTGCCAAAAACTTCCGTAGATCCCGCTGTAACAGAAGTAGGGCAGTTTCAAGGGCAGAGTGGAGAAAACGGCTGCGGACTCTGAAGAACCTTTCGTCGGAGTAATTTTGAGCAGCGCGCCCTTCCTTCGCCTTATTTTTGCTTCCGGAATCTGGGGGGCATTTGAGAATTACCCTGAGGCTTATGGCCTCTTGCTCTGATTTACATTGCCAGGTACGGCGAATTCCGCCGTACTCACCGTTGCGTTTTCCGGCAATATCATGCCGGTGCCGCGGGGGAACGTGACGATGGCTGATGAGAATACTTTCCGCGCATTTGGGGCGGAGTGTCTGAGCGGCGACGGCATCTGCAGGACGGAATCGGTGATTTGGAAAACGCAACATTTCTTCCCTTCGAGGGCACTGACGGGATTCGTGCGCCCACTGGGCTGATGACCGGCAACAAACAATCGAACGCCAGGATTACTTCTTGCCCAAATCACCCAGAGAGAACATCTGTCCATACAAAATTCACAATGCTACGACAGGAACGTCGACAGCGCCTTCGAGCCGATCTGCATTGCACGCTCTACGTCACACTGAGCACGAAGCCGCAACCTATTGAATGCGAGACCAGAAACCTTAGCGCCAGCGGGTTCTATTGCGTGTCGCGGGAGCCGCTGCTGCCAGGAGAGTTTCTGCAGTGCAAGGTCGTGTTTCCGTCCACCGGCGAGGCAGCCGGCCTGGTCTTGGAATGCATCATCGAGGTGCTGCGGACGGAAACAATCGAATCTCGGGATTCCTACGGCATCGCATGCCGGATTCATGACTATCGCGTGGCGGCTCAGCGCCGGCACTCGCAAGCTCATCGCATCGCCTGATGTGTTCCTGATACCATGGCACTATTCGGCCAGACGAGCATCGCGAATCAAATGAATCACGAAGTGCGCCTCCTGTTTCATGAGATCCTCGATCTTTCGCCGCGCGATCGCGAGAGGATCTTCCGTGACCGGCACATCGGACCAGAACTTCGGGCCGAGGTGGAATCTTTGCTGAGCTTCGACTCCACGGCGGCCGGCAGCCTGGGCGACCTGGTGGCAAGCGCCGCGGATGACCTGTTAAATTCTGAAGGGCTGGACTTTGGGTACTGCGGACCATACCGCCTGGTGCGGCTATTGGGCTCGGGAGGGATGGGCGCGGTCTATATGGCCGAGCGGACAGACGGCGAAATTCAACAGAAGGTCGCTGTTAAGCTGCTTCGTGGAGACGGTCACCGGGCGGTTTGGCGCGAACGATTTCTCAGGGAACGGCAGTTGCTTGCGTCGCTGAATCACCCTTCAATCGTCCATGTGATCGATGCGGGCCACATGGAGGATGGGAAGCCGTACCTGGTGATGGAGTATGTGGAAGGCGTTCCGATCGATGTCTATGCGGCCGGAATCAGTGTGCGCGAACGGCTGGAACTGTTTGTGCGCATGTGTGACGGAGTTTCACACGCACACCGGCGTCTGATTATCCATCGCGATCTGAAGCCATCGAACATCCTCGTGGATTCTTCCGGCCGGCCAAAGCTGCTGGATTTCGGTATTGCCAGACTGCTTGACGAGACCAGCGACGCCACCCAAACCCTGGAGCGGCTGCTGACGCCGAACTATGCCAGCCCAGAGCAATTGGCAGGGACTGCCCAGACCACGGCAACCGATGTCTACTCGCTGGGTGCGGTGCTATACAAACTTCTTGTGGGTATGGCGCCGCGTGAAAAAGTCGCCGAAACACCGAACGCGGAAGTCACTGCCCCGAGTAGCGTAAATTCGGACGTACCCAAAGACATTGACTTCATCGTCAGGAAGGCCCTTCGTACCGAACCGGAGGAACGTTACCTCTCGGTAGACGAGCTAGCGGGCGACATCCGTGCGGCTCTCGGCTGGCGCCCTGTGAAGGCGCGTTCGGGCGACCTCGGTTACCGCCTGCGCAGGTTTTTGCGCCGCTACTGGGTTCCCTTGACCGCCGCTGCGCTGGTAATGGTCAGTCTTGCGCTCGGCTTATATGTGGCCAATCGGGAACGAGCCATTGCGGAACGTCGTTTTGTGGACGTCCGGCAACTGGCTAACAAGCTATTTGACATTGACGCGCAGGTGATGCAATTTCCGGGCAGCGCCAAGACGAGACAGTTGATTGTGGATACGTCTCTGGATTACCTGCGGCGCGTGACCGCAAACGTGCACATGGATAGTACGCTTGCCTTGGAACTCGGGGGTGCCTACATGCGGGTGGCGCGGGTGCAGGGTGTCAACATCTCCGCCAACCTCGGCCAGACCGATCAGGCTGAGCAGAACGAACGAAGAGCCGAGGCGCTGATCGATTCCGTCCTGGCTACCGAACCAGGTAATCCGGCCGCGTTGCTGCGCTCGGCGCAAATTTCGCATGATCGGATGATCCTGGCCGGTGACGGCAACCGGAATGACGAAGCTCTTCGATTTGCCCAGAAAGCCGAGGGGAGGCTTGATCAATATCTCAAGATCGCAAATCCTACTGGGGCATCGGATCGCAATGACTCGCAGCAGGCGATTATCGGATACATTAACGTCGCGAACCGCTACCGCATCGCAAACCGTTACGACGACACGCTGCGCGCGTGCCGGCGCGCGATCGACTTGGCGCATGCCACCAATTGGCCACACCAGGCCGGCGCGGCCATGATGGTGGTGGCCTTCGCTCATCGCGAAAACGGCGATCTTGACGAAGCCCTGAAGGCGGTGCAGGAAGCTGTGCGAATCTTGGAACCTGAGCCCGGTGAAGGCAGAACGAGCAGACGGCTGACGTACGCCTTGGCTCTTTCGCGGGAAGGCCAAATTCTTGGCGAGGACGATGCAATCAGCCTCGGCCGCAGCCGGGAGGCGGTAGATTGCCTGCAGCGGTCTTTCCAGATCGGCGATGACATAGCCCGGCGCGACGCGATCGATTTTCAAAGCAACTTCAACACCTACGCTACGGAGTCACGGCTGGCTGCCATCATTCGTCATAAGGATCCCAGCCGTGCCCTGCAGATGTACGATGACGGGCTCGTGCGGCTGGGCCGGACAAAGGACCATGCGGCATACCGAAGAAATCAGGCAACGGCATTAACTGCCTCGGTCTATCCGTTACTCCAACTCGGCAACAGGGTGGAAGCGCGGAAGCGTCTGGATCTCGTCTTTGACCTGCTGGGCCAACTCAAAAGCTATCCCGCCAAGCAAATCGAGCCCGGTTCGGCGGCCGACCGCGCACTACGGGCTCGCGCGAGTTTTGAGATGGCAGACGGTAATGTCCAGCGAGCATCCGAAATCTACAAGGATTTGCTTCAACGCATCTTAGCCGCGAACCCCAGGCCGGAAACAAACCTTCAGGACGCGTTGGATTTGTCGAACATCTACCGCGCTGCGGCGCCGGTCTATCGCCAGGCCGGGAACGCCGGAGAGGCGCGTACCTTAGAAGCGCGACGGCTGGAAATTTGGCAGGGTTGGACTGCGAAGTTTCCCGGCCGCTCGTTCCTTCTCCGCCAGTTGGGAGCGGCGCGGTAGCTTCACCCTTCGAAATACCCTCTTTCCCAATTTTTGCTCCGATTCTCGCTTGCTTAAGTGTATGGAGAAAAAGCAATCAGTATCAGAAATAAGGGGCACGATGTCCGGTGCAGAGAACGAAGGGTCCAGCGGGGCGATGATGCCCTGGTTTCCGGAAGTAGCGCTGTTCCTCCTCGGCTCCGATCGCAGGGGACCCTTCGCGGCAATGGAGAAATCGATTCCCGCGCCTCGCCGGGCGGACTGAAGGCCTGGGACCGCCATGAATCACGAAGTGCGCCTGTTGTTTCACGAACTCGTCGAACTCACTCCGCGCGAGCGCCAACGAATCTATCGAACGCGGCGAATCGGAGCGGAACTTCGCAGTGAAGTCGAGTCGTTACTGAGCTTCGATTCGACGAAGTTCGACAAGCTTCACGACGTGGTCTCCACGGCGGCGGGCGATGTCCTGCGAAGTGTAGACGGGCTGGAGTCGGGATTTTGTGGCCCATACCGCCTCGTTAGACTACTCGGTTCGGGTGGAATGGGAGCCGTCTATCTGGCCGAGCGGACGGGAGGTGAGATTCAACAGAAGGTGGCGGTCAAACTGCTTCGCGGTGAGGGTCACCGCCCGGGCTGGCGTGAGCGTTTTCTCAGAGAACGGCAACTGCTCGCTTCGTTGAATCACCCGTCCATCGTTCATGTCGTCGACGCCGGACACACAGAGGACGGCAGGCCTTATCTTGTGATGGAATATGTCGAGGGGCTTGCGATTGATGTCCACGCTGCCGGAATCAGCACGCGCCGCCGTCTCGAATTGTTTCTTCAGGTTTGCGATGGAGTTTCACACGCTCACCGCCGATTGATCATCCATCGCGACCTGAAGCCGTCGAACATCCTTGTGGATTCATCCGGAAGGCCAAAGCTTTTGGACTTCGGTATCGCCAGGCTTTTGGATGAAACCAGGGACGCCACACAAACACTGGAGAGGCTGTTGACGCCAAACTACGCCAGCCCGGAACAACTGGCGGGCGCCGCTCAGACCACTACCACAGACGTCTATTCGCTGGGCGCAGTGCTCTATAAGCTTCTTGCCGGTGTTGCGCCGCGCGAGACACTCGCAAACACCCGAAACGTAGAGATCACGGCGCCAAGCGTACTGAATTCCGAGGTTCCGAAGGACGTGGACTTCATCGTCCGAAAGGCGCTTCGTACGGAACCGGAAGAGCGCTATTTGTCGGTGGATGAGTTCGCGAACGACGTCCGCGCTGCACTCGGATGGCGGCCGGTAAGGGCGCGGTCCGGGGATCTATGGTATCGCGCGCGCAGATTTCTGCGGTGCTATTGGGTGCCTGCATCCGCTGCGATCCTCGTGATGGCGAGTCTCTCCTTCGGCCTGTACATGGTCAACCGTGAGCGCTCTATCGCGCAGCAGCGTTTCATGGATGTGCGGCAACTGGCCAACAAGCTTTTCGACATCGATGCGGAGGTTGCCCGGTTGCCCGGTGCAACGACAACGAGGCAATTGATAGTGGATACATCGCTCGAATACTTAAGGCGTGTCGCCTCTGGTGTGCAGGTAGACCCTGACCTCGCGTTGGAGGTCGGCAGCGCCTACATGCGCCTGGCACGCGTGCAGATGGTGAACACGGCGCCGAATGCCGCACAGCCCGATCAGGCTGACCAGACGGCGCAGAAGGCCGAGGCACTCGTCGATTCCGTAGTGCTGGCCCAGCCTGCCAATCGGTTGGCACTGCTTCGATCGGCGCAGATTGCGCACGACCGGATGTTAATCGCCCGGCAAATACGGCCCGATGATGCCCTGCGGTTCGCGCAGCAGGCGGCACAGCGGTTGGAGCGATATCTGCCTGCCGGAAGTCTGGACGGAAAAGCGGACCGGGAAGAGGCGGAGCAGGTGCTACTGACTCAGCTGAATGTTGGCAACCAATTGGTCCGGTCCGAACATTTTGACGAAGCGATACGTATTTCGCGCCGTACGATCGAGAGCGCGCGTGCGGCGAAGTTTCCGGTTCATGCCGCCAGAGCCCTGCTAAATTTGGCACTGGCTCACCGCGCGAAGGGCGAACTGGACGAAGCATTGCAGTCGATCCGGGAGTCCGTCCGGATCCTGGAACCGCCGGCGGAAGAGGGAACGGCAGACCGGCTGCGGGTTCTCGTATCGGCTCTAACTGCGGAAGGCCAGATTCTGGGAGACGATAGTGATGTCAATCTGGGCTGGCCCGAGGAGGCGATAAAACCCCTGCAGCGCGCTTTCGCAATCTCAGAAGAGGTTGCTCTACGCCACCCGAATGAATTTCGCAACGCGGAGGAGTTCTTTGCCGCCGAGACTGCACTGGCGAACGTCTTGACTCATACGGATCCACACCGGGCCCTGGAAATTCACAACCGCATGCTGCAACGGCTCAGCGGAATCAAAGATCATCCCGGAGCCCGACGCGACGCGGCCGCCGTACTGGCCGCCTCCACTTATCCCCTCCGCCAACTCGACCGCAACGCGGAGGCCCGAAGACGGCTGGACCGCACGTTCGAAACTTTGCGTGAACTCAATCTTTATCCGGCGAAACAAATCTTCCCAGGAACGGAAGTATACGCCGCAGTTGGTGCGCAGGGGGAATATGAGGCCGGCGTCGGCAATACCGCACACGCAGCCGAGATTTACCGGGGTTTGCTGGATCGCGTATTGGCGTCCAAGCTGGATCCGGAAACCCGGCTTACCGATGCAGTAACCATTTCTAAAATCTATTGTGCGTCGGCGCTGGCGCATCATCAGGCTGGCCTTATCGATCAAGCTCACGCATTGCGCGAGCGCCGCCGTGAACTCTGGCGGAGCTGGAGCCAAAAACTTCCCGCCAACGCCTTCATCCACCGCCAGCTTGAAGCAGCGCAAGTCCCTTGGTGCGGTCCCAGATAATTCAGCCAATCTCTGCTAAGTATTCTTCCTAATCCCGCTTAAATACATAGGAAGGATCAATCAGAACCTGATAAGAACGTCCCTCCCCGATTGGTTACCGGCTTCCTAAGGGTCAACATCGTAACCCATTTGGCGACGGGACGTTCTTTCTGATTGCTCCGTCTCTCGTGACGGCCACGCCCTTGCGGGAGCTCCGTCCTTTTTCGATAAAGCGGCCGTGGTGAAGAAAACTTATGAATCGATTTCCGCATATTGTGAGCGCGCTATTACTGTCCCTGGCCGCGTCCGGCGCGTGGGCACTATCATTCACGGTTCGAGTTGCGGACGCGGTGAATGATGCGACCGGGGGCTTTGTAGCCGACACTTCACTGACCTTGTTGAATGAGGGACCAACCGGTTCGAAGTGCTTCAACAGCTTCAACCATCCGAAGATGGCGCTACCTCTCACGACGGTGAGCACTTCGACACTCGGTTCCATCATTAGCACCAAGCGGTTCCGCTGGAGCCGAAGCAAGTGCGCTTTGCGCTGAAACTGCTGTTCCAACTACCGAGCGGATTACAGCGAAACCAGGCACGTATATAGCTGCGCGCCATTACCCAGATCTACTACGAAGGAATTTATATAGATGCAACCCGTGTTAAAACATTTCGCCGGATTGGTAATTGCAACTCAGTTGTTGCAGGGAGCAACTCGTCAGGACATCGATGCCACTATGGCGAATGCATTTGCCCAGATGAGCCTTGGGGATTATAAGAGCGCCGAATCGTTGTATCGGTCAGCCCTGAATGGAATCGACGCAGAACAGGTGCAGGACGAGCGCCGCGCGGGAGTCCTGAACAACCTCGGCGCGTCCCTATTTTATCTTGGCAGATTTAACGAGGCGGATGATCTTTATAGGACGGCTCGAAAGGAAATGGAAGGTCAGGCCGGCTCTGGAATGGCGTCTGTACTAAAGAATCAGGCCGCCCTGTACCGGCGAACGGGCCGGTACGCCGAAGCCGAGAAGACACAACTGGAGGCAGTGCGGATGTGGCAGAGTTTTTCGGGTGCCGACAGTGTGGAAGCCGCCGTCAGCTATGCTGACCTGGCGAACACCTATCGCTTAATGGGCGAATACAAAAAAGCGGAGAGGAGTGCTTCGCGAGCAGTAAAGATCCTGGATGCTGCCGGTCCGGGCCGCGCGGCGGCCTTGGGCGATAGCTTGTACACGCTTGGCCTGATCTATTGGCGTCAGGGCGACCTGGAAGCGTCGGAAGCGGCTCACTTGCGTTCTATTCAAACGCGCCAAGACGCATTCGGAGCCGACAGCGCGCAGGTCGCCCTGAGTGAGACGGGATTAGCAAATGTGCGGATTGCACAGCAGAGGTATGGCGAGGCGGAGGAATTGCTGGAAGGTGCTCTGCGCAAACTTCGCGCCAGATACGGCACCGAAAATTCTCTGGTGGCTTTGACGCTGGTCAACGCCGGACAAGTCCGGAAGCTTACCGGGCGAGTCTCCGAAGCCAGGGAGCTGATCCAGCAGGCCCTGGTTACTCTGGAAAAAACACTTGGGTCCGTGAACGTAGACTACGCTCTCGCTCTTAGCGATCTAGCCGATACCTACAAGGCGGAAGGCAGGTTCTTCGCCGCGACAACCGTATACACCAAATCACGTGACATCCTCGTTGCACGCCTCGGCGCACAACATCCAAGCGTGATCGAGGTCTCCAAGGCACTCGATGAAGCCATCCGCGCCAATCAATGGCAGAGGGCAGCCACTGTAGATATTCGCGACCTCAAGACGCGTCGCGGCAGGAGCGCAAGAAAGGAGGGGGTGAATCAATGATGCAACTTGCACCGACAACTTTGCCGGCTATCCGGCTAACGCTTGGGGACGATCTCGAAACCATCCAGCGCCAGTCCACATACCGGTTTCCGCCGCGGCAATTGAGCGGCACCGGCGTTATTGCAGCGGGCGAGCCCGTCATCTTCGAATATGCGAGACCGGGATGCGGTTTCCGGCTTCCTCCGGCCCGATCTTTTGGAGCGTCCGTCGATGAAGCTCAGGCGGTAAGTATCATCGTCTCGCCGCAATTGCGGTATATTCAGCTGACAGATGCGCTGGGTCTGATCGACTATATCAACAGGCTGCTCGAACGAAGTTCCTGGAGCCTTTCCAAGCGTTACCCCACGGCAGACCAGGTACCGTCCCGAGGCAAGCAGTACGAGGCAAACCATCTGGAGATTCGTGTCGCGGACTGGCGCTGTGGCGATGACGAGCTCTATATCGAGCTTGCACGGCGCCGGCAAAGAGAGGACGGCTTGAATTACGACTTGTGCCTGGTGTCGGTGAAGATTGTTAACGAGAGGCTCCGGGCGAAGTGATTCCTTCGCATCGCCGGAGCCCCGCCGTGCAATTCCGATGGGCTAGGCGAGAGCCTTGAGCGTGGCCTGCTTGAACTTCGCCATTTCCGCCGCCGTACCGATTGTGATGCGGCAATAGGTTGGCCAAGCGGGCCAGACACGCCCTACGTAAACCTTTTCCTCCTGCATCGATTTGATGTACTCCGCGGCCGGACGTTTCGCATTCAGCATGAAACAGTTGCTGCAGGAAGGCACAAAATCGATGCTGTGCTTATGAAGGAATGCGAACACATCGTCGCGAACCTTCCCCACAAGGCCCCTCCGTTTCGCCACCAACGTTTTCACCTGCAGACTGGCCATAGCCGCAGCCATCCCCGTAACCGGCAAGGCACCCCCGCCATAACCTCTCAATTTCTCCAACAAATCGGGACGTCCAAATGCAGCTCCGGCGCGCAGGCCCGCTATTCCGTAGAGTTTCGAAAAGGTTCGGAGGATAATCAAATCCTTGCCCGCAGCGACAAGAGACGAGGCCGTCTCTTCGTTCGAAAAATGCAGATACGCTTCGTCGAGTAGAAGGACCGACCCTTTGGGCTTGTTGGTAAGCAGCCACTCGATGTCGGAACGAGACGTCACCGTACCGGTGGGGTTATTTGGATTGCAGACATAGTACAGCCCGGCATCTGGATCCGAGGCTACCATGGCTTTCACGTCGTGCGCGTGCGACTTGGACAGCGGAACTTTGATA
>JBDUEM010000101.1:0-24023 GCA_040002435.1 Bryobacteraceae bacterium
TTGAACGCCACCGTGTTGGTTTCGCTGTAGGCAGAAGCACGGCCGAGAAGCAGATCGGCAAACGCGTCGCCGACTCCGCCGTTGAGTCCCGTGGCGCGTCCGTCAAAATTGAAATCGCCGAAGACGTTTGTGTTGGTGGGTTCGAACTTGATCTCGTAGGAGTAACTGAAACCGGTCTTGATGGTGTGTTTGTTGCGGATCCAGGTCAGGTTATCCTTGAACTCGTAAATCGTCTGATAGTTGCTCCAGGGTGTCGCGTTGTTCAGCGGCGCGTAACCGACGATGGAACTGATGGTGGGCACGCGATTCGGAACTTTGCTGAGGTTGAGGCTGGTGAGTGGATAGGTGTTTGAGTCGTCCGCGAACAATTGCGGAATGTTGATGCCGACCGATGCGGGAGTTACATCCGCGGGGAACTGCTTGATCCGGTTGTGAGACCGGACCCAATTGAAATCGTTCAACAGAGTGGGCCTGATGGCGGAAGTATAGTTGGCCGTCATGTTGCGCGCGGGTGTTTGATCTTCGCGGCCGAAGATGGCAAAGCCAGGACCTTCCTTGTAGGCGGAACGGCGGTATTCCGGGGTAAAGCGGAACATCAGACGGTTGTTGTCGTTGATATTATGATCGACGCGGAAGTTCTTTTCGTCCGTGTTGTCCAGCCGGCCTTGCAGCGCGGTCCAATTTTGTCCCGAAGAATTGATGAAGTTCGGATCCGGATAGAGCTTGGCATAGGCTGCGCCGTTCTTGTCGATGCGGCTGGCCGGGATGATGTTGCCGGGGAACGGGGCTCCGGTTGTGGAATCGTAGATAGCGCGGTTCAGACCAGAAAAGTCTCCGGAGCGGAAAGCGGCTGTGGGGAGAACCTGCGTGAAGCGTTGCTGACGCCGTTCTTTGATATTCCCGATCAGGACGAAGAAGAACGTCTTGTTCTTTCCGTTGTAGATCTTGGGGATGTATACCGGGCCGCCGACGGAGCCGCCAAAATCGTTGCCGATGAAGGGGTCACGAGTTGGCGAGAAGTAGTTCCGCGCATTCAGCTTATCATTTCGGTGGAAGTAATAGAGCGATCCGTGCAGATCGTTGGTGCCGCCCTTGGTGATGACGTTGAACTGCGAGCCGCCGCCGGTGCCGAACTCCGCGGAGTAGTTTCCACGAATGGCGCGGAACTCAGCGACAGTTTCAATGTTCGGAGCGAGCGGCGAGCCCCAGTTGCCTCCAGTGTCGATGTTGTAACCGCCATCAATCAGCCACGCGTTGTGGGTTGGACGGACGCCATTCACTGCGGAGTTGTTATTACGCCGGTCGTAAGGCGTGGTAGAAACGACGCCAGGCATGAGCAACGCAAACGGTTGCACGTTACGGCCGCGGGAAGGCATCTTTACCATGTCCCCGCCGTCGAGCAGTTGACTGGTAGTGCCGGTGGCGACATTCACCGCGACCGTCGTGGCTTCCACCGTTACCTGTTCGGCAAGCTGGCCGACTTCCATAGTGAAAACGAAGCGCCGGTTATCGTTGACTCGCAGCACTACATCGTTAACTACTGTTCGCTTGAAGCCCTGCGTTTCGGCGCTTACTTCATAGGTGCCGATGGGCAAGAGCGTGATGGAAAAGGCGCCGGATTCATCGGCGGTGGTTTGCCAGGCGCGGCCCGTTTCCAGGTTCTTGAGGCGAATCTGTGCGCCGGGGATTACGGAGGAAGAACTGTCTTGCACAACGCCAAAAATGCCGGCGGTAACTTCCTGTGCGGTAAGCGTTGACGATGTAAAGACCAACGCTGAAAAAGCGAGCGTGAAAGCAAGTACACGAGATCGCATTTGTAGCCACCCTCTCTGGCGCAGACATGTAGTAGCGGATAGAAACCGTTCTATCACGTGGCTCAGCTTGTCCGCGAGACTTACAAAATTGATCTAGTATAGCTGCTACAAACAAACATTGGAAGTACTATTTCCTGGAGGCGTCCAGCAAGTTAAATTCCGGGTTCGCTTCGTTGAGGAGTCTTTCCACGGTGGACGTGAACTCTTCTTTGAGCGCTGCATGGTAGACGCCGGTGGCCGCGGCCGCGATGTGGAAAGGGGTTGAGTTTGTCCACCATCCCGGCCGGCCGGACAAGGTGTTGGTCTGCACTACTTTGCATCTGAACTGCGGATCTTCGTTGGAAATGAGCTTGCCGTTCGAGTCCTTCAACTTGTATTGCGGAGCTTTGATGGTGCTGTGCGTGAAGCTGCCCCTGAGGAGAGACCGCCTGCGCGATTGGAAGGGAGTACGGGACGCTGCTCTCGTGAATTCATTTCACTAGTTTCACCGGCTATGGTGGCTTTGGATTCCAAATTTCTTAGCCTCCGAGGCCGAAGCAGGGGCTTCGGCGCGGCCCTGGGGGGCCGCCGTCCTCTAGCTGACTTCGCGTTCGATCCAGTTCAGGTAGTCATCAGAGCCATCGACAATTGGTAGCGCGACTACCTCCGGCACCGTGTAGGAGTGAATGCGGCGGAGTTCCAGTTTCAGCTCGTCCAGCCGGGGGCGGGTAGTCTTGATGATGAGCAACCATTCGGGTGACTCGCTGATCTCGCCCTCCCAACGGAAGAAGCTGAGTGCACCGGGGACGACATTCACGCAGGCGGCTACCCGCACTTCCACGAGGTGTCTGGCCAGGTTTCGGGCCTCTTCTGGGGACCCGCAAGCGGTGAAAACAACGATTTTGTCTGTCATTGCAACTTTTTCTCTCAAAACACTAGCATCTGGGCCAAAACAAGATTATAAACAAATGTAGTACTACCTACCATGAACTTCCTACTCCGCAAGGGTGGTTACCTTACTCTTTTCGTAATGCTCGCGGTTTTCGCGGCGATCGTGCTCCGGGGACCGCAGGGAATTCCTGTGTTGATGGAGAAGCGTCGGGAGATCCGCGTGCTGCAGGAACAGAACGCCGACCTGCAGAACGATAACGATCGGAAGCGAGACCGGATTGTGCGTTTGAATGACAGCCAGGCGGAGCAGGAGCTCGAAATCCGCAACCGGCTAAAGCTTTTGCGCAAGGGCGAAACTTCCTTTATTCTGCCTGAGCCGTCCCCTGAGCAGCCGAAAGCAACGCAGTAACGGTACCGTAAAGGTCCTCCATCGCATTCTCGTCTTTTGCCTCCGCGGCCAGCCGCAAGAGCGGCTCCGTATTGGAGGCCCGGACGTGCACCCAGCGGTCCGGCCAGTGAAGTTTTAATCCGTCTGAACGGTCCGCGGCGGCATCCGGAAAGCGGTCCTCCAGGCCCTGCATCAGTGTTCCCAGAGCGCCATGCTCGAAGGCCACCTTTCCCAGTTTGCGGTAGTAGCGTGGCAGCGCGGCGGCGAGTTGGGAGATGGTGAAACCGGTCTTCGCCATTCTTCCCAGCAGAAACGCCATGCCGGTAAAACTGTCGCGGCACAGGTGGACTGCGGGGAAGATGATTCCGCCATTCGATCCCTCGCCTCCGATTACCGCGTTTACGGCTTGCATCATTTCCACAACATTGGCCTCGCCTACGGGAGTGCGGTAGACCCTGCGGCCGTGCGCGGCGGCGATATCGTCTATCACTGACGACGTCGTCAGGTTAACCACCACGTCGCCCGGCAGGCGTTCGAGCGCGGCGTCCACGGCGAGTGCCAATACGTCGTCGTTATCGAGTACCCGGCCGGTCTCGTCGGCCACGGCGAGGCGGTCGCCGTCGGGATCCTGGGCGAAGCCGATCTCGCAGCCGCGGGCCGTTACAAGCGCCGCGAGATCGCCCAGGGTATCGGGCCGCGGCTCGGCCTCGCGGGGGAAGGGCTGGGTGGGATCGACCGAGATGGCATGAAGCTCGCAGCCCAGCGTCCCGGTGAGAAACTTCGGCGTCATGACGGAGGCGGCGCCGTTCACGCCGTCGAGGGCGACGCGGAAACGCCGGCTGCGGATGAGTTCCTTATGCGCGTGCTTCATTACCTTGTCAATGTGCAGGAGCGCGGGCGATTCGTAGTCGCAGCGGATGCCGCGGATCTCATCGTTCCCGGCCTGGTAGAAATCGCTCTGGTGGTACAGGTCGATCAGTTCGGTGCGCTCGTAGTGGTTAAAGAAGAGACCTTGGGCGTTGAACAGCTTGAGGGCGTTGTATTCCGGAGGATTGTGCGAGGCCGTGAGCGCGATGCCGCCGCGGGCGCCGGTGGTGCCGACATACATCTGGATGGTGGGGGTGGGCAGGACACCCACGTCAATCACATCGCAGCCGGAGGCGAGCAGGCCGCACTGCACCGCGTGCTGCAGCATCTGTCCGGTAGCGCGCGTGTCCCTCCCCACGATGACTCTTCCCCGCCCCACGTAGGACCCGAAAGCCTGGCCAAAGGAGCAGGCCAGCGCGGGGGTCAGGAATTCGCCGACGACTCCGCGGATGCCGGAGACTCCGATTTTCAGAAGATGTTCGCGAGGCATTTAGGGCAGGCTCCTGACGCGTTCCAGCAGAGACTCGAAGAGGGCCGAGGGAGGGTGGCCGCGCTGTTCGCAGATCACACGCACGATGGGCTCGGTCTGGCTGACGCGCACATGAAACCAGCGCTGCGGCCAATCCACACGCAGACCGTCGAGAGTTGTGGCGCGGCCATCGAAGTATTCCTTTTGCAGGTCCATCAACAAGGAAGGGACGCGGGCTGAGGTCAACGGGACTTCGCCCTTCAGGATGCAATATTTGGGGTAGCCGGCGAGGATTTCGGACAGCGTGCTGTTGCGCTCGTGCATCATCGACAACACGGCCAGCATGGAGGCGATGCCGTCGTACACGAATTCGAACTGGGGCATCATGACGGCCCCCGTGCCTTCTCCGGCGAGCGCGATCTGATCGTGACGGTAGCCGGACAGCGCGTCTATGGTGGCTTGCCGGCCCACGGGAACGCGGATCACCTTGCCGCCATGGCGAGCGGCCAGTTCGTCTACCAGCGCCGTGCTGGAGAGGTTGGTGATAACCAATTTGCCAGGCCCGCGCGGCAGCAGGTAGTCCGTTAGCAGAGGCAGCATGATTTCTTCGGAAAGGGGTTCTCCCAGTTCGGTGGCGATGCCCACCCGATCCGAGTCGACATCGAAGAGGAATCCGGCATCGGCTTTCAGCGGCTTGATGAGAGGGGCGAGTTGCAGGGCAATGGTCCGCGTGGTGATGACGGGATCATGGGCAAAGGCCACGCCTTCCGGATGTTCGTTGATGAGGATGAATTCAAAGCCGAAGCGATCGTTCATCCGGCGCAGGATGACCGATGACGTGCCGTTGCAACAATCCACCACGACGCGGAACCGGCGCAGAGAATCGAAGTCGTAGACAGCGGCCAAGTCTTCGAGGTAACGATCTACGGCGTGGTCTACGAGTTCCACTTTTCCCATGCCGTGCCAATCAGCATAGGCGAATTTTTTCAGGTGGTAGATGTCGAGCAGTTCTCCCGCCTCGGCGGTTGAGAGATAGGTGCCACGGGGACCGAAAAACTTGAGCGCGTTCCATTCGGCGGCGTTGTGACTGGCGCCGATGGAGACACCGCCGGCAGCGTCGCGGCGGCGGATGGCGTGCTGGATTACCGGCGTGGAAACGATGCCAAGGTCGAGCACGCTGTGTCCGCAGGCGAGTAATCCGGCGAGAACGCCTTCGCGCAGCATGCGGCCGCTGGCGCGCGGGTCGCGGCCGATGATTACGGGCCTTGCCGGTTCGATCAGGGTTCCGAAGGCGCTTGCGAAGTCAAGGACATGGGTGGCGGTAAGGCCATCGCCGACGACTCCGCGGAGTCCGACCTGAGATAGCCGGAGTGTCTTGCGCTTGGCCATTACTTGCCGAACACGAGCCGGCCGAATGCTTCGGGTACGTGATAGCTACGATCGTTGGTGGGCTGCCAGGCTACGCCGATGCGTTCGGGTTTGGGCGGACCTTGCATGCGATAGAAGTTGATGCGCATCTCGTCGCCGGGCTTCGGAGTGTTCGCGGTGAGGCTGGCCAGCGGGATCTTCATTTCGCCGTACCAGATTTTCGCCTTGTCGTCGATCCTGGCTTTGACAGTGTAGCCGGAATTCCAGTGCCAGCCGCCCTCGGGCTTGGGGTGATCGCGGTCGATTTCGAGGTCGACCCACTCGCCTTGCGGCGATACCTGCAGTTCCTTGTACTGGCGGATGTGGTCGAAATCGGCGCCGACGAAGACCTCGGCCACGTCGTGCTCCCAGAGCTTGTTCGTCTCGGTGGTGGTGGACGGATTGTCGATCAGGTAGAGCTCTTTGTAGGGCTGGATATAGAGCAGGTAGAGGTTCTTTTCAGTCCAGCGGGAACGGATTTCGGTACGGTAGCCCGGCAGAGGTTTCCCCATGGAATCGTTTTCGGCAATGACGCCGGCGACGCCCTTCCACTGTTTTGCGTTGGGATCGGCGGACAACTCGAAATCCGCCGCGGCGTGTTTGCTGATAATCTTGCCCGGGCCATCGGCTAACGCCGCCGCGGCCGCTATTAGAAATACTACGAATCGTTTCATCGCAATCTCAATGTACCGTGCTTCGATAATACAAATACATCTCGTGGCGCTGCCAGTGCGGGCCCGTGAAGCTTGCCTGCCGTGCGAGTTTCCCCTATTACGCCATCAGGACCGCCCTGATTGCCGCGTTCGTATGCCGGGTGTATGGTTCGGCTGTATGGCTGCATTACAGTTAAGCCATTCCGCCGTATCGTCCACGGAGATGATCTTCCGTGCGACCTTCTTCCCGGTAGGATCTGTCATGCCGGACGGCTTTTCGAACCCGGCCATGGCGAGACACAATTCCCCAGCCCTGATGATCCGGTTATGGAACGGTCAAACACTCTGGAGCCTGAGCGAACAGGCGATGCGGAACATGCAGGCGCTCCTCGATGTTGAGTTCCCCGTGAACTGTGCCACGGTGCCCTGATCGTCTACGAATCAGCCCCGACAGATACGCTTCGCGCAGACTAACGGTTGCAGAATCAGTCAGGTCAAACAGCATGTTTAGTACCCTGTATAAATAACTATGCAGAAACTTTGCACTCTTGCTGTGCTCATACACAGCGTATTACTGGCACAAACCCTTCCCGCCGGGGTGTCTGTGGAATCGAACCTTTCCTATGGGCAGTTCCCCGAGACGGTGATGGACATTTATCAATCGAAGAACTCGATCACTTCGGCGAGACGGCCCGGGGTGATCGTATTTCATGGCGGCGACTGGGTTAGCGGATCGAGAAAATCGGCAATTGAAAACTTTGTAATTCCTTACCTTGAGCATGGCTTTGTGGTGGCGAACGTGGAGTACAGGCAGGCCGGCGTTGCGCCGGCACCCGCGGCAGTGGTGGATGCGCTCGCCGCTGCAGGCTGGTTCCACGACAATGCACACCGGTGGAACGTGGACTCGAAACGGATTGTGGCCACGGGTGAGGGAGCTGGCGGACATCTGGCGCTGATGGTGGGGATGACGCCGAAGTCCGCGCACCTTGGGCCGGTGCGCAAGGTGGCGGCGGTCATCAACTTTTACGGGATTACGGATGTGGAAGATCAGCTACAGGGCGACAATAAGCGGGATTATGCGATGAAGTGGATCCCGGAGCAGAAGGGGCGCTACGATCTGGCGCGGCGGCTTTCGCCGCTGACCGAGGTGCGGAAGAAGCACGTCCCGCCGATTCTTTCCATCCACGGGAATGCAGATGAGGTGGTGCCGTACGACCAGTCCATTGAGCTCACCAAGACGCTACGGAACGTACATGCGGATGCGGAGATGATTGCGGTTCCGAACGGCGGACACGGCTTTCCGCCTGAGGTGATGAGCAGGATCTACCCGCAGATTTTTGAATTTTTGCGGCGGCGGCGGATTTTGAAATAGGCCATGTCTGTTTACGATGAGCGGCGCGACGAGCTTGAGAATTACGAGACGATGATGGGTCTGGAGCGCGGGCGTCTGGCCGTGACTCTGGATATGTTGACGGATGCTTTGGTGCTGGTGGGGCAGCACGGGGTGTACTGCCAAAGTGCGCGTCAGCCGGGGAAGCCGGTGATGGATGTGCAGTTGATTTTGAAGAATATTACGGATTCGAAGGAATTGATTGCCAGTGTGATGGAGGAGATGAAGCGGAAACGAGGGTAGAGGAGCAATAATGGGAGAGTGTACGCTTCCACCGGATTCGTCAATCAGGCTGAGCTGAAGGACGCGGTCGCCCAGGCCGCTACAGCGCTGGATCCTGGTGAAGTCCGCGATGTCCGGTTCACTCTAGGATCTGATTCGAGCGGAGAGCCGTCGATATTTTTTGCCATCCTGCTGACCGCTTATGGCAGCCACAATTCCCGCTTGGCCCAGGTGACCGGAAGAGTGGCAACCGCGCTATTTGATCAACTTCAGCCTTACAATCACTGGGGGCTGCAGTCTTACTTCAACTTCACCTCAGATCAAAAACATTTCCGTGATCCAAGCTGGATGTAATCAATGGCGTATCCGGAAGATTTGCTGAAGCAAGCATTTTTCTTCTAAACAAAGAGCCAAAAGCTCCTACACAAGCCAGCCTCCGACGATCGGTCTCAACGGCGTACTATGCTCTTTTTCATCTGCTGATACAGGATGCTTCCTCCAATTGGAGCCGCGTTGACACACGCGACTATCTTGCGCGCGCATTTGAGCACGGGACGATGAAGCAGGCATCAACACGAGCAGAAAACGCCACTTATGATCCGTCGGTGCCTCCGAAGATCGTCGCCAGGCTGCGCTCGGTCGCCAGGCCGTCCAAAGTTAATCAATGCAAGAGTGCCTTTAGCGACTGGAAGTCGATTCGAAAAGAGTACGTAGCTCAGCGGTATCTGGTCGCTCTTCTGAGTAATTATAAAGACGGCTGAGGACGAATTTAAGACAGGCGTAGGCGGGCGCCTCCGCCTGCCGTCTCTGTAATTAGGCTTGGGAGGCCGTCAGGGCCTGGTCCAGATCCCAGAGGATGTCGTCGATGTCTTCGAGCCCGACGGAGAGGCGGACCATCTCCGGTTCGACGCCCGCGGACCGCTGTTGTTCCTCGCTCAGCTGCTGATGCGTGGTGGAGGCTGGCTGGATTACCAGGCTTCTTGCGTCTCCTACGTTAGCGAGGTGCGAGAAGAGCTTGGTTGCATCCACGAACTTCCGGGCTGCGTCGTAGCCGCCCTTGATGCCGAACGAGAATACCGCTCCCGCTCCCTTGGGCGTGTATTTCTGTGCCATGGAGTAGTAGGGACTGGAGGGCAGAGAGGGATACTTCACCCAGGTGACCAGTTTGTGGGCTTCGAGGAATTTCGCCGCGGCCATCGTGTTCGCGACGTGACGTTCCATGCGTAGTCCGAGGGTTTCGATTCCCTGGAGGATGAGAAACGAGTTGAACGGGCTGAGGCAGGGTCCAATATCACGCAAGCCTTCCACCCGCGCGCGGATGATGAATGCGATGGCTCCGAAGACCTCACTGAACTTCATGCCGTGATAGGCTGCCGACGGCTCGTTTAGCTGCGGGAATTTTCCGGAGGCCCAGGCGAACTTGCCGCCATCCACTATCATGCCGCCGATGCTGTTGCCGTGTCCGCCCATGAACTTCGTCAGCGAGTGCAGCACGATGTCCGCGCCGTAATCGATCGGCCGGCAGAGGTAGGGGCTGGCAAAGGTGTTGTCGATCACGAGGGGAATGTTGTGCTCATGCGCGATGGCCGCCACCTTCTCAATGTCGAGAACGTTGCCGCGCGGATTGCTGATGGTCTCGGCGTAAAGGCAGCGTGTCTTGGGCGTGATGGCCTTGCGGAAATTTTCGGGATCATCAGGCTCGACAAAGATGGTGTTGATGCCGATCTTGCGGAAGGTGACGTCGAACTGCGTGTAGGTTCCGCCGTAGAGCGTACTGGCGGAGACCATTTCATCGCCCATTCCCATTAAAGAAGTGAGTGTTAGATATTGGGCTGCCTGTCCGCTGGAAGTGGCCAGCCCGGCTACTCCGTTTTCCAGCGAGGCACAGCGCTGCTCCAGCACGTCCGTTGTCGGATTCATGATGCGCGTGTAGATGTTGCCGAATTCCTGCAAGGCGAACAGCGCCGCGGCATGCGATGAATCTTTGAAGACGTACGAGGTCGTTTGATAAATAGGCACCGCACGGGCTCCGCTGGTGGGGTCCGGCGCATAGCCGGCATGCAGGGAGCGTGTGTTGAAGCCTAAGGGACGTTCTGTTTTCTCATCAGCCATAGGCAACTATGTTAACCCGATTAGCGGAGCCATGCGTCCAGGTTTTCGCGTACAAATTCGTCGTCGTTCAGTGCGGGGTAGGCGGCATAGATGCGGTCGATTTCTTCCATCTGGCCGGGGGAAAGATCCTCATCGGGATTCAGGCACCAGCGTCCTTCGAGCAAGCCCTGTCGTCGCAGGACCTCATGTAATCCCGCGATGCAGCCGTGGAAGCCGTTGGCCGCGTCGAAGAAGGCAGCATTGGAGTCCGTGATCTGTACACCGCTGGTCAGCGCTTCGCCGGGCGGCAGTGTATGGATGCTGTCCAGGAGTTCCACGGCACGCTTCGTCCAGACGGCCCAATGCCCAAGCAGTCCACCGACAATTCGCAGTTTCTTGCCGCTGAGGGGGAACTCCGTCAGCAGGTCGGCGACGATATTGTCGTCGTTGCCGGTGTAGAGCGAGATTTCGGCGGCGCGGCCGGAATCGGCAACGGCGCGGATGACGTCGAGAGTCTGATAACGGTTGAACGGCGCCATCTTGATGGCGACTACGTTCTCGATTTCGGCAAAGCGGCGCCAGAAGTCGTAAGGCAGCACGCGCCCGCCGACCGCAGGCTGCAGGTAGAAGCCGACTATCGGGATGACCGAGGCCACGGCTTTGGTGTGCTCGATGAGCTTGCGCGTAATGGCGTTTGGCAGCGCGGCCAAGCTCAGCAAGCCGGCGTCATAGCCAAGTCCGGCGGCAAGTTCAGCCTCGCGTACGGCTTGCGGCGTAGGACCGCAGATCCCGGCAATCGACAGACAGCCGCCCGCTTCCTGCCGCGCCATCTCCAGCACGGGCTTGAGCAGACCGACTTCGCGAATGGCGAACTGCGTGGTGTGGACGCCGACCGCTATCCCCCCCGCGCCGCAGGCGGCGTAGTAGCGCGTGAGCGCCCGCTGGCGCCGTTCGTCGAGTTTGCGTTCAGCGGTGAGAGCAAGTGGATGCGCCGGGATCACCAGCCCCTGCCGCAATCTGGCGCGGACGTCCATCAAAACTTCCCGTCCCGCGCCTCGAAATGCGTCGGCTTATCATGCGTGACCCCGCCCGACCCGATCCAACGGGCGGTCCAGGCGATCAATTCGTCGGCGCTTACTGTTGGATATCCGAAGAGGCGCTGGCAGCGGGCCGCGTTGTTCAGCAGGGCCGTGGCGGATTCGGTGCCGGTGAAGACCGGTTCCACGCCGAAGATTTCGCCGAAACGCGTGGCGATCTGACGGACCGAGAGCGTCTCCGGGCCCGTGAGATTCAGCACCGCGGGCGGCGACTGGCAGAGTCCGAACGAGCGCAGGCAGACGGAATTCGCATCGCCCTGCCAGATCACGTTCACCATGCCCGGCGTTACGTCTATTGGCTGGCGGACAAATACTTTGGTGCCGATATCGAGCAGCACGCCGTAGCGCAGCTCCGTTGCGTAGTTGAGCCGCAGCAGCACCACGGGCGTTCCATGGAGACCCGAAAAATACTCGAACATGCGTTCCCGGCCCAGGACTGATTGCGCATACTCGCCAACCGGGGCCGGCAGTGTGGATTCGGTGGCGCCGCCCGAAGTCACGGGCACGAAGGGATACACGTTGCCGCTGGAAAAAGCGACGATGCGGGAGTTGCGGTAGCGCTCGGCGACGATGGCGGCGAGGTGTACATTCATGGCCCAGGTGAGGGCTTCGCCTCCGGTGGAACCGAACTTTCGCCCGGTCATATAAATGACATTTTCAATGTCAGGCAGGGCCTGGACGCCTGCCCGGTCCAGCAGATCGCAAGCGATGATTTCGACTCCGGCCGAGATCAATTCCTGGCGGGCGGCTTCGGAGCTGAATCTGGATACCGCAATGATGCGGCGCTTCACGCCGGCCAGCTCGGCGGCCCGGCGCGCGCGGAGAGCCAAAGTCGGGCCCATCTTTCCACCGGCGCCGAGGAGGATCAAGTTTCCGGTTAAGTTGGCCGCGGCCTCAATGTCCAGGGCTGTGGGTGTGGAGAGGCGGTGGATGAGGTCTTGCTCGGTGGTGATCAACGTTTGTACCCGATCTTTCGCAGGAAGCCGTGGCGCCATTCAGCATCCGCCGGCGTCTCGACGCCTTTGGGGGAAGACCCGTCGATCACTCCAAGAATGCCGCGGCCTTGTTCGGATTCGGCGACGATGACTTCCACGGGATTGGCGGTGGCGCAGTGGATGTTGCAGACTTCCGGGACATCCTTGATCCGGCCCAGAACATTGATGGGGTAGCCGTCTTTCATAACGATGACAAAGCTGTGGCCGGCGCCGATGGCTGTGGCGTTGCGGGTGGCCGAGGCTTGGAGATCGGCATCGTTGCCATCGGCGCGGGTGAGACACGGGCCGGAGGCTTCGTTGAAGGCGATGCCGAATTTCATCTGGGGTACTGTGTTCACTAAAGCTTCGTAGAGGTCTTCGACTGTCTTAATGAAGTGGCTGGTACCGAGAATCAGGTTGGCCCCGTCTGGAATCTCCAGGCGGACCGAATGGAGCTGCATGGAGTTTATTTTATGGCACCGGAGCAACAGGCCGGAGCTTTGAGGCCCCGGCCTGCTTAGCCGTCACTTACGTCTGGCGACGAGTGTGGTCTGATTGGACGGCTGCCCTTTCGCACTCCACTCGAATTCGCGGGGAGTCTTGGCGAGGGTGGCGATGGTAGTGGATTCCGGCGTGTACACCTGGGACAGGAAGTAGTCGTCGCCGTATTTTGAGAACACCAGCTTGCCTTCCTGCGGCGCGAATAAAGTGGAGTTCGGAATGAACCCGATGTTGATCGCGTGGCCGCTTTCAGACCGCAGCGTGAGAACGCGCTTCGCCACCACGCCGCTCTGCACGGTATATCTACCGGCGGGCAGGTCGCTTGGCCCTACATGAAAGCTGAAGGGAATATCCAGCTTCAGCTTGGTGGGCTCTTGTGCAAATAGGGAAGCTGTCGACGTGGCAGCGAAAATCGAGAGAATAAGCAGTCTGTTTGTCATTTGTCTACCGTCCTTTTTTCCATCCGAAGGCTTTTCGCTTTCGATGCCTGAATAGAATGCGGGCCCCGAACCAATCGGCTGCGTGTTGCAAACAGGACTGTTAGTGGATCCGAGCGAGTGGGTTGTTATCCGAACGGATAAGTGAACGCTGCCAATCGGATAAGCTACCGGGATGATTCCACTTCTGCTGCTGTTCGCGGCTGGATCGTGGCTGCGGGCAGAGCATCACACGCTGCTCCCCACACCGAAGACAGTCCACTGGGGCTACTATGATGCCGCACAGCCGCCGGTGCTGAGGGTTCGCCAGGGCGATACCGTGGAGATACGGACGGCGATGATCGATACGGCGGAGGAACTGCAACGTGCGGGCGTAGCAGCGGCGCAGATCGACGCCGCGAGTACTGAGATCCAGCGCGTGATCAAGGATCACGGTCCGGGACCGCACATATTGACGGGCCCCGTCTATGTGGAGGGCGCGGAGCCCGGTGACACGCTGGAAGTGCATATCGAGTCCATCCGTCTGGGGCTTCCCTACGCGATCAACCTGTTTCTTCCGGGCCTCGGCGTCCTGCCGGATGATTTTCCTTATTCGCACCGGAAGCTGATCCCGCTGGATGAAAAGCGGATGATGGCTCTGTTCGCGCCGGGCGTCGAGATCCCGATCCGTCCGTTCTTCGGCAGCATGGGCGTGGCGCCGCCGAGGGACCTGGGCCGCATCAGCAGCGCTCCGCCGTGGATTCACGCCGGCAATATGGACAATAAGGAGTTGGTGGCCGGAACCACGCTGTACATTCCAGTGCACGTTAGCGGCGCACTGTTCTCCGTGGGCGACGCGCACGCCGGTCAAGGGAATGGAGAGGTCAGTCTGGCGGCTTTGGAGACGGTGCTTTCGGGCGTGTTCCGTTTCAACGTGCGCAAGGGCGAGCGGCTTCTGTGGCCGCGGGCCGAGACGCCCACGCACTTCATGACCATGGGTTTCGATGAGAATCTGGATGTGGCTATCCGGACGGCGCTGCGGGGGATGATCGACTTTCTGGGCGAGCGGTACAAACTGTCGAGGGAGGATGCCTATCTGCTGGCGAGCGATGCCGTGGACTTCAGCATCACCCAGTTGGTGGACGGCAAGCGCGGGGTACACGCAATGATTCCGAAGAGCATTTTTCAGCGCCAATCTTTGCGGCACCAATAAGGGAAAAAGCGCAGGCCGGGGGAATGGACCCCGGCCTGCGTGCCCGCTATTTGCTCCGGGCAACAAGAGTGGTCTGATCCGTGGTGGCTCCCCGAGCGATCAGCTCGAGCTCCTGCGGAGTCTTCCTGAGCGTGGCAACCGCCGTGGAATGTGCGGCCCGGACTTGGGAGAGAAAGTAATCATCGCCGTACTTCTGAAACACGACTTTTCCCAGCTCAGACGGGTGCAGTGTGGAATTCGGGATGGTCCCGATGTTGATTCCCCCGTCGGATTGACCCTTGATGGTAAGAAGGCCGAACGAGGCCTCGTGGCTGCGCACGGTGTAGATTCCCGCGGGCAATGTGGTCTTTCCAACGTGGAAACTGAAGGGTACGTTCACCTTCATGTTGATGCGTTCCTGCGCGTGAATGGATGCTGTCGACATGGCAGCGAAAATGGAGAGAATGAGAAGTTTGTTGGTCATCTTTCTACCGTCCTGATTTCCTTCCGAAGGCTTTTCGCTTTCGATGCCTTATGGAATGCAGGCCGCCGGCCAATTCTCGTCGCATTGCAAATGGGAAACTTAGCGAATTTGTCCGGTTGCGGAATTATCCAAACGGATAATTGACCGCTGCGAATTGGATAAGCAGGGTGCCTTATACTTGCGTCTAACCGTGAGTCCCAAGCTTGTTGCTATTTCCGGACCGTTGAAGGGGTTGGTGTTCTCCATCCTGGAGCAGTCGTTTGCTATTGGAAGGGAGGCTTCCAACTCGCTATGCCTGGAAGACGCCTCGGTGTCGCGCTGGCACTCGGTGGTGTCCTATGCCGGGGAAGAGTGCACGCTGAAGGATCTGGACAGCCGCAACGGAACGTTCGTCAACGGAGTGCCGATCCGGGAGAGGGTGCTGGAGAACAGCGACGAGATACGGATCGGCAAGTCGGTCTTCGTATTTGTCCTCACCGAGGATGCAGCAAAGGAACCTGAAATTGGCGTGGACGACAGCGCACCGGTGACACAATCTTTCGTCATCCGTCCAGGCGAATCGCTGTTCCTGAAACCGGCGGAGCTGGCCCAGGCGGTCGCCTCGGATTCGCGAACAGCGGCTGATTTGAACTCGCTGCTGCGCATTACGCGCGAGATCACTTCGATCTCCTCGGTAGATGCGCTACGGGCGAAGCTGGTGCGGCTGGTGATGGAGGTGATCCCCGCCACGGAGGCGTGGATGATTCTTGCCGGTGACGATGCGGCGGGATCAAAAATACGGGGCGTGTCGGATGAGGCGATGTCATCCGGTACGGCGATTTTGTCCGAGGGGAGTCCAGCCTATCTGGCCGCGCCGCTGGCGGCCTTCGATAAACGGCACGGCGTGATTGCCGCCACAGGCAAGCGTTTCGATGAACAGCATCTGCAACTGCTGACGGCCATCGGGTCGGTTGCCGGGCTGTGCCTGCAAAATGCCCTGCATCTGCAATGGCTGGAGGGCGAGAATACCCGGCTGCGGGCGGAGATGGTCACCGAGCACAACATGGTGGGCGAAAGCCCGCGCATTCGCGAGGTGCTGCGGATTGTGGGGAAAGCCGCTCCATCGGGGGCGACGATTCTGATCCGGGGAGAGAGCGGCACGGGGAAAGAGTTGGTGGCGCGGGCGGTACACACGAACAGTCCACGGGTTGCAAAGCCGTTCATTGCGATCAACTGCGCGACTTTGTCGGAGGCGCTGCTGGAGAGCGATCTGTTCGGGCATGAAAAAGGCGCCTTCACCGGAGCTATTGCGCAGAAGCGCGGGAAGATTGAGCTGGCCGAAGGCGGCACACTGTTTCTGGACGAAATCGGCGAGCTGGCGCCGCTGCTGCAGGCAAAGCTGCTGCGCGTGCTGCAGGAGCGCGAGTACGAGCGGGTCGGCGGAACCAAGACGATGAAAGCGGATATCCGGCTGATCGCGGCGACGAACCGGGATCTGGAGGCGGCCGTGCGCGAAGCGGCGTTCCGGCAGGATCTGTACTACCGGTTGAATGTGGTCACCATTCCGCTTCCGCCGCTGCGGGAACGACGGGAGGACATCGGACTGCTGGCCAGCTATTTCGCCGTGAAGTATGGCGAGAAGACGCAGCGGCGAGTGGTTGGAATTTCACCCGAGGCGCGCGCGCATTTGAATGCGTACGACTGGCCGGGGAATATTCGCGAACTGGAGAATGCCATCGAGCGGGCCGTGGTACTGGGGTCGTCGGAGCTGATTCTGCCGGAGGATCTGCCGGAGAATGTGCTGGAGGCTGCCGAGGCGATTGGCGGCGTGGCGAATCCGGCGGGGTATCACGAGGGCGTGCGGATGGCGAAGACGCGGTTGATTGAGAACGCCATTGCGCAGGCGGGTGGGAGCCAGGTGGAGGCGGCGCGGATGTTGGGTTTGCATCCGACGTATCTGTCCCGGCTTATTCGGAATCTGCGGCCGGTGGTGTAGGAGGACCATTGCCAGGACGAACCGCATGACACTGCCTGCTGCTGTCCCTGAGATCCCCACGGCAAACGTCGACAGAGCGGTCGCCTACTACGTGAGCAGGATGGGCTTCTGCTTCGATTGGGGCGACGAGCACGGCGGGATTGCCGGCATCTCGCGCGGGAATTGCAGACTCTTTCTCACCGATCGCTCCTTCCGGGAGTCTCACGGCAACGCAGGCCCTATCCTTTTCTGGCTCAATCTCGACAGCAAGGCCGAGGTGGATGCTCTGTTTGCCGAGTGGCACGCCGCACAGGCGAAGATAGTTTCCGAGCCCGAGGACAAACCCTGGAAGCTGCGAGAGTTCCTGGCGGCCGATCTCGACGGCAACCTCATTCGGGTCTTTTACGATTTCCGGGGCGACGGCTGATTTCGACGCTCCGTCCTATAATGTAAGCGGTGCAGAAAACAACCCGCCTGACTGAAATTTCCCTGCTGCACCACATCGGGCGGCTGCCGCACGGCCGTGCTTCTTTCAAACAACTCATCCGCGAGTTTGGGGCCAAGGGCGGCGCACGCGTCACCATGGAACAACTGCTGGCGAAGCTGACCGATTCGGGCCAACTGGTGGAGCTGCGCGGCGATCAGTATGCCCTGGTTCGCGGCAGCCGGGAATTCGCCGTGGGACGCCTGAACATGCACCGCGATGGCTACGGCTTCCTGATTTCCGATAAGCCGGTGGAAGGGATCAAAGGCGACGTTTACATTCCAAAAGAGTCGGCTTCGCAGGCGATGCATGGCGATCGCGTGGTTGTGCGGATCGCACGCATCGAACGCGATGGCAGGGCCGATGGCGAGATCGTCAAGATTTTGAAGCGCGCCCATGTCACCGTCGTCGGTACATTTCAGGTGAAGCGGCGCGGCAATTTCGTGCAGCCGCAAGATGAGCGGATCCGGCAGTGGATCGAAATTCCGGAAGGGATGGAGATTCCGGCGTCGGGGCTGTCAGTGAACCGCGTGGGCGTGGAGCCGTACAAGATCGAGAAGCCCGAAGACATGGACGGGATGATCGTGAATGTAGAGATTCTGGACTACGCCGAAGATCAGGAGAATGCCGTCGGCGGGGTGACCGAAGTGCTGGGGCATCCGGGCGACTTCGGCATCGACGTCGAGATCATCATTCGCAAGCACCACATCCCGCATGAATTTCCCGAGGCCGTGATTGCGCAGGCGCGGGCGTTTCCGGCGGAGGTTCTGGTGGAGGATATCGCGGGCCGGCGCGACTTCCGCGAGCTTGCCATCGTAACGATTGACGGCGAAACGGCGCGGGACTTCGACGATGCCGTGTGGGTGGAGCGGCATGCGAACGGCCACTATACGCTGCACGTCCATATCGCCGACGTCAGCCATTATGTGACGCCCGGGTCGCCCATCGATGAGGAAGCGTCGATGCGCGGCACCAGTGTTTATTTCCCCGACCGCGCGGTGCCCATGCTGCCCGTGGAGCTTTCGAGCGAGCTATGTTCACTGAAGCCGCATGTGGACCGGCTGGTGCTCTCCGCCCTGCTGGAACTGGACAACCAGGGCGATGTGATTTCGCAGGACTTCACGCGGGGCGTCATCCGCTCGGCCGAGCGCATGACGTACACCAACGTGCATCTGCTGCTGAACGGGGATCCGGAGCAGCGCGAACGGTATGCGGCGCTGACGCCGCAGTTTGAGCTGATGCAGGAACTGGCGATGAAGCTGAACCGCAAGCGGGTGAAGCGCGGCTCCATCGACTTCGACCTGCCGGAGCCGCTGATTGAATTCGATCCGGACGGCAACATGATTGGGGTGCTGCGCAGCGAGCGTAATATCGCGCACCGGATTATTGAGGAATTCATGCTGGCGGCGAATGAAGCGGTCGCCTCGCATCTGGAAAATGCCAAGCTGCCTTCCATCTATCGCATTCACGAAGTGCCGGATCCCAAGCGGATTATGGACTTCGAGGAGGTAGCGTCGCACTTCGGTTATTCGCTGGGAGGCGAGGCCGTGGCGGTGCGCAAATTCCGGACCATGGAGCGGAAGCGGGATGGGCGCAAGGTTTATACCGATGTGGTGCTGCCGTCGGAGCAATTGACGGTCACCTCGCGCAATTATCAGAAGCTGGTGGCGAAGCTGCAGGGCAAACCGGAGGAGCGAATCCTCACTTATTTGATGCTGCGCTCCTTGAAGCAGGCGCGGTACAGCGAGGTGAATTCCGGGCATTTCGCCCTGGCGGCCGACAGCTACACGCATTTCACCTCGCCTATCCGGCGGTATCCCGATCTGATAGTTCACCGTATTCTGGCGGAATATCTTGAAACGAAGAAGAGTTCCATTTCCGAGGAACAGCTGCATACGATTGCCGACGATTGTTCGTTCACCGAGCGCCGCTCAGACGATGCCGAGCGCGAACTGGTGGAGTGGAAGAAAGCGAAGTTCATGGAAGACCGTGTGGGCGATGAGTTCAAGGGACTGATCACCAGCACGACGCGGTTCGGGTTCTTTGTGGAACTGGCGGATTTCTTTGTCGAGGGCCTGGTGCCGATGGATTCGCTGCCCGGCGACTTCTTCAAATTCCATGAGAACACGCGCAAGATCATCGGGGAGCGGTCGCGGAAGATGTTTTCGATCGGCGATGAGGTGCATGTGATTCTCGACCGGGTGGATGCGGTGGAGAGAAAGCTGACCTTCTCCCTGGTTGCCAGCGATACGCGGAAGAAGAAGCGGCGGTAGACGCTTCGATTTCATCCGCCCCTATTGAAACGCGCCATTCCGGTCGATAACTCTCGCATGGGAGCGTTGTGCTCTATCGGCCGCTTATGAAACAGAAATTGGTACCCCTTCTGGGAATTGCATTTGTGGTTGCCCTGATATCGACGGGGGTTTTCTACGGTTTGTTTGTCGGGAAGGCGCAAACCGCGCCGACAGGGCAACAGCATTTCTCCGTTGTGGTTGCGAACCATGCACTTGCGCGCGGCGCGGTAATCCAGCCTGGGGATATTAAGGCAATCTCGTGGGCCGGCGGGGAAGCCCCGAAGGGTTCTTTCGCCACCCCCGATCAAGTGGCGGGAGTAACCGTATTAGATCCTATTCAAGCCAATGACCCTGTAATAGAGGGCCGAATTGCCTCGCACCGGGCGATTCCCGCCGGAATGCGGGCGGTCTCGATACACGTCACAGATTCCAGCGGCGTAGTGGCACTACTTCATCCCGGCTATAAAGTGGATGTGCAAGTGCTCTCGGACGCCAACCGCGGCGATGTAACGCTGCGCACGGCTTTGCAGAATGTAGAAGTTTTGACGGTGTCGCCACCAGACGGCGGAAAGCCGGTGGTCAATCTGTTGGTCGCGCCCGAGGATGCCGAACTATTGGGCCTGGCTGACTCCGCGGCGAGGGTACGCCTGGTGCTGCGAAATCCGGCCGACGACAGCCGGCGTTCGACAACTTTACTGCCGGCAAGCTCGCTATTCCGGCAAACCAGCACGGCCGGCCGGGCACTCAGTCCGTTGTCGGATCCGAAGATTTCCACACTTCTACCGCTGCGCTAAGAACTTATGGTCGCCCTGGTCGTCACCATCATTTTCTTCGTCGCCACGTTTCTGGTGGCCTTGATTTCGGTGGCGATCGCGTCGCAGATCATGGACAACCAGGCGGCAAAGCCGTCGGCGGAGACTCAGGAACTGGCGCTGGCCGGGCTGCTGGGATCCACAGCGCTGTTCAAAGATGAAGAAGTCAGTTCCATATCGCCCTGGTCGCGGTTTCTCGAGAAGTTCGATTTTGTGGACGTCATTCGGACTAAGACCGCGGAAGCCGAGTTGCCTTGGACGGTAGGGCGGGTGATCGCCATGATGCTGCTGGCAGGGATTTTGACTTTGGTCACCCTGGCGAGTATTTCCTGGATGCCGGCGTTCGCCGTCATCGCCTTCAGTGTAGTGGCCGCCCTGACGCCTTATTTCTACATTCTGCATAAGCGATCCAAGCGCTTGGGCAGCTTCGAAAACGCCTTTCCGGATGCGATCGATTCCCTTTGCCGGGCGTTGCGCGCGGGCCATCCTTTCGCGGCGGGAATGGATCTGCTTGCGGTGGAAGCCAAGGCGCCGGTCTCCACCGAGATGAAGATTGCGCTGGATGAATGGAAGCTGGGATTGCCCTGGAATCAGGCACTGGACAACCTGGCGCAGAGGGTTCCACTGACCGATGTAGCCATTTTCGTCGCTGCCGTGAAGCTGCAGATCCGCACCGGCGGCAAACTGGGGGAAGTACTGGGAAGGCTGGCGGAATCTATGCGGGAGAATGTGGCGATTCGGGGCGAGGTGCGGGCGCTGGCCGCACATGGCAAGACGACGGGACTGGTGCTGACGGGGATGCCGATTTTTATCGGACTGGTGATGTTTTACGTCAATCCCGCACAGATGGGTTTGCTGTTGCAGAATCCGACGGGCAGGAACCTGATTGCCGCCGCCGTGATGTGCCTGGTTGCCGCACATTTCGTGATACGGAAGATTGTGGATATTCGACTCTGATGAACGAGACTCTACTTTTACTGGGCTTCTTCGCGGTGGTGATGGCGGGAGTGGCGGCGGCCGGCTACTATTTCGTCTACCGCTCCAGTGCAGCTTCAGACGCCGCTATTGACCTGGGTGATTCCGAACCGGTCAGCGCGCGGCAGTTTCTCACTGATTCCCTGCGTTCCCTGGGCGAGGCTATCCCGGCAAAGACGGCCGACGAAAATCCGATGCGGCGGAAGCTGCACGCAGCAGGTTATCGATCTCCGAGTGCCGTGGCCACATTCAACGGCATCGTCTATTCGTCGGCGGCAATTCTGGGAATCATCGTCGGGGCGGCGGTGCTGATTTCGGAACAGAGTCTCTCGTCTGCTTTGCTGCCGGCCATCTGTGCCGCTGGTTTCGGCTACCTGTTGCCGAACCGGGTGCTCGAGTCTCAAATCAAGTCCAGGAAACGGCGGCTTGTCGAGGGATTGCCGGTGGCGCTGGATCTGCTGGTGCTGAGCGTCGAGGCAGGTCAAGCACTCGACCAGTCGATTTTCGATTCGAGCCGGGAGATTCGCGCGGCGTTCCCCGACCTGGCCGATGAACTTTTGACCGTCAGCCTGGCTCTTCGCGCCAGCGCGTCACGGGAACAGGTCTTTCGGGACTTCGGCAATCGCAGCAGCGACCTGGAATTCAAGAAGCTGTCGAATTTGCTGATCGATAGCGACCGCTTCGGCAGCAGTCTTGGCCCGACGCTTCGCACGCATGCCCGGTACCTGCGAATCCGGCGAAGACAGCATGCCCAGGAGCGTGCTAGAAAGATCGGCGTCAAGCTGGTGTTTCCTATCTTCTTCCTGATTTTTCCGTCGGTGCTGCTGGTTACTCTGGGACCGGCCGCTATGGCCATCATGACTGCACTGCGCCCGATGATGGAGATGAAGTAAGGCCGCTTAGGGCTTGGATAGCGCAATGACCAGGCCGCCGCTTACGATGAGTCCACCTCCGAGCAGGACTGGAGCCGCCGGAGGTTGTTTGAATCCAAGCCAGGAAATCGCCTGAGCAATCACGAAGAAGAACACCACGTACAGGCCAAGCAGGCGGCCAAAGTCCCAGTCCGGCGCGTTGACCGTCCAGCCGTAGGCGCAGAGCAGACTGCCGGCGAGGATAAAGAGCATGAGTCTGAGGGCTGTTGAGGCGCTGTGGATAGCCATGCGCATGACCGCGTCCCCGCCGGCTTCGAGAAGTGCGGCGAGGAAGAGGATGAGCAGGGCTTTGGTGTTCACAACCTGTTGTATCCTTCACTCATGGCAAACGCAAATTGCAGCGGAGGATTTGCGTGCGATCTTCTGGCGTTAAGCGCGGCTGAGAGGGTGCGGCACAGTGAGTTCCTGCAGCGCTTGCGGCCGGCGGCGCGCGATGTCCGTGAGCTTCGTGACGGGTACCGGTTTGATTTGGACAGTGCTCGCGTTTCCTTCCTCGAAGCTGCCGAATGGGTGGATTTCGAACGACGTTGCTGCCCGTTTTTTGTTTTTGAACTTCGGATAGCCGGTGGTGATGACGGGTTTGTGATTAGCGTTACCGGGCCCGAGGGCGCTAAGGCGTTCCTGAACTCGGTATTGGCGTAGGAGTGGCGAGACCAGGGGTCTCGCGCGGACGCGGGCGTCCGCCGTCCTCTGGCCGGATGCCTATCCAGCACAGCGCGCCTAGCATGTATAGCACTCCGGTCAGGTAGAGCGGCGCCGACCAATCGGACTTCCCTTCCGTCAGCAGCGCGAATACTACCGGGCTGAGGGCTCCGCCTACCTGCCCGGCAGTGTTCATGAAAGCGCTGACTACTCCCGCGCGGTCGCCTGCGATGTCCACGCAGGCTCCCCAGGCTGCACCCAGCAGGAAGTTGGCGCTTGCGCCGGCCATGGCGATCAAGAGGCCGGAGAGCAAGGCATGCGACGTATAGGCTCCGCTGATGACGAAGATTCCCGCCGCGAAGAGCGATACTCCCCCCACGGCACTGCGGCCGATCCGCAGTCCGAAGCGCTTCGTCATGCGGTCCGTGGTGATGCCTCCCGTTAGATCGGCGATGACGCTGAGCAGCATAGGCAGGCCCGCCATCAGGCTCAGCTGCGTGGCCGCCAGTCCTTTCTGCTTTTCCAGATACGTGGGCAGCCAGGTGATGAAGAAATAAAAGCCGTAGGTCTGCGTGAAGTACATCAGACACAAGAACAGAATGCTGGAGTTCCACATTCCCGCATGGCCCGTGCGGGCGACGGCAATGCGGCCATCGCGAATGTGCAGGAGTTCAGGCTCGCGGACGGACGGGTGCTCGGCGGGATCGTCGCGAAACCATGTATACCAGGCGGCGGCCCACACAAATCCGATGGCGCCGAAGATGGGGAAGACCATCCGCCAGCCTAACCACGAGGTGAGCCAGACGACGATGAACGGCGTGACTCCGCCGCCGAGGTGCGCGCCCATGAAGAAGATGCCCTGGGCGGTGCCGCGTTCGGATACCGGGAACCATCGGGAAAATGTCTTGGCGACGTTTGGCCAGGCACCGGCCTCTCCGATGCCGAAGAGAAACCGGATGACCAGCAGGGACGAGTAGCTGAAAGCCGCCGCGGTGGCCATGGTGAAGGTGGACCACCAGACCACGATGCGCATCAGCACGCGGCGCGTGCCGACTTTGTCTCCCCACCAGCCGGATGGAATTTCAAACAATCCGT
>JBDUEM010000102.1:0-23887 GCA_040002435.1 Bryobacteraceae bacterium
CGAACCGGGCGCTAATGACCCGAAATCGAACTTCATTTGCCCAATACCCAATCCCGGGTAAAGCGAGCCCATCGAATATCTCTGCCGTTGTTACCCTTCAGCGCCTGCTGCCAGACGGCCACAAATGTACCGTCTGAGGCCTGCGTGATTCCCGGGTACGAAACCTGCAGGGCCTCCGTCTGCGCCACAATGCGCGGCGTGCTCCACGTTTTTCCACCGTCGGCCGAGATTGCCGTACTTAGGGGGTAGCGGGCCAGCGGAGAAGCATTCCAGACGACAATGATTTCCTTCGAGTTTTGATCGAGCCTCCAGAGTGCCGACGGCGTATTGTTTCCAGGCAGCGAACTGCGAACCGGAATGGACCAGGAAACTCCGCCATCGCTGCTCCGGCTCTCATAGTGGAACGAATCGCCCGACCGCAGGATCATGAGGATCTCGCCGTTGTCCAACTCGACGAGCGAAGGCTCGCAGAGTCCATTGGTGCTGTTCGGACTGATCTTGTCCACGAATGTATGCACCGCGCCATGCAGCGTCCAGTGTTCCCCATCTTTCGAGATCATGACTCCGGTGGTCAGATCCATCTCGCCTTCCGTGCGCGCGGCCATTCCCATCTCCGGCCACTTGTCCCAGGCCACACCGAACATGTATGTACCATCGCGCAGCTTGATGCCGTTATGCTGCTTTCCGGCGACATACTGCCTGGGAATGGGAATCTCGGCGGGCTTTGTCCAGGTCTTTCCGTCATCGTCGCTGCGCACCATCCCAATCCAGCTTTTGTTGATCTTGTTCGGCATCAGAACCTGTGTGGAGAAGACAAACACCTTCTTCCCGTCCACCAGAATGTTCGGATCGCCGCTGGTTTTCACCGCATCTTCGATCAATACTTTGGGCTCGGACCACGTTCGCCCGGAGTCGGAGGACGTCGCACCATAGATAGAACCTTTGGTCCGATCTTTGGGCATCACCCACCAAACCGTCAACAGTTGTCCATTCGATAGCCGCGCAATCTGGGGGATTGTGTTCCAGTGAAACGCAGCGCCATCGGAATGCTTCACAAACCCCGTCTCATAATCGGCGGCGAAAGCAGCGGCCGTCAGCAGCAGGAAAAGCACGAAGTGTTTCATTGGCGTGTGTAGCCAGTTTAGTACACTGTCGACAGATTGTAAAATTAATAAGCGAGAAAACCGCCGTCCACGACTAAGGTGGTGCCGGTCACAAAAGAGGCATCGGCGGAGACCAGAAACGCCACCGCCCGCCCAATCTCCTCCGGCGTTCCGCGTCTGCCCAGGGGAGTGGCGCGGAGATACTTGCCGGATGAGCCAACACAAGCAAGGTCGCGGGTGATAGTGGCGTTGGCCGGCGTATGAATATCCCCGGGCGCAACCGCGTTGACGCGAATACCAAAAGGTGCCAGTTCGATCGCTAAGGTTTGCACCATCGCCGCTTGGCCCGCTTTTGTGGCGCAATAGGCCGACGCGAATTCCTGGCCCGCGAAAGCACCAACAGATGCGACGTTCACAATGCTGCCCGCGGTTCCCTTCGCCACCATGAACCGGGCAACGGCCTGCGATACGTGGAACGTTCCCTTGAGATTGGTATCCACAATTGCGTCCAACTGTTCTTCTGTGCAATCGAGAAAAGCAGCCACCGCAGGCGGCCCAGTCAGACTAGCGTTATTCACCAGAATATCGATTGCCCCGAAATGCTCAGCAGCGCTGGCCACCATCTGCGCTACTGCACCCCGGATGCGAATGTCAGCGTGCAGGAACACAACATCTGCCTCTGCCAGCGATGCCCGGGCATTCTCAATGTGAGTTCCATCGAAGTACGCAATCGCCAGCCGCGCCCCGCGCGCCGCAAGCACTCGCGCGATGCCCAAACCAATCCCGCTCGCGCCCCCCGTAATAAGCGCCACCTTCCCTTCAAGAGCCGCCATACTGCGCCTCTGCCTCAAGAGGAAATAACGGTACCCGCCGGTGTTTGTAATCGAAATGGCGGGGATTGTCGCTGGTCACGCCCGCCGTATCCACCAGCAGGACCCGCTTGGCAACCGGCTCGTAGGCCGCTCTCGGAGCCACCACCCCCTTCACGATCAGAATGCGTTTGCGCTCCGGGTGAATTCCCAGACTCAGAATCTGTTCCAGGCTCATCGGCGCCATACGCTTACTGGTCAACACGACGGTATGCTCCTCGGGTGTCTCCACTACGGCTGTAATCCCCTGATCCATTGCGCCCCAGCCGCCGTGGCGAATCTGCGTTTCCAGAAACTTTCCATCGGACAACGTTCGCACAACACCGCTCAGCACTACCGGCGAGCCGTGCCGCGTATCGGTATTGGCGCCTGCGCCCAGCCTGACTGTTGCCCCGGGACCGGCTTGCACACAGTGCTCCACCGCCACAGGATCGTACAGAATCACCAAGGCATTGGGAACGCCCTGGCGCAACACCTCTTCGAAGAGAATCGTGGAATCTCCCGGGCTGCCCGCACCTACGTTATCGCCGATATCCATCAGGACAACCGGAGTCTCCGCAGCCCCGGCGCCGATCTTGACAGCTTCTGACGGCGAAGGAAGTTGACCAACAAACTCGTGCCGCCGCGCCCACGCCCGCGAGGCCATCCACTGCGCCGCGCGGCGTGCAAGCGCCTCATCACCGTCCGCGACCGCCCAAAAATTGGCGCCCATCTCTTCCACATCCGCGTAGGGAAATCCCATGGCAACACTTGCGGAAAGAATCCCCGGCCACGCCATTACCGCGGCGGCATCGTCATAGAGTTCGCGTGCCGGACTCTCTCCGCTGAACTGCCGCGAAATGTGCATCAACATCGGTGGCCGCTCGATGGCCTGCACAGGTTTGACTGCGCCGCGCAACGTCATCGCCAGAATCGCAGCCGCCTCCGCGCCTCTCTGCTCCTGATCCAGATGTGGATTCGAACGATAGGCAACCGTCGCCGTCGCGTGGCGAATCATCTCGTCTGAAACATTCGCGTGCAGATCCAGCGTGGTCACAACCAGCAGGTCCGGTCCAACCAACTGACGCACTCGCCGCAGGACCTCGCCGTCGGCGTCGCGATACGCTTCTGAAACCGTGGCGCCATGAAGAGCGAGTAACAGCCCATCTAAGGGAAGAGCCTTCCGGATTTCTTCGAGCAACCCGTCAACAATCGCCTCAAACGCCGCCGCCGTAATGGTTCCGCTCGGCACCGCGAACGTAGCCATCAGCGGGACCGCTTCCAGCCTTTCCGCCGCCAACTCGCGCAGCATTCCTCCAAGCTCGTGGTGTGCGTCGCACCACCGCGTGAACATTTCGCGGCCGGACGTGAGACTGGTGGCCGCAAACTGCTCATACGTCGTGGGCACTCCCAGAAACGTATTCGACTCGTGAAGAAATCCCGCTACACCAACGCGCTGCATATTGTTTATCGTGCCTTCACCAACCGGTGAAGTTCGCCCAATACGTCAGTGTACGAAACCACGGGAGACTCCAACCCGCTAGAAGCCTCCTGAATGGACGATGGATCCTTGAACCCGCTCCCCGTCACCAGGCAAACGACACGTTCCTCCTTGCCAATCGCACCCGACGATAACGCGCTCCGGTAGCCGGCGAACGCAGTCGCTCCCGCAGGCTCCGCGTAGACGCCTTCTGTTCGCAACAGCAGCCGCTGCGCCTCAAACACCTCCGCATCAGAAACGCCAAGCACCATCGCATGATGCTTGCGTGCCAATGACAGGGCCAGGCTCGCGTCGATATCGAAAGGTACGGAGAGTCCGCTGATCCGCGTAGTGCTTTCCACCGCTTGCACATCATCGCGTGAATTCAGGTATGCATCCAGCACTGTGGGGCATCCCGTTGGCTGCACTGCGTGAATCCTCGGCATGCGCGCCGTCTCTTCGAACCCCCGAACCACCGCGGAATACAGGCCCCCTCCACCCACTGGAACAAAGACGTGCTCGACATCGGGCAACTGTGCCGCAATCTCACCCGAAATACTCTGAACGCCTCGCATCCCCGCCGGACAGTAGCGAAATGCGGAAACAACAAGTGCGGCGCCAGTCGTATCGGCAAACGCCCGCAATTGCGCGAACACGGCCTCGGTGATTCGAGGCGAGGTCACGAACTGCGGAATGCGCATCACGATGGCCCCGTGCGCACGCATCTGTGCCAGCTTCCCTTCCGGCGCATCCTGGTTCACCAGAATCAAACACGGCAGGCCGTATCGCGCGCAGTAGGCGGCCAGAGACGAGCCGGTGTTTCCGGATGAGGTCGCAACACACGACCGGGACCCTTTAGCCAGAACATCCGCCAGTTCCGGCGCGATGAAGCGGTCCTTATACGAGCCTGACGGATTGCAGCTCTCCAGCTTGAAGTGCAGCGAGCCTGAATGCGCGCTGGCGGCAAGCGGAGTATTCCCTTCCCCCATCGTGACCGCGATTCTCATACCAGCACAGGCCAATGAGCAGGCGAAAGAATTTGATCCGGAAGCATCGGCATCGCGCGAATCCGGCTCAGCAGCTCGACAGAGAGGGCACCGCGAGCCGCCCATCGCAGGGACTGTTCCAATTCTCGAATACTGGTCACGCCCGCCAGAACGCTGTCAATAGCGGGTTCACTCAACGCATAACGATAGGCCAGTTCCGGCAAATACTCCACCTCATCTGAAGCCAGCCGCTCCAACTCCTTAGCCGCCACTTTCAAGGACGCAAATTCTTCCGGTAAACCATCCGCTCGTTCGGTGAGTGCACCTTTCATCAACACGGAGCGCGCCAGAATTCCCATCTTCGCTTGCCGGGCTGCGGGTAGCAACGTTTCTTCCAGTCTGCGATCCAACGCATTGTACGCAACCTGCAGGCAATCGAAATAGCCGGACGCCATCGCCGACATCCCCGCTTCTTCACCATACACGCTAGCTCCCAGGTAGCGGATTTCGCCGGAACGCTTCAGCTCCAGCAGCGCCTCCGTCGTGGAAGAATCGGGCAGCGCATCGGCCACACCACAGTGAATTTGCATCATGTCGATGTGGTCGGTGCGTAACGCCCGCAGACTCGCCTCGACGCTCTCGCGGACCTTCTGCGGTTCGCCCGGAAAGGGCGCTACCTTTGAAGCCAGGATGTATTCGTGTCTCCTGTGGCCGATCGCCGCCCCGATGATGCTCTCGCTCTCTCCGTACGCCCGTGCGGTGTCGATTAACCGGACGCCCATATCCAAACCAGCCTGAAGAATTAGGGAGGCCTCCTGGACCGCCGGCCTCAGCTTCGACCCCTGCACGGGAATACCGTAATCCAGCCCGAGTGCGACGGTTCCGAGTCCTACTCGCGACACAAACAGGTCAGTTGCGCCAAGACGTCTACGAGAAATATTCATGAAAGCGCTATCCCGCGATTATATTCCACTTGCGGTGTTCTGTCGACAGTCGGTACAATGAGGAAATGGAATTGCGCGGTGTCATCCCTCCCCTCGGCACTCCCTTGCGGGGAAACAATGAAGTAGATGAAGCCGGCCTGCGGCGCATGAGCCAATACCTCCTTGGCGCCAAGGTGGATGCCATCTTTGCCAACGGCACCATGGGCGGATTCGCGTTTCTCACCGACGATCAGCAGATCCGCTCGGTGGCCGTTACGGTTTCCGAGGTGAACAGGTCTGTCCCCGTCATGGCCGGCCTCGGTGAAACCAGTACCAGCCGAGCCGTGCGCATGGCGAAGAGATTGGCGGCTGAAGGTCCTGACGCCCTATCGGTGCTTCCGCCTTTCTATTACATGGCCACACAGGATCATCTCTACGCTTATTTTTCCGAGATTGCCGCGGCCGTTGACCTTCCGCTTGTGCTCTACGACAATCCGGTGCTTACGAAAAACGCGATTCACCCGGATACGGTCGCACGTCTGGCTCGTGAGATTCCTCACCTCATCGGAATAAAGGTCAGCAACTCAGATCAGGCGAACTTGCAATCCGTTCTCTCGCTGACCAAACCGCGGCCCGGTTTCACCGTGCTCACAGGCCACGAATTCCTGATTGTAGTCGGACTGCAGATGGGCTGCGGCGGCTTCGTCGGAGGGCTGCACAACATCTGCCCGCACATCGCGGTCGCGCTCTGGCGTGCTTTCCAGGCAGGAGACATCGAGTTGGCTTCTAAGCTGCAGCAGGATCTGATCGGGACTTGGCAATTGTTCCGCTGCGGCGACATTTGGGGCGCATTTGACGAATCCTTGCGCTACCTGGGCATTTGTGAGCGCGCCACAGGTGCGCCTTATGTTACGGCAATCAGCGAGGTCGAAAGGAAGAAGGTGCACGGCATTCTGGACCAATACGTGAAACCGTACCTGCGGGTCCAGGTGCCACAATAGCGCCTATCCGGCCTTGGATCCGGCGGCCGGCGCCAGGCTGGAAAAGCGGTCGGGTTGCACCCAGGGCACGCGCAAATGGTCCGCAATAATCTCCTCGGCGGACGTTTTCGATTTGCCTTGCAGGAAGGCCATGAGGGGACGATGGGAGAAGATAATGTGCCGTACCTTGTCGCTCTTTAAAATTTTCAGCACGCTGTGCGCAAATAAGGGTGCCGTCAAGCCCTGCAGCGTGCGCTCCAGGCAGTCGTTGCCGGAGATGGCCCAAATGGTCTTGTGGAAATCAAAGTCCAGTTTGACGCGCGAAAACGGAGCGGACGATTCCGATTTTTCCACCGCTTCCAGCAGTTTCAGCAGCGCCTGTTCCTGCGGCTTTTGCATCTTGGCCCTCGCCAGCCGCAACGCTTCCGCTTCCAGAATCAGACGGACGCTATTGATCTTCTGCACGTCCTCGTCATCCAGATACACGACGAACATCCCGCGCCGCGGACTGTTCATCACCAAACCCTGTTCCTGCAAGTGTTGCAGGGCCTCGCGAATGGGAGCCCTGCTCACATGGAATTCGCGCGAAAGTTGGCTCTCGTTCAAGCGCTCGCCGGGCTTCAGCTTTCCTGAGAAAATCGCATCCGTCAGCAAGTCCGTTATATTCTGCTTTAGTGTATTGACCGCGACTGGGGCGAATCGGGAAACTTTCGGCATAGAAGGTAACTGAAGTTGAGTATATTGCATTTTCTGTCGACAATGGACACTTTTTTCGGTACTCTCTTACTCGCTCTTCTGGCCACCCTGGCCCTCCACTCCGAACCTCTCAGGATCGTCTGCTTCGGAGACTCCACTACTGCAACGAGGCCAGGTGTTTTCACATATTGCGAGGCATTGCAGAAAGAGTTCGGCGGAGATCGCGCTGAAATCGTCAACCGGGGCGTTCCGGCAAACACAACCGCCGATGCCAAGGCGAGATTTGAGCACGATGTAATGGATGAGAAACCGGGCCTCGTCTTCCTCATGTTTGGCCTCAATGATTCCGCAATTGACGTCTGGAAGAATCCTCCGGCGGACCGGCCTCGCGTCAGCTTGGGGGACTTTCGCGCCAACCTGCGCTACTTTCTGGATGCTCTGCAAGCCACCGGAGCCCGAGCGGTCCTGATGACATTCAATCCCACACAGTGGACGCCAAAGCTAAAGGACCTTTACGCGAAACCTCCCTACCTTCCGGAAGTCGCGGAGGGACTCGACGTAGGCCGATCCGAATACATTGCGGCTATCCGTCAGGTGGCTGCGGAGAAACACGTCGAGTTGCTCGACGTTAATTCCGGCTTCAAAGCCTATGCCGAAGCCCCGGGCCACGCACTGAACGATCTCCTGCTCGACGGAATCCATCCGAATAGCTTGGGCCAGAGCATCACTGCGGCTCTGGCTCGGCGGGTTGTTGAGGCTGCTCTGACGGCGAGAGGAAATCGATGAATACCACATCCTGGAACCGCCGTGAGATGCTGGCGTTGGCTGCCGCTGCACAAGTACGGCCAGGGCTGGCGCAAATCGGGGATGGCGGTAGTTTTGACAGCGTCAAACAGCTATTACAAGGGAAGGAACCCCTCACCTGGGTCTTCACGGGAGACAGCATCACACACGGCGCGCTTCACACCATGGGCTGGCGGAGTTACGTAGAGATCTTCGCCGAACGGGTGCGCTTCGAGCTCAGGCGCAGCCGCGACATCGTCATCAATACCGGCATCAGCGGCAACCGCATGACCGGACTCGTCCCCGATGCCGAGTGGCGCGTCTACCGGTTTCAGCCTCAAGTAGTCTCGCTCATGATGGGCATGAATGATTGCGTCGCCGGACCCGCCGGCCGCGAAACCTACCGCGCCGAACTCACAAAGTTTCTCGCTATGCTGATCGAGCGCAAGAGCCTTCTCCTGCTCCATACGCCAAACCCGATCGTCATCATTGACCCGGCCAAAGAACTCCGCAAGGATCTTCCGGCATACGTAGATATTCTCCGCAAGTTCGCCTCCGACAACGCCGTCCCGTTAATCGATCACTACCAGCAATGGCAAGAGACGCGAAAGGATCTCTACTCGATGATCTACGTCTTGAACGACGCCAACATTCACCCGAATCACTTTGGTCACATCCTTTTGGCGAATCTGTTATTCGAAAAGTTAGGTATCTTCGATCCGGCAAGCCGGGTCTGCCGCATGTTCATCCCCTGATCATGGCGCGGCGGTAGCGGCTTCAGCGCAGGATTTGCAGCAACCCTCCCGGTTCGGCATGTTCGATGTCCGGCGATTTCTCTCGTAAGAGTTCCAGCTTTCGCGGTAACGCGCGCCGGACCACTTCAACGAATGGACCCACCAGCACCGGGCGCTCGGTGGCAGCAAGCCGTTCGGTAATGTTGACGAAATCGCCGTTCGGAAGATTGAGTCGCATCTGCCAGAACGTTGGATCGGAATGGCCCGGCTGAGCCGTTCCGAACCGTTCTCCACTGAGCCGAACGTACAATTGACTGTAGCCGAGATCGCGTGCGGCTGCGTGCAGCGTCTCCCAGCATTCCTCCACAGACCGGGCTTTGGCTAGGGCGCGTTCAAAAGTTTCCAAAATCACGTGAGTGCGGAGCATGGGGCGGAACCCCAGCCAAAGAAAGCGGCGCACAGCTTCAAATTCGGTGTACTTCAAGTAACGCACGCCGGCGAAGATAGCGGCGCCGAATAGCAGGAGAAGCAGCCCGCCGGCGTGGTGGTTTTGAAAGACGCTCTGCAAAAGGGAAAGCGTCGCGCCAAATCCGCAGACGGCATAAAGCAGAAGGGCCACGCGACGAGGCGTAAAGCCGCGATCCAGCAGCCGGTGGTGGATGTGTCCGCGGTCACCGCCGAAGACCGGCTCATTGTTGATGAAGCGTCGTATCACCGACAGTCCGACGTCGACCAGTGGCAGCGCAAACGCCATTAACGGGGCCACCATACCAAGCATCGCCGCCGATTTCTGTCCCCAGATGACTCCATAACAGCCAAGTAGAAATCCAATAAAGAGGCTCCCGCAATCACCCAGAAAAATGGACGCGGGATTAAAGTTGTATCTCAGAAATCCAATCAGCGCGCCGATGAGCGGAGCCGTAGCCAAAGCCAGCGTCAAATCGCCTTTCAGGATGCCGGACAGAAAGATGGTGAGGCTGGCGAGAATTCCCAGGCCCGTAGCGAGCCCATCGATGCCATCGATCAGATTGAACGCGTTTGCGCATAGGACAAGCCAGGCGACAGTAATCAGACATTCCGTCCAGAACGGAAGTGGGTAGCCGGCGACAGCGTGGATGCGCACGCCGCCCATATAAGCCAGAACGCCGGCGCTCGCCTGCCCTCCCAGTTTCAGCAGCGGACGCAGGTCCAGCAGGTCATCCAAAAGGCCGGTGAAAAGGATTGCCAGCACCGCCGGCAGCAGATTCCAAACGAGCTCGACATTCGATTGAATCAGAAGACCGCCGGAAAGCGGCGTCAGCAGCAAGACCAGATAGGCGAGGGCATAAGAACCGGCCACGGCCACGCCACCAAGCCGCGGCACAGCCTTCTCATGGACCTTCCGAGGGTCTCCAGGCCGGTCCAGGATCTTGATCCTGATCAGCCAGTCGCGCAGCAAGCGCGTCAACATAAGCGAAAATATCAGCGCCAGGCCGGCAACCAATCCAAGTGAATACATTTTCTTTTCGTGAGCAAACCAGTTGCGCAGTCGGCATCAGCTGACCTGCCCGTTGCAATCCTTATCGTCCGGGGTGAGCATCCATTTGAGGAATGATGGCGCTCGCCCTCTGGGCCGAAGGGCCACGCTAGCCTTCGCTGCCGACTGCCGAGTCATAGTGTTTGTAATATTTCGGACCGTAATGTTCGTAATAGGAGTTATCGCTGCTGTCGGCATGCACTTCGTTCAATACGATTCCGACAACGTTCGCGCGCAGCCGCTTCAGAGTACTGATAGCAGACCCAAGAGCCTTACGATTGGTCCGCCCCGCAACGGCCACAACAATGATTCCATCGACAGCGGCAGCCATCTGCAATGGTTCCGGAAAGCCCAACAGCGGGGGAGAATCCAGTACCACCAGATCATACTCACCTGACGCTTCCTCCAAAATCGCAGAGAGCCTCGAACCGATCAGGTCCGCGGCACGCCGTGACGGGGGGCCCACCGGCAGGATGTCCAGATGCACTAACTCCTCCTTGTGCAACAGCACGCTCCTCCACGGCACGGCGCTGCTCAAGACATTGGAGAGACCGATGACCGGAGACAAATCAAAACGCCGGTGTATGCTGGGACGCCGCAAATCACCGTCGATCAGCAGGGTACGGTGTCCCTGCTGCGCGTGGGCTAGAGCGAGGTTCGCGGCCGTTGTGGACTTACCCTCGGAAGGAGAAGAACTGGTTACAAGCAAGGTGCGGATGCGGCGGTCAAAGTCCGTCAGCAGGATGGAATTCCGCAGCGTGCGGATAGCCTCATCAAATGTATTGATGGTTCGGCCGGAGATCTGGCTGAATGGCACCAGGGCTGTTCCCGACCCGGTGGTCAGACTCACCCGGCCATGCCACTCCTTCACCGCCGGCAGAGTACCGATGACATCGGTGGCCAGGCTGCGGGAAATCTCCTCGGGATCACGAACCGTGTTGTTCAGAATATCGGCGAGGACCGTGACGCCGGTCGCCAGAAGCAGTGAAAACAGAAATGCCAGCAGTACATTTAACTGAATATTTGGAAATACCGGCTTGTGGGACGCCCGCGCCGTATCGGCAATACGGATTGTGTTGTTCTGGAAACCGGAGTTGATGCTCGCCTCGCGGATCTTACGAACCAACTCTTCGTAAAGCGTCTTGTCGCCCTCGGCTTCTCTCTTCTTTGCCTGGTATTCGAACGACCGCACATTCACGGCATCGAACTCCACCTTGGTTTCGGCTACGGCTTTGCGCAGCATGTTTTCGCGGTTGGCTGATTCCAGGTATTCCACCTCCACGCGCTGCAGGATATTCTCCTTGGCGCGTTGCAGCTGGCGCTGCAGCTCGGCTACTTGCAGCGCCGCCTTGTGATATTCCGGATGGTTCGGGCCAAAGTGAGACTTGACCTCCACAAATTTCTGCTGCTGCTGATCCATTTGTTCGGCGAGTTTCCTTAACGACTCGCCCTGGGTGGATACCTGCGCCGCTTCGAGCGAACCGCCCGCCACCGATGTATACGCCGACTCTTTGCGCACACGGTCGGCCTGAGCATTGGTGTACTCCGTGTTCAATTGCAACAGCCGGGCGGAAAGCACACTGGTCTTCTGCTCGGGATTGATCACGTTCAATTCACGCTCAAATTCCGCCAGCGCGCCGCTGGAGCGTTCCATCTTGGCTTTTAGCTCTGCCAGTTGCCGCTCCATAAATGTGGAGAGGCTCGCCGAAGACTTGAAACGAATGTCGTAGGTGTGCTCAAGATACGATCGGGCGGTGGCATTGGCGACATCGGCGGCGAGCTTGGGATTTTTGGAACGATAGCTGATAAGGAGCAGATAGGTATTCGCCGGCCGGGTTACTTTCAATTCCTTCAATATCACCGGCTCCTCTTCGGCTTCACTGGATCTCGCCGCGTTCGAATCCGCCCCAGTGACATCCGCGTTCACAAGGTTGTATTGCTGCACCACCGGACGCAGTACCGCGTCTGACTGAATGAGCTTGATCTGGGTGGCCAGAAACTGATCGGAGTCGTTCGCCATAGGTCGCGTAGATTCCTGGCCGATGATGGCGCTCGGCATCTGTCTGTCGATATCGACGATAGCGGTCGATTCGTAAATCGGAACCAGACGGAAGGAAACAACGAGCGTCCCGGCAACCGAACAGCCGACGAAAAGGAGAATTTTCCACCAGTGGCGCTTCACAAGCCACAGGTAGTGGGAGAGCGCCACCTGTGCCGGCGCACTCTCCATTTCCGGAATGGCGCCTGTGGCGCGGAAAACCTCTAGCGGTGCTGAAAGTTGGCGCGTCGGCGCTTCCAACATTTGCGCTGGAAGGGTTGGAACAAGCTTGTTTTCCATTTTATTTATCTGCCGTAAACCAAGGCGGTCGCACCGGCTGTAGACCCGAAAAGCAATAGCTTTTCGAGAGTAGCTACACCCATGCGCTTGTTATGGTTGTCGGGAATGTACAGAACATCGTTTGGCAGCAGAACCGTGTCCGGCGCTTTGCGATCCATGATTTTGTGCAGCTCGATCGGGATCTCATTCTTGGATCCGGAAGCGTCCAGGCGGTAGATGTAGGCCTGCCTGCCGGAGAACGGGGTGAGCCCCTCTGCAACCGCCAGTATCTTGAGAACGCTGCTGGAGGAGCCATCCTGAACGGGGAAGGCCCCCGGCTTCCTGACGTTCCCCACCACGAAGACCTTCCCTGCCTCCGGCACGCGGATCTCTTCGCCGCCGCTCAGCTTTGGGTTTGTATCGGCATCGGCGGAGTTGACGAGCGCCTTCACGGGCACCCTCCGAATCACCGTCTTTACGGAGCCGTCCAGTTCCAGTTGGTTCTTGCTGATGAGAATCTCCGGTCCAGTCTCGGCCGTCAGCCCGCCGGCCCGCGTGATCGCCTCCACCAGCGTTACCGGAGAGTTAGCTAGAAACGTCAGAGGAGTCTTCACGGCCCCCAAAACGCTGATCGGGCGACTGCTGTATTCGGCAACCGTGATCGTCACGAAAGGATCCACCACCAGTCCCGCTTCCCCGAACGCATTCGCTACGGAAGTTTCCAGTTCCTCCGGCATCAGGCCTTCGGCCCTTATTTGATCCTTCATCATCGGCAGGCGGATCAATCCGTCCGCCCCAACCCGCACCGTGCGGCTCAACTCGGGCGAATCATAGACCTGCAGTACGATCAGGTCCCGCGGACCGATCCTTTGTCCCGGCAGATTGGCCGATGTATCCGGCGTCAGGATCGGACGGGGCTGCGCGAGCAACGCTCCGCACAACAGAAAAAACAGGATTGATTTCATAGGTGTCTTGAGAGTGAGCTTTGCCGTGCGCGCCCCGAAGAACTCCCCGGGGCGCGGGAAAGAGACAATCGAACCACTTCAATTTCTACCGGCTGGCGGCGGACCCAGAACCGGAAGAATCCGAAAAAGTGCCGGCGTAGCCCAAGCCACCTACTACTGCCGCCGCACTGGCTACCCCTCCAATCACGGCAATGGTGCCCACGCTGATTCCCGTGGCCGTAGCGGCCCCGGCAGCCCCAGCGGCGCCAGCGGCCCCCGCAGCACCGGCGGCGCCCCCTGCGGCACCTGCGCCGATCTGTTTAGCGATCGCCTTGCACCCGCCCTTTTGGATGAGCTTGACCTCTGTCACACGAATCACCTGCGAAGCCCCAGCAACGGCGGGCGACTGCTTGTCAGGGTTGCCTAAAATCTCAATGCGGTTTCCTACTTTGTCATCGAGACCGTTCCCATACACTTCCAGGATCACGTTTGTCGTGCGCTCTGACAGGATCATCTTGCCTTCTTTTGTAAGAAGGCATCCGGAAGCGCGCGTAGCGGCCGGGGCCTCTCCTTCTTGCGGTTTCAGGTTCAAGCTGCTGCCTCCCGCGATATTGGCGACCAGCAGGCCGGCCGAATTGGTGACGCGCAGGTTCCCTCGTATGGCGGCCACGAACACCGGACTCCCGCTTTCGTTGCTGATTCGCGCCACGGCATCTCGTGTTCCGGAAGAAATGCGCAGCGTCCGTGCCTCCACTTCGAAACCGGCGGCAGCCTCCATCAGGCCGGATCCCCGTTCCAGGATCAGTTTACGTTCGTAAACCGTCGCATGGGAACCGGTGGCCAGCTGCATCCGCGCGCCGCCGTTCAATTGAAGCTGTGAAGGTGTCTCCATCGTTTCCACTGAGCTTCCATCAAATAGAGTGGCGTTGCCCGAAACACGGGCATGGTCAACCTCAAAACCGCCATTTGCAACTGCTATGCCGATATTATTCCCAGCCGCCATCAATCCCGCCGCTGCGCCGGCAGCCAGTAGCAGAGATGTCATTCCTGTGAGCGATCGAAACATATGCCTCCGTGTAGTCAGGCGGAACTGAGCGTCCCGCTATTACCTAATATCGGGACGGTTGTGGAAACTCTTAATCAATTGAGGGGGCGGGACGGGAAATCGCCTCTGATATTCTGGAGGTCGTTGAAGAGGGCCGCTTTCCTCCGAACGGGGATCACGCGTCCGGCCGCCTCCGCGGCACGAACGCTCCTCCGTTGCGGCACGTTGCTGCTGCTAGTGTTGTCTTCTTATTGGGCCGTACGCCTGGCCTGGGCGGATCACCTGTCGTTCGACAGCGGGCTCGCCGGCCGCCGGCGCGCCGTGCAATTGGCGCCGGCCATGGCAGCCTTCTACGACAGGCTGGCCGCCAAGCAGGAAGAACTGGGCCAAGATCCCCTGACGGACCTGGAACGAGCCGTCTCCCTGGACCCAGAAAACGCCGCCCGCCGCATGCGCCTGGGATCGCGCGCCGAGTTGGCGGGCGACTTTCCGCTGGCTGAGAAGTCACTTTTGGCAGCAGCCGACCGCAGTACGCTCTATCAACCCAGATATCTCCTGGCACAATACTACTTCCGGCGGCAAAACGCCGACAGCTTCTGGAGGTGGTCGCGCGAAGCCGTGGATACGGCATACGGGCAGGTGACGGCACTCCTCGATCTGAACTGGCGCATGCGTCCCGATGCCGATTGGATCTGGCGCCATGCGATTCCCCCGCGGCCCGAAATCATCCGCCAATATCTGACATTCCTAGCCGGGAAGGGGCAGTGGGGGACGGCCCAAAGCGTGGCCGCCGAAATGGCCGCCTCCGCCACCATGGACGATCGCCCTGTCCTGCTGGACTACTGCGAGCGCCGTTTGTCGCACGGCGATGGACCCGGCGCAATGACCCTCTGGAACGCGCTTTGCCGCCGCGGCCTTCTACCCTACCGGCCGCTGGACCCCGTAACAGGCCCCTACATCACCAGCGAGGCTTTCGACGGGCCGCCTCTCGAAACCGGCTTTGCCTGGCGCCTTACTCCTCCTCCGGGAATCAGGTGCGCGCTGCGCAATCACCAGATTCGTTTGCATTTCTCCGGATTGCAGCAGGAACAGTGCACTATCCTGTGGCAATACGTTCCGGTTGAACCCGCCCGGCACTATTGCCTGCAGTTCGAAATACAGCCCAAAGTGCCCGGGGTGACGTTCCGCGCCTTGGATTTGGATAACACCACCACGGACGGATCGCAATTCCAATCCGCTGCCAATAACCTCGTGAAACTGGCTCTTGTTTACCGCAGGCCTTTGGGATCGGTGCCTTTTGAAGGAGATGCGGTCATCACGTCCGTAAGCCTGAAATCGGCAAGCCGGGAATCGACGCAATGACGCCCCCGGCAGCAGCGCTGGTGTCTCTGTTGTTCTTCGGAATTCTGACGCTCTGGGTGCCGCAGCTTTGGGCGTGGTCGCTGTTCCAAGTTGGAATTTTCCTCCTCGCTGCCGTGCGCTTTCTGCGCAAGAGACCGGTTTGGCCTCGCTCCGCCGGGCTTCCTCTCGCCGCCGCGGCCCTGTGGCCGCTGTTGCAACTGGCATTGGCGCAGACAGTCAACCGGGGGGCAACCTGGGTGGCAGCGCTGAATTGGTTCACGTTTCTGCTGGTGTTCCTGCTGGCCTGTGATGCCTTAGCTCACCTGCGGGCGCGCGACTGGTTTCTGAAAACGTCTGCCCTCTGCGGATCCTTGCTCGCGGTTCTTGCTATCGCCCAAAAATACTCCGCCAACGGCAGGATCTTCTGGCTCTTTCCCAGCGGATATACGACGGATGTACTGGGGCCATTCGTGAACCGCAACCAGTATGCGGCGTGGATGGAACTTCTGCTCCCGATAGCGCTTTATTTCGCCGTGACGGACCGGCGCACGCGCGTACTTTACGGTACAGGCTCCGCCATTATGCTGAGTTCCGTCATCGCCGCGGGCTCACGGGCCGGATCGGTTCTGGTTCTGGCGGAAGGGCTTGCCGTCATGGCCATCTTCGCCTTCCGTGCGCAAGCCCCGCGCAGAACAATCGTACTGCGGGCGCTTCAATTCTCAGGCGCCGTCGTAATCGCGGTTGCCCTGGCGGGCAGCAACGATCTACGGGCCAGGCTGCAGGCAACCGGCGCGGAATCGCTGCGGCTGGACGCCCTCCAGGCGTCGATCAGAATGACTGCCGAACGGCCCTGGATGGGAAGCGGGTTGGGCACTTGGTCTATCATCTACCCGAAATACGCGCGCATCGACACCGGCCTGTTTATGAATCAGGCGCACAATGATTGGGCCCAGTGGGCGGCCGAGGGCGGTATTCCGTTTGTGGGGCTTCTAGCTCTGTTTGCCGCAGCCCTCGCCAAACCGGCCTTCCGGTCCATCTATGGATTGGGTATAGCGGCATTTCTGCTGCATGCCCTACTCGATTACCCCATGCAGCAAAGGCCGGGATTGGCCGCGTTTTTCTTTGCCATCGCGGGCGCCGCTGCCGCGAATGAGGCGGCTAATGGAAGCAAAACCATTTCTTCCTGCGCGTAGGCGGTAACACGGTAAGGGGAATACCGGACAGCACGGCTCGTGGATTCTCCTCGAATACTAGCGACGCGGTCTCGGCGCCAAAGGTCTTCTCCACATATCGCCGGGGCTCGCTGAGAGCGGTGGTGCGATGTTTCAGGTCATGCGCATCGCTGGCCAGAAAGTGGACTAAGCCGCACTCCATCAATTCCAGCGCGGACGCCTTCGCCGATCTTCCGAACCGGCCGAGCAGAGACTGTGCCGTCACCTGCACCAGTGCGCCCTGACTCACCCAGGCCTCCAGATCCTCCAGCCTGTTTTGCAGCAGCGGATTGCGCTCAGGATGAGTGACGATGGGCCGCATCCCAGCATGGACCAGCCGTTCGAATATTTCGCCCGTTGTCCTGGGAATGTGAAAATCGGAAAACTCCACCAGCAGATATCCCCGGTGATTGATGGAGTATTTCTCGGGTGACCGCAGAGCATCGTCTAGATTCTCCGCGGTGAGATGGAAATCGCAACCGAAGTAGATCCGGGGAAAATTCCCCACCATCGCCTGTAATTCGCAGATTTTGCGTTCCACGGTCCAGGGATCGAATGCGTACTCCTGGTTGGCGTGCGGCGACGCCACGATGTCGGTCGTACCGGCATCGGCGGCCATCCGGATCATCGCGACCGATTCGTCCAGGCTCCGCGCGCCATCGTCGAGACCGCACAGAACATGGCTATGAATGTCGATCATGTCCTCACTGCGACCCGGCCGATTCCGAATGGTTATCGGTTCGCGCCAGGTTCGGCGCAAACGGCGTGACCTCGAAAAGCAACTTCTCCCGGGCCGATAGCAGCGAGACAGGCTTCGCCTTCATCAGCGTGATCGTTCCGGTCCACGGATCCAGTTTGACGCGAGAGCCAAGAGGAAGGGCGGCGATTTGTTCGAGACTGGTGTCCTCGAATTGCGGCGCCTGCGACAGCAGTGAGGACATCCGCGGAATGCTGCCGTCATCGGCCAGCCGGTTCCCTATATTGGCTCGAATCAGATTGGGATAGCGCGGCGCGCGGCTGGCAAGAGCCTTCAGGAACAGACCCGCGTTGCCAAGCTTTGCCTGATACGGAGATTTTCCCAGAATCTCCACCGCCTTGACGCCGGCTGCCTCAATCTCCTCGGGCTTGCGCGAAAAGCGGAATCGCTGCAGCAAATCTTCATCGGAGAACATCGTCTGGTTGCGGAAGGCGAACTGCGTGTTGATGCGGTGGCCAAGCGCAATGTGAGCGAGTTCCTCCGCCAGCACCATTGCCAGGCTTGCCTCATCGGGCAGAACATCTATCAATCCGCGGCTGATCACAATGGTCCGTCCGACGCTGAAAGTTTCAAGCGGCGTCGTGAGCATCACGCGGCAGCGAACCTCGACATTCAGATTGCTGGTGGCAAGAAAATTATTGATCACGGTGTCCAGAACCTGGTCCACCGGCCCTTTCACGGCAAGCAGTCCGGCCTTTTCCAGCCGGTCGATAATATTTGCTTCGGCCTGCCGTTCCCAGGAACGCTGGCTCTCGAGCGGAGAGCGATCGTCCGGATTGTCCTCCTGCCGCGCAGGTGTTTCCAGTTCCACGGCAAGGCTGGTCAACTCATCAAGACGCGCTGCTCGCCCCGAGTTGTATCCCCACAGACGGGTTTGTGCCTTGAAGCTCGGCGCGGATTTGCGCTTTTCGTCGTCAGCCGCCTCCTCCACATAAACCAGTGCCGGAACCCATTCCCCCGACGATGCGGCCAGCCGCCAGCTATCGAAATGAAAGTAGAGCTTCGCCGTGCTGCTACGGGAGTAAGTTCCATTCAAACGCACAATCTGCAGGTCATGCTCCTCCACCCAGATTCGCCCGATGAAGCGTCCAGGAGCCTTCTTGTCCGTCGGTGCCAGGTCGAAGACGATACAGCGGATGCCGCCCGTGAATTCGCGCCGGACATAGTCGAAAGAATAATCTTTCCGGCTGAAGTTCTCCGGGTCCACAAAGATCATCTCGGCGAAGCCGTTGGGAGAGAAGATAATCGCGCGCTTGGCCAGCGCCAGGCGCCAGGGACTCTTCGGAGCATCCGAGCGGGCGGCGATGGGTATATACCGCTCGGACTCGGTAAAATTCAATCGTCCCAGGAAGTAGTGATCCCTGTCCCGGCCCGATTCCGGTCCGGCCGATTCCTGAATATAAGTCTCAACTAATGGCGTCCGCGTACTCAGCTTCTTGACGAATGTTCGTTCGCGTTCCACAATCCGGTCCAGCAATTTGTCCAGTGCCGTCGCATCTTCGCCGGCTAGTCCGGAGGAGACCGCCAGAAGCAGGAACGGTGTGAGCAGCAGGGAATTTGAAGAAAGGTTTTTCATATTAATAGGCCAGTTGAAAAGTGAGTCGTACCGTTCCAGACCGGTCCACGGGACGGCCATCCATCCGTGCGGGAATAAAATGAATGTTTCTGGCCGCCGCCACTGCATTTTCGTCCAGTCCGTGCCCTAAACCGCGGACAACCCGGACGACGCGAACCTCTCCTGAGGCCGTGAACACTGCTTCCAACACAACTTCGCCCTCGATCTGCAGCCGGCGCGCTTCGTCGGTATACTGCGGACGCGGCCGGCGCAGGATCTGTACTGACTCGGAGACAAGCTGCGCTGGCCTCAAAGCGTGCACCGGCCGGGGTGCCTGCGCCGCCATCGCACCGAAGCCGCTGTCACTGACTACACGGCTCACCTCCGGGTCTGTCGATCCCCACCCGCTACCCGGCGCGCCAAATCCCGAAGACCCTAATGACACAGCCGCTCCAGCACCGTGGTTTGAGGTTCGAATCGCGCCGGAAGCCCCAAAGCCCGCGTCGGAGACGACGTGGGGCGGTTGGACAACCACCGCGGACGGTGCCGTCGCGATCGCGGGTACAAGAGACAGCGCCGCACTACGCATAACCGATAACGAAGGAGAAGCAGGAATCACGATGGGCTCGGGCGCATCGGCGTGCCTGGACGCAGGCACGAACAATGTACGGGGCCGCAGACTTGCGGACTGCGGAACCGGCGGGGTCCTAACCTGGACCCGGGGCCGGAGTCCACTGCTCGGCGCGGCAGGTTTATATAAGATCAGCGCCGTCCGGATGGGAGTCGGCTGAACGGCACGGTCGGGTACAGCAACCAGGAGAACGGCAGCCGCGACGACGGCATGTGCGGCCACGCTCGATGCAAAGCCGCCGAAGGACCGGTCAACGGATTTGTGGTATTCCATCATCCTCTACCTCATCGGCAGGAGAGATAGAACCGAGAGCGGGAAACAGCGTCGCTTGATCCGGCCAGCTGTCTGCGATATAAACGCTAACGTCATGAAGACGTCCCTGCGCTTCCTCCGCTTGCTGCTGTCTTGCCTTCCTGGCGTCCTTCTTTGCCAGCCGGGAGACTTGGGCTATCGGCTCGTGCCCGATTGGCCCACGCCGGCCCGTAGTGCCGCCGGAACGCCGGCCGGTCTCTGGAATCTCATCCAGGTCCCCGGCGTCGCGGTCGACGCAAAGGGCCACGTTCTCGTGCTCCATCGCGGCGCTCACCCCATTCTGGAATTCGAGAGTACGGGGAAATTCGTCCGCTCGTGGGGCGACGGACTCTTCAGCGAAGGCAAAGTGGTGGCGATTGCAGCCGCGGACCGCAAGCCGGGCGCCTCCGGCTATTCGGCCGTCTACGGACCGGCCGGCTGCGATTCCTGCGGCGCCCATTCAGTCCGCGTCGACCCCGAGGGCAACATCTGGGCAGTGGATGCCCCAGGGCAGGTCATCTACAAGATGAACCCGGAAGGGAAGGTGATCCTGCGCCTCGGCCAGCGCGGCGTTGCCGGAATCGGGCCTAACAACTTCAACCTCCCGACGGACGTTGCCTTCGCCTCCAATGGTGATATCTACGTGACCGATGGCTACGGCAACCCGCGAGTGGTGAAGTACACGCGCGACGGAAAATACCTGCTGCAATGGGGCACACGCGGCAACGGTCTCGGACAGTTTCAGTTACCCCACAACGTCGCGGTGGACAAGGAAGGTAAGGTCTACGTTACCGATCGGGACAACCGGCGGCTGGAGGTTTTCGACTCTAACGGCAAGTTCCTCCAGGAGTGGCCCGATATCGGCGGCGTCTCGGCCATTCGCATCACCTCCGACCAGCGCATTTGGACCGGCGGCGTCCTCCGCGATCTGCAGGGCAAGGTCCAGGGAACTCTACCTTCCGAGGTCGGCGGCGCCGGTGGCGCACACGGCATCGCGGTCTCTGAATCCGGCGACGTGTACATCGGCCAGTTGAGCGGAGTGGTGCAGAAGTTCGCGAAAAAATGATCCGCGCAAAAGACTATAATCAGACCAATGTGCCGGCGAGCAGTTTTCGTCAGCGTGCTAGCAGCGGCAACCGTTTGTGCCCAACAGGCGCCGTCCGCCGATCTTCTGTCCCAATTTAAGGCTTCCCTCAAGCAGACTCTGCGCCGCTTGCCCGATTACACCTGTGTCGAAACCATCGTCCGCTCCCGGCGGCGCTCGGACAGCCGGCAGTTCCAGCCCCTCGACACCATCCGGCTGCAAGTCGGACTGGTCGGCGGACGGGAACGCTACAGTTGGCCGGATTCCAAACGCTTCGACGATCGCGAGCTGGCCGATCTGGTTGGACGCGGAATCATCGGCACGGGCAACTTCGCCGGCCACGCGCAGCACGTCTTCCTCTCCCCGGCGACGAGATTCACTCCCGGCGATGACCCGGCTCGATTTGACTACGAAGTGCCCGTCGAATATTCCAGCTACAAGCTCCGCGTCCCGCCGAATGAGTCCGAAGTCGGCGTCCGTGGCTCGTTCCAACTCGACCCCCAAACGCTCGACCTGCTCCACCTGGAAATCCATGCCGATGAGATCCCAGCGAAACTCGGCATGTCCGCCATGAGCGAGATCATAGGCTATGGCCGTGTTCCCATGGGCGACTCGGATTTCCTCCTGGCCACGTCATCTCAACTGAGCATGATTGCGCTCGACGGCGAGGAATACCGCAACCAGATCACCTTCTCCGATTGCCGGCAGTTTCGAGTCGAATCGAACATCCGTTTCGACACCGACGAGGCAGCAGCGGCGGCTCCCGCCGCGCCGCAGGCCGCGCGAACCTCGCTGCCGCCTTTCCTGTTGGTCGACATCACGCTCGACTCCGACATCGAACCAGGGAAGGCAGCCGTAGGCGACTCCATCCGTGGCATTCTCGCGCATCCGATCCGCGACGGTGGGATGGCGGTGGTTCCGCAAGGAAGCGTGGTCCATGGCCGCCTGGTCCGCCTCGAACGCTCCACCCAGCCCTACGAGCACTTCATCGTCGGACTCGAGTTCCACACGCTCGAAACTGCGGGCAATAGCGTCGACCTATTCGCTACCATGCAGAACGCCGGCCCCGCGCCCGGCCTGCTGTTGCAAGCCAAGCGCCTGGACCCGGTCTTCACGCGCAAGCGCACCGGCCGCCTCGATATCCTCGTCCGCGAAAAACCCCGCGGCGAAGGGATTCTGCACTGGGATGCGAAGCATACCCAGATTCATCGCGGCCTGAAGATGCGGTGGCTCACAGTCGACCCCAGCACGCTCGCGCCGGTCGACTCGAAGAACTAATCCACGCCCCCAAAACTTGACTTGCCGGACCCCGGGAAGTATTATCCGTTACGGATGACCCGACGAACAGCACTCCGGCACATGGCAGCCTCAGCACCTCTGGCCTTCAGCGCAATCAGCTTCGCCCGCGAGAAAGGCAGCGCGTTCGCCCTCATCGGCGACCGCTATCACAACAGCGACTACATCCGCTCCGGCTTGGGAAAGACGCTCGGCAAGGACCTCGGCCTTGCCATCGACTTTCGCGACGACGTGAAGCTACTGGATGCCGAAAGTCTCCAAGGCTACAAACTGCTGATCGTATTTCGTGACGGCATGACGTGGCCCGACGGATACCCCGACGAAAGCAGCAACGCCGCTTTCGCGCATCTCACCTCGCCCAAGATAGTCAGCGAACCCGCGCTTCCGAAGTGGGGAGGCCAGCCTCATTACTGGATCAAGCCCGAACAGGGCAAGGCGGTGAAGGATTTTGTGTCGGCGGGCGGCAGCGTCCTCTTCTATCACAACGTCACCTACATCAGCCCGCACAACGCCGACTTCCGCGATGTGCTCGGCGCGGTAACCCAGCAGCATCCTCCCATCCGCCCGTTCAAAGTGAAAGTGGTCAACAAGGAACATCCCATCACCCGCGGCGTGAATGGCTTCGTTGTCACAGACGAACAGCACTACATGACGTACGAAAAGGATCCGAAGCATCTGCTGCTGCAAAGCGTGAATGAGGACGGGCTGGATTTTCGCGGCCTCGGTCCATCGTCAGCTGCCGGATGGGCGTACGATTACGGCAAGGGACGAGTTTGTTACCTCGCGCCGGGCCACCTGCTGGTGGATCTCTGGAACCCCGAATACGAAAAGCTGCAGAAGAACGCAGTCCGCTGGCTGCTCCGTCAAACCTGAGTTACGACGTGCGCGTGAAGATCGAATCGCTCAGCGTGCCCGTGCTGTCGGCAAACGATTCCTGCTCGATGCCCAAAGACCGCATGATACTGAGATAGACGTTCGACATCCGCGTCTCCGGCTTCTTCCAGTAGATCCCGTGCTTCAGACCCATGCCGGACCCACCCGCAATCAGCGTCGGTAAATTCACCGGGTTGTGCGTCGTACTCGCACCGCTTCCAAACAACACAATCGTGTTTTCCAGCACCGAACCCTGCCGGTCCTGATAGCCCTGCAGCCTGCCAAGGAAATGCGCGATCTGGTTGCTCAGGAACATGTCGTACTTGGCGAACTGCATCTGCCCTTCCTTATCGGAAGCGTGCGAAAGGTTATGGTGGGTCTTTGAAAGCCCCAGCTTCAGCGGGAACGTGTCGCTGATCCCCATCCCGTCCTCGCGGTTGAGCATGAACGAAATCGAGCGCGTGATGTCCGCATCGAACGCCAGCGCGATCAG
>JBDUEM010000103.1:0-23833 GCA_040002435.1 Bryobacteraceae bacterium
GGATTCAAGCTGCCTCCTTCCGCACCATAGGTTGATTTTCCGCCACCAGGTAGCGGCTTGCAAACAGCGACTCAAGCACTGAAACGATTAACAGCGCCAACGCGAAATACCACCACATACTCCAGGGCGCGGTCCGCGACGTTCCCGGCCCGCCCGGGCCATTCTGTTGCTCGCCACCCATTCCCATGTTCTGCCATAGCGCCTGCGTCTCTTTCGGAATCACCGCCAGATCGGATTCCCGGCGGTCGGCATGCACCGCGATCAATTCATGCCGCCCGTTGGCGCGCCGGATTTCAAAAAATCCTTCCCGCGGCAGGCGGAAGTTTTGTGAGGAAGTCGATTCGTTCAGGGAAAGCGCGCGCTTGCCATCCGGATCCAGCAATTCCACCGATGTGCCCTGATCTTTACTCGACCGAAGTTCCAGATAAGAATCCACCGCGACATCAGCCGAAGACTTCTCCACCCCGCTGAGGTAGTACGCCGATTGTTCGATAAACGGCACGAACGAGGTGTGCAGCGGAAAATCGTTGGCGACGTTGTCAAACGTCGACGCGAACACAATTGCGCGGCCTTCCCCGATTTTCTTTTCCAAGATCAGCGGCGTCTGGTCGGTCAGCTTCGCCAGGATCCGCGATTGCCCCGGAACCACCTGGATCGTCTGGTAGAACTTCACACCCTCGAAGCTGTTGGTCTTGCTGAGCGCCGGGTGCGACAGATCTACGGACGTAGCGGCCTGGAAGCGGTCTGCATTACGCGAGGACATCCGCGCCTCGGCGATCGCTTCATCGAAGATCGGTACGCGCGGTTTGGTGGCCGACGTCGAGCCCAGCGAAATCAGGACGGAGCCGCCGGCCTTCACATACTTCTTGAGGTTTTCTTCAAATTCAGCCGGAAGGTACCCGACGTCGGAGAGAACCACAAACGCGTATTTGACAGGCGACACATTCGCAATCTGATCCGTGGGAATAGCATCCACAGTCAGCGCCGCGTCTGCTGGCGAGTCCAGCGCGGCGCGGTAGTAAAGGAGACCGCGAGGGTTCCGGGACTCGTGCACAAACAGCACACGGCCCGCCTCTTTCCGTTCCAGGGCGAACAGGATTTTGTCGTCCTGTGCCAGCTTGTCATGGGCCGCAAGCCGGACTTCACCGCGATTCAGGCCATAAGGCGCATCCGGCAGATAGAACTCCGCGGTAGCGCGGCCATTCGCCGCCAGCTTCACTTTCTTGGTTTCGATTACTTTGTTGTTCAGAGCCACCGAAACATCGGTTTCGAGAGCGGGCGTCCCCGCACCGGCAATCGTCGCCAGCACCCGCACCTTCTTTGCCTGATAAACACTGCGCGGTGCATTCACGCTCTCCACGTACCAATTCGGCTCATCCGCGGTAGCCGTGGGATGCAAAATCACGCGCGTGTTGCCGCCCAGCGCCAGCTCGGAAAACGGCGACGGCAGAGAGGTCTTCTGCATATCGCTAAAAATATGCACTTCCACCGGCGTCTGGCTGGCCTGCGCCACGGAACGCAGCATCTGCGAGAGCTCCGCATAGCCGCTCCGGCCGTCGCCCTGCGTGACCGATTGAATCGCGCTGCGCAGCTCGGCCGGATCCTCGGTCTGTTGCGTCAGCAGACTCACCTGCGTGGAGAAGCTGACCACTTGCCCCAGATCGCCGCCGCGGAAACCGGAAACCGCTTCGAGCGCCTGCTGTTTCGCCGCCGCGAATCGATCCGCCGTGCGCATGCTGAAGGAATTGTCCACGGCGAAGATCATCAGCTTCTTCCCCTGCGCCTTCGGATCGACGGTACGCGTAATAAAGGGGTTCGCAAACAACAGCGCCAGCAGCAGCACCATCGCCATTCGCATGGCAAACAGCAGCAGGTATTTCAGCCGCCGGTGTTTGATTGAGCTTTGCGTGCGCTGCTCAAAAAACATCAGCGAGCTGAACGGCAGCGGAATGCTCTTGTGCTGCTTCAGCAGGTGGATGTAAACGGGAAGGCCAAGGGCGGCCAGTCCGCCCAGAAACCAGGGAGCCAGAAAACCCATCAGCGGCGCCTCCGGCGGGCAGTCAGAAATTCGCGCAAGCCGTCATCCAGCGGCTTACTGGTATCCAGCAGCACATAGTCGATGCCGTTCCGTCGCGCTTCGGTTCGCAGACCCTCAATATGGGCGTCAATCTTTTCCCGGTACTCGGTGCGCACGTAATCCGGCGTCACCTCCATGGCATCGTTGGTTTCCATGTCGAGCACCAGCATCGGCTCTTTCATCACGGGCCGGATCTCCTGCGGATCGAGAACGTGAAACATGATGAGTTCGTTTCCATGAAAGCGCAGCGGATCAACGGCCTTGATGACAGCTTCGGGCGATTCGTAAAAGTCCGAAATCAGAGCGATAATTCCGCGGCGGTGGAGAAATTCCTGGCAATGCAGCAGCGGCTTCTGCAGATCGGTGCGGCGGCCCGGCTCGGCCTTCTCAATAGCATGCAGCAGCCGTGAAAACTGCCCCTGACGGGTCGAAGGAGGCACGTAGTTCAGGATATTGTCATCGAATACGATCAGCCCCGCCGCGTCGCGCTGCTGGTTCGACAGATAGCAGATCGAGGCCACCAGGTAACGCGCATAATCCAGCTTGTTGACCGCATGGGAGCCGAAAGCCATCGAGGCGCTGACGTCCAGCAGCATCGTGAGCTGCGAGTTGGTTTCCCCGCGGTATCGCTTCAGGTAAGCCCGCTCGGTGCGCGCGTAGACGTTCCAATCCACGTGCCGCAGGTCGTCGCCTTCCACATAGGCGCGGTATTCGGCAAATTCCTGGCTGAATCCAAAATCGGGCGAGCGGTGCAATCCGGAGACAAACCCGTCAACCACAGTTTTAGCGACGAGCTCCAGCCCGGAAATTCCCGCAAGAACCGATGGATTGAGGAACCGCTGGAGCATGGATTATTTGTCCCGTGGGATCGGCTTCGACTCCAGAACGCGCTTCAGGATATCGTCCGGAGTCAGTTTGTCTGACTCGGCATGGAAGTTCAGCAAAATGCGGTGCCGCAGAATCGGCGTCACCAGGGCGACAATATCTTCGTAGGTCACGTGATAGCGCTTGTGCATCAAAGCGCGGCACTTCGCGGCGAGCACAATAAACTGAATGCCGCGCACGCTGGCGCCGAAGTTGACATACTTCTTAACAAAGTCGGGCGCGCTGACGTCCGTGGCCCGCGTGGAGCGGACAATGTCTACCGCGTAACGCGCCACCGAGTCCGCAATGGGCACCATGCGCACCAGTTGCTGGAAGCCGAGAATTTCCTCCGCGGTGGTGACAGGTACCGGATGGGCCGTGTCGGTCGTGGTGGTACGGTTGATCACCTTCAGTTCGTCGTCGGCCGAGAGATAATCCAGAATCACGTTAAACAGGAACCGGTCCAACTGTGCTTCCGGCAGTGGATAGGTTCCTTCCAGCTCAATCGGGTTCTGCGTGGCCAGAACAAAGAACGGCGCCGGCAGTTTATAGTTGTTGCCGCGCACCGTGCAGGCCTTCTCCTGCATCGCCTCCAGCAGCGCCGACTGCGTCTTCGGCGGCGTGCGGTTGATTTCGTCGGCCAGAAGAATGTTGCCGAAAATCGGACCCGGCACAAACGTCCATTTACGGTGCCCGGTAGTGTTGTCTTCCTCGATGATGTCGGTTCCCGTAATGTCGGAGGGCATCAGGTCGGGCGTAAACTGGATGCGCTTGAAATCCAGGCCCAGCGTCTCAGACATCGTCCGCACCAGCAGCGTCTTGGCGGTGCCCGGCAGTCCCGTGATCAGGCAATGGCCGCCGACAAACAAAGCGATAAGCACCTGTTCTAAGACTTCTTCCTGTCCGACGATGACGCGGCGGACCTGCGTGAGAATCTCACTTTCCACCTGCTGGAAACGCACAATGCGCTGCTTCAGTTCAGAGGATTCTAGGGAGGTGATGGAGGGATTTGTCATTGATTATTTGCCGCTCATTTCGAGTAAAAGGTGTTGCGCCGGTTTATATCCGGGTGCTGCTTCGAGGGCCAGCAGCAACTGCTCCTTTGCATCGTCAATTCTATTGTCGCTCTTTAGGGCGCGCGCCAGATTGAAATGGGAGGACGCCTGGTCGAGTGGTTTTGATGCTATCACAGCGGCAAACTCGGCTACTGCGCCTTTCGTGTTGCCTTGCTCCAGCCAGAGGCTACCGAGCCTGCGGTGCAGTTCTTCGTCGAACGGATAAATGTAGTTTAGCCTTTCCAGCGAGGCCGCGGCTTCCTTCTTCTTCCCCGCCTCTTCTTGCAGAGTGGCCAGTTTCTTGATCAACGCGGAACTCCGGCCGCCGACGGACGAGTACTTTTCCAGTTGCGCCATGGCGTTGGCTTTCTCGCCCTTCTTCATGTAAGCCTCATACAGGAATTCGTAAACGCTGCCCGTCTCCACGTAATCGGGATAGACGTCTCTGATCAGCAATCCCGCCTTGATCACCAAATCCGGCGAGCCGGTCTTTGCCGATTCCGCCAGCAGCCGGATCTTCTTCTTCCAATCGTCGAACCCCTCAACTGTGGTCTTGGTCTGCGCTTCCAGCCAGACGATGAATTTCTTATCGAATTCCTCGGGCTTCATGCCCAGTTCCTTCTCCACAACTTCGGCCGTCGAGACGTTCCCCGCGAAGTCGTGCATCATATCCAGCAGTTTGTCGTAACCCCACGTCTTGGCGATGTAGTCGCAAATCCGCCCCGCCTCGAAGTAGGAGACCACCACCTGCGTCGGATACGTCGGCCGGATAAACCCGCGATCGAGCGTGGCGATGGGCAGCATTTTCTTCTCTTTGATGGCGCGGATGGCTTCCGGGTCCAGCCGGTCACCCCAATCGGGAGCCGCCGCGGTCTCCTCGTGCACCGCAAGGCCTTCAGTGAACCAGCGCGGCACGCGATGATTGGTCGCCGATAAAACGTACACGTGGCTCAATTCGTGCCATAGCGTGCTGGCCCAGTGGAACGTTCCCGGCTTGCGTCCCGAAGGACTGTCCATCGCCACTACGTTGCCAAACGTAACACCTAAAGCTCCCAGCCCCGGCATACCCATCGTGCGCACCGCGAAGTCTTCATGATCCGGATAGACTTCCACCTGCACCGGGCCGGACAGCTTCATCTTGTACTTCTTCTCGTAGGTGGCAATGGCGCGCTTCAGCTCGGCCTCGACGTACGGATGAATCAGGTCGGCTTCCTTCTTGTGAACCTTCACGATGGTGTTATCCGTCTTGAAGGTGAGGAAGTTCTTGTAGCTGTCCATCAATGTCAGCGAATTGGTCACCAGGGCGTTGCGGTAGCCCGCCTCGAAGCAGTTCACCAGTTGCTCGCGGCCCTCTTTCTCGAAACCCAGCCGCATCAGGTTCACGCCAAGCTGCGCGCGCGAAGCATTGTCATCGGGCGAAAGCGCCAGCGCCTTGCGGTAATACTCGATGCCCTCCACGTACCGCCGGTTGAGCACGAAGAACTTCCCGGCAATCGCGTAGCCTTCCCCATAAACCGGATTGATCTTCAGCATGGAGTCGAACCAGGGCGTAGACTTCTTGTCCCGCAGCAGATCGACGGTACCCAGAATCGCCATGGCATCCAGAGACTCGGGCGACATCTTCAGCGCTTTCTCAGCCTCTACGATCGCCTTGTCGGGCGTGCTGTCTTCCAGAGCCAGGCTTGCCAGAAGCTCCTGCGCTTCGGTCAACTTCGGATCCAGTTCCAGCGCCTTGTTCGCCAGCCCGACGGCTTTGCTGTCAAACCCGTCCGATGCAACCAGCGCCAGGCCAAGAGTGGCTTGCGCATTCTTGGGGTCAATTTCCAGCGCTTCCTGGAAAAGGTCGGAGGCGTCTTTCGGATTAAAGCCGTCCAGCAACAGGCGGCCCCAGCGTACCCGGTAGTTCGTGTTCTTCGGCGCCGCGGCAACAGCCAGGCGGAACGCGGCATTCGCGTCTTTGAACTGGCGCAACCCCCACAGTCCTTCGGCTCGCGCTGCGTTGTTCGCCCTGGCGGAGAGCTTCTGGTAGCACTGCTTGGCCTCGGCGCGCCGGCCGTAGTGATCGTGTTTTTGGCAGTCTTCCACCGTTTGCGCAAATAGCGGAACGGCGAGAGCGAAAGTCAAAAGTAAACGCATTCTACTTATCCAATTCTGCCTGAGTCCGCGCGAGATCCAGCAGTAGCGACGAAAGCCGCTTCTTGTATTCGTCCAACGGCGTGGCCGCCTTCTGGAACTTCAACTGATCGATCTGCGCCTCTAATTCCTCGCGCTTGGCCAACAGCGCCTGCTTAGCCGGATCCTTCGCCGCATTCTGAATCGAGCCGATCCGCAGCAGCGAGAATCGCGCCGCAAACAACGGACCCTGCTGATCGCCGCCATCCAGCGCGGCATGTTCCGTCGAAAGGCGCTTCTGCGTCTCGTAGAACTGCTTCGTTTTCAGCTCAGCATACTTGTAGGCTTCCAGCGCCGTGATCACTTCGTTCTTATCCGTATCGGCCGCCGAATCACGCAGCGCCTCCACCCAGTAGCGCGCAAACACCGTCGCATTCTTCTCTGATCCGGTCTTCGTCGCTGTGATCACCGTGCGGTTCGGCTTTTGCAGCGCGTGTACGGAGCCGCCGCTGGCACTGGTCATATTCACCACCAGTTGCCGCCCAACCGGCACACGGTCCAGCATCGACGCCAGTTCAGTTGCGGAAACATCAGGCCCGGGCAGATTGATCTTGTAGTCCACGTTATCGAAGGATCCGTGCCCGATCATCATCAGCACCAGCGAATCCTGCGGCTTGGTCTCCTTCGCAAACGATTCCAAGGCGGCGCGAAGGCGCGCGCGAGTGGCATCGGGTCCGGAAAGCGTCACGCTCTTGACATCGGCCCCCGCCGCCTTCAACGTCTGATCGATTTCCTTGGCCCAGGTGGCAAAGCGTTGTTCGTAATCGGGCTCGCCTCCAAGACCGGCAATCGTCACGCAGAAAGTAGTAGCGTGCGCCCCAAGCGCACCCCACAACAACAGAGGCATTAGCGCGAGTCTCAAACTACACCCCACTTCCGCCGCAGCAGCCATTCGGAAGATCGCAGCATCAGCGCAAATAAGAAAAGAATCGGCATGTCCCAAAGGTCGCGGGTTTCGCGGGAAGTAATTCCCGCTTCCGAATACGAAATTTCGTCGCTCAGCTTGCCAATCTGGCTCGGCTCATAATATTTTCCGCCGGTCTGGGAAGAAAGCTTTTCCAGCAGCTCGCGATTCTGTTGCACATGGAAGTTTTCAGCCACGCCATCCTCGCGCCGGAACGTGATCACATCGCGCCCGGTCTCTTCCTCTCCGCGTTTTGCCAGCACTTCCACCACATAGGATCCCGGCTTTTCCGCGGTCCAATCCGCCACATAAACCCCTTCGCTGGTCGGCTCGGGCCGTAGCTCCACAGACTCAGCCGATCCGCTCGGTCCCATGATTCTGGCCTCCACCCGGGCATCGGTGGAAGGCAGGTATGCTTTATCCCGAACCTCGGCCCGCAGGTGAATTTTTTTCTCGTCGGAAAAGACAGACTTAGGTGTGGACGCCACCACATGTCCATAGGTTCCAGCCACCAGCCAGCGCAGCATCTGCTGCCAGAACATCTCGTGCGATGTATCGCCCAGCGGCTGCGTCATCTGCCAGCGCCAGCTCCCAGCCGAAGCAAACAATGCGGTGCGGCCCCGGCCATAGTTCTGCGTAACCAGCAACGGCAGCTTTCCACGTCCCCCGGGAGACATCTCAGCCAGCACCACGGCGCCGGGTTTCGGCGTCCCGGTCTCCTGAAAATTCGCCAGGTACGGCAGCTTCTTCCACCGTTCCACGTTGCGATCCGGGTTATCTTCAATCCGGCAAAGCAGGCTATCCCTGCCCGCGGCCGTCAATTCCACGTTCGCCGGATCGCGATGGAACGTGTCCTTGCGGTCCGGAAGAATCGTTGGCACCAGATCGGCCAGCGGAGACTTTCCTACGCCGCCTTCCGAGAGCGCGAACCGGCCGCCCAGAAACAGCACGCCGCCGCCGCGGCGATCGACAAACTGCCGGATCAGCTCCTGCTGGCTCACCGTGAAGTAATTCGCCTCAACACTTCCGATCACCAGTCCCTGATATCCGAACAGTTCTTCCACCTTCGCCGGGAAACCCTCGGCATTTTCATTCGCCGCGCCGCCCTGCCGGTAGATCTTGTTCTGCGTGGTCCGCAGCATCGTGGAGAGCTGCAGGCTGCGGTCCAGTTCAATCGCGCGCCGGATGAACTTGAACTCCCACCGCGGCTCGCCTTCGATATACAGAACCCGCGGCTTGGCGCCTTCCACAGTAATTAGACGGTTGACAACGTTATTCAGTAGATTCTCTTCGCCATCCTGCGGATCTACGGATACCTGCACATTGCGCGCCCCGGCTGCGCCGGCATTGAAAGCAAGCGACTCAGTCTGCTCGGTGCCATCCCCTTTGAGCGTCACTTCCTGTGTAGCCAGCGTCTTGGCGCCGTCCTTCACGCTGATGCGCGCCTTGCGTCCCGCGTATCCGTTCTGGTGAAAAGTTAGGATCGCACTAACCCGCGAGTCCGCCAAAGTACGCACCGGCAGCTCGGCCCCGGAAATCTCGATGTCCTTGGCCAGCTTCTCGCGGCCAAACCCGACGGTGTGTACCGGAATGCGCTGCCGCCGGATCTCGTTGATGGTCGCCAGGTCGATGCCACCCGCATTGTCGGAACCATCACTCAGCAGCACCACCGCGCCCACCGGCAGACTGGAAGCCTCTCCCGCTACCTGCTTCAAATTCTCACCAAGATTCGTCGCAGCCGCCGAAGCCGTCAGTTGCTCGGGCTTCTCGATTCGTTCCAAAGCCGTCCCCGCCCGGTAAAGCCGCACCTGAAACTTCTTTTCCAGATTCTTCAGCACGCCGCTGTTCAGCGCCTGCACCACCTGATCCTTCCGCGTGCCGCCAGACTCCTGAAACGCCATGCTCTTGGAATCGTCCACCACCACGGCCACGATGTTCTGTTGCGGGCGCAGCGTCGCCACGCTCAGCGCGGGGTGCCACAGAATGAATAACAGCACCGTCACCAGCAAAGTCTGCAGCAGCCAAAGTCCGGCCGACCGTATTACGCTCAGCGTGTCCGTGTGCTGCCTGTGCTCCCGCCAAAACGGATACGCCAGCGCAGCCGCGGCGATAACCAGACACACTCCCAGCGCCCACAAGGGCCAGCTGGCCAGAAACACAAATTGGCCTTTGGAGAATAACGAGGCGGGGTATTTGAAAAGGAGTTCAAACATCGATAATTGATTTCACCCGGAAAGTCTTAATGAGTCATTGAATAAACGATGTAGTTAATGCCAATTCGATAGCCCAGCGACGTGTACTTTTCCGGATAACGCGGATTGTCGGCATGCTCCCAGGAGTCTCCCAAATCCATGTTGTGGCAGATGGCTACCATCACCCGCCCCTTATCGTCCATGATGGCACGCCAGCGCGGGGTGACTCCATCTTTCTCATACGTCAGGCCCCGGTACAGCGCCGCCGTCCCTGGAACTTGAAACCTCTCGTCCAGGTCGTACAGTACGTGGAAGATCTGATTGTCGTTTTCCAGTTCCACAATCGGCCGGTCCGGAAAGATGCGGCTCATGCTCGCCATGAACCCTTCCCACTCCTGCGTTCCATGGAAATCGTCCACCATCAGGAATCCGCCCCGCAGCAGATAATCGCGCACCCGCGCGCACTGCGGATCGGTCAGGTCCCAGCGGCCCACTTCCACCGCGTACACCCACGGCCAGTTGTAAATGTCCTCGGTGTCCACATCCACCACCTGCTCCACGGAGCGGGTGTGCAGGCGGGTCAGCCGGCGCACGCCCTGCACAAACTGGCGGTCGGCTTTCGGATAGTCGGTAGTCCAGTTCCAATACCGTGGCGAAGGATACTTCAGCCGGGCGAAAGCCCATTCGGTCTTCTCTCCGGCATCGGCAGGCGTTACCAGTTCCTCCTCATATTCCCGAAATCCACCTCGGCGGCCTCGCTGGAAACCGAACAAAGCACTCCACATAAACACCGTAACAAGCACCGCGGCGAGCGTGATGCGGAGGCGCATGGGCATGGTCTAAAGGTGGCTTCAGAATATCACAGCACTCAGATATAAGAACAGACGCCGCCGCCTCGCGGAATGTTATGGAAAGTTAAGATTTCCAGAGATTTTCTAGTTGACCGCCAAATCTGCTCCTACCTATTGACTTTCTATAGGAGTCCCCTATAGAGTTTCTATAGAAGCATGCCGGCCACAAACCTTTTACGCGGAACCCTGGATCTTCTGATCCTCAAAGCTCTCGCCCTCACCGAACTCCACGGCATGGGCATCTCGCAACGCATCGCACAAATCACCAACGGCACGTTCGACGTCAAAGCCGGTTCCCTCTTTCCCGCCCTGCACCGCATGGAGGAAGCCGGATGGCTTTCCTCCTCCTGGGGCGAATCCGACAACAACCGGCGCGCCAAGTTTTACCAGCTCACCCCGGCCGGTCAGCGGCAGTTGCAGACCGAAACACGGCAGTGGGAGACCATCGCGGTGGCGATCGCCGGCGCGCTCCAGGCGAGCTGACGGAGGACCACGGTGCCCATACTCCAGCGCGTCCTCAGTTTCGGCCGCAATCTGCTGGCGCGCCCCAATGTCGAGCGCGACCTCGACGCCGAACTGCAGACCTATCTCGATCAGTTGACCGAAGCAAAGCGCGCCACCGGGCTGAGCGAGGACGAAGCGCGGCGAGCTGCCCGCATCGAACTGGGCGGCATCGAACAGGTCAAAGAGGAAGTCCGGCAGGTGAGGACCGGCCAGGTACTCGAGGAATTCTTCCAGGACCTCAGATACGGCGCCCGGACCCTGCGCAAGAATCTGGCGTTCACAGCGGTCGCGGTCTTGGCACTGGCACTGGGCATCGGCGCCAACACAGCAATGTTCAGCGTAGCCTACGGCCTTCTCCTGCGGCCTCTGCCCTACGGTGACGCCGACCGCGTGGCTCTCGTCTTCATGAACTACTTCCCCCGCGACTTCGTCTTCGGAACCCTGTGCATTCGCGATTACCTGACGTGGAAGGAGAACAATCACGCCTTCGAGGACCCCTCGCTCTTCAGGAACATGCGTATGGACATCGGCGGGGACGCCGCCGAGCCCGAGCAGGTGCAAGGAGCGCTGGTGACCGCGGGACTCTTCTCCACCCTAGACGTACGTCCGCTCATCGGCCGCACGTTCCTTGCCGGAGAGGACACCCCGGGCACACCGTCCCTGGCCGTGATCGGCGAGTCGATGTGGCGGCGGCGCTTCGCCGCGAGCTCCGCCGTGCTGGGCCGGACCATCCTTGTGAACGGCGTTCCCTCTACCGTGATCGGCGTAGCGCCGGCCAGCTTCCGGTTCCCCCAGCGCAACACCGAAGCCTGGACCAATCTGCTGCTCAATCCACCCACCCGCTACGGGCCCTGGTTTTACCGCGGCGTGGCGCGCCTGAAACCGGGTGTGACACTCGAACAGGCACAGGCCGAGACCGCCCGGATCGCCCTGCGCATGATGCAACAGAACCCCTACTACAAGCGGGTAAACCTGCCGGTCCGCAGCCTGCGCGACGCGCTCCTCGGACCAACCCTCAAGCCGGCCATCCTGGTCCTCGCGGGAGCCGTGGGCCTGGTGCTGCTGATCGCCGTAGTCAACGTCGCGAACCTGATGCTCGCGCGAGCCACGTTCCGCGGACGCGAGATGGCCCTGCGGCTGAGCCTTGGCGCGGACCGCGGCAGGCTGGCGCGCCAACTGCTCACCGAGAGCGTGCTTCTCGCGCTGATGGGCGGCGTGGCGGGCCTCGCGCTCGCCTGGGGCGGACTGGAGCTGATCCGCGTCTGGAATCCCGGCAATCTCCCGCTCCTCGATTCCGTCCGGCTCGATTGGGCCGCAATGGGTTTCATGCTCTTCATCTCCACGCTGACCGGAGTGCTGTTCGGGCTCGCTCCGGCAATACAGAGCGCACGTTCCGGCCTCAGCTCCACCCTGCAGGAAGGCGGCCGCACAGGCACCGCCGGCCGTGCCGGGGCAAACAGCCGCGCCGTCCTGGTTGTCACCGAAATCGCGGTTTCCTTGATGCTCCTGGTAGGCGCGGGACTTCTCCTCCGCAGCTTCGCAAACCTCCAGGGCGTGGACGGCGGATTCTCCGCGCCGCCGAACCGCATTCTGACCATGCTGATTTCTCCCGGCAACCGAAAATATAGTGACGCGCGGGCCGGCTTGGCCTTCTACGACGAAGCGCTCCGCCGCGCACGCAATGTGCCGGGAGTGGAGGCCGCGGCCGTCACAGACTCGCTGCCGCCGGACCGGCAAGGCGATGCCGATTCCTTCTTGCTAGAGGGACAAACGCTCGCGCCGGGAGAGATGAACGCCATCGTTACGCACGCCACCGTTGGTCCGGACTTCTTCCAAACTCTCGGTATCCCGATGGCCGGCGGCCGGGCTTTCACCATTCACGACACGCAGGATTCGCCCCCCGTGACCATCGTCAGCCAAGACTTCGCCCGGCGCTTCCTCCCGAACCAGGCCGCAATCGGCAAACGCATCAAGTATGGCGAAACGTGGATGCAGATCGTAGGCGTCGTGGGCAATGTCAAATACCTGGGACTGAATGTCGATACCGGCCCCGCCTACTATATGCCCTTCGCCCAAAGCTACAGCTCGCGCATGTTCCTGGCGGTACGTTCGACTTACAACGCCGCGCGCGTGGAAGAGGCACTTCGTCGCGAGATTCAATCCATCGACCCGGGAGTGACGCTCACGCAGCCCACAACCATGGAACAAGCCCTGGCCCTGTCCGTCGCCCAGCCGCGCTTCGACACCATGCTCCTCGGATTGTTCGCGAGTATCGCGCTGCTGCTCGCTGCCGTCGGCATCTACGGACTGATCGCCTACTCGGTGGCGCAGCGCACACGGGAAATCGGCATCCGCATGGCCCTTGGCGCCGGCAGGGGCGACGTGGTGCCCATGGTGATCCGTCAGGGCGCATCAATGGCGCTGCTTGGCATCATCCTCGGCCTCGGCGGAGCGTTCGCCCTCACCCATCTGCTGGGGACCATGTTGTTTGGAATCGGCGCAACAGACGCCCTTACCTTCGCGGCCGCTCCCGTGGGAATGATGATCGTGGTCGTGCTGGCCACTCTGGTTCCCGCGCTGCGCGCTACCCGCATCTCACCATTAGTTGCGCTGCGCTACGAATAAGATTTTTAGGCCCGCGGTGGAGACGTCAATTTCGAGCGCAACAGATCCTCCAGGTCGGATATCTGCTCGCCCATCTGGTTCAGCTTGCCCGCTAAACCCTGGATTTCCGACTCCGCCCGCCGGTTCACTTCGTAGTCCAGTTCACCCCGCACGCGGTCTTTTTTGTCCTGCCGGTTCTGGCTCATCATAATGACCGGCGCCTGTATGGCTGCCAGCATGGAGAGAAACAGATTCAGCAGGATAAACGGGTAAGGATCCCATGCCTTGCCGCCCAGGAAAACGTTCACCGCGGTATACACCACCAGCACCGAGCCAAAGGTGATGATGAATGCCCAGGAACCGCCGAACCGCGCCACCGCGTCGGCCACATGCTCACCGACCGTCGACTCTTCCTCAATCACCTCGTTCGGATTGCGGGTGGCCCTAAGCCTCACCAGTTCCTGCGCCGCATGGAACTGGCGGCCCAGCACCGTCAACAGATCCATCCCGGCATGCGGCTTGCGCTGCAGCAGAACGATAATATCGTCCCGGCTGACTTCAATGCAGACCACTTCCTCCACCGCGACGGCAGTAGTCTGATGCGGTGTCATCTCCAGCATGGAGGCAAATCCGAAGAATTCGCCATGCTGCGGCTGATCGAGAACTACTTCCTGATGATCCTCGTCCACCGTCGAAACGCGGACAACTCCGGAAACCATGACGTAAGCCTGGCCTCCCGGATCACCCTTCTTATAAATACGCTGGCGGGGCGCGAATTTCTTCAGTTCTACCTGTCCGGCCAGGATCGCTTTCTCATCATCGTCGAGAAGCGCGAATAAGGGAACGTCTGACAAAACACTGGGATCGCATGCCATACTTCACCTCTTCCATGCTTATGCCGCGGCCAGGCCGCGAAGATTCCAACCGCAGATTACGCTGCCTTCCAGTTTGTTGCCATGCGGCCCCGGCCAGTGCGTTTCCAGGCTGAGATAACCGCTATACCCATCGGCCAGCAGCGCCGCAATCTGCCCTTTCCAGTCAACAGACCGCGTTCCCAGCGGCCCCCAGACCGGCTTGTGCCCTTCCATATGGCAGTCCTTGGCGTGGACATGGACAATGCGATCCTTCGGCAGCAGCCCGTAACCGTACGGAAACGGCGTCTCCCCGCCAACCAGCGCGTTTGCCGGATCCCACACCAGTTTCAAGTTCGGGTGCTTCACAACATCGAGGATGCGCGCCGTTTCGGCCGCTGTCCCAATATTGCAGGCGTGTTCATTCTCCAATCCGATGATCAGGCCTTCCTTGGCTGCGGCCTCGGCCAGATTCGTCAGCGCCGTCACGATTCCGTCAAAACACTTCTCCGGATCCACCGTGCGCCAGTACGAGAATACCCGGATGACGGGAGCCCCCATCTTTTTAGCGACCACGAAGGCATGCTCGGTCAGCCGCGGCTGATCTTCGAACGTATGCTTCGACGCAAAAATGTCCTGCTGGAATCGCGTATCTACGTCACCGCCGCTCGGCAGCACGCATTTCAAAAGGGGCGACGCGATGGCAACCACCTCCATCCGCTTGGCCTCCAGCAGTTCCTTGGCAAGGTTCAGTTCGTCCACATCCAAATTCATGATGTTCTTCCCGAACACAACCCGCAATTCGGCGCCCGTCATCCCAATAGCGGCCATCGGATCCAGCGCGATGGAAAGGTCCGGTGAGAATTCATCAGTAATTGCTGCAATTCGTAGTTTCGGAGTCATTAGAGTGTAATCACCTGGTCCGGCATATTTCCGGAGAGTGCCTTGTAGAGGTCGGGAAAGCAGCCGATGGGCACACCATCGAAAAGCTTATCGGCAATCTCACGTTCGTAACAGCACTGGTCGCAACCCATTAGCAGCATCCCGGTCTTCTTGGCCACCGCGGCCAGCCGCTCCCCAATCGGGTTCCCTTTCACCAGAACATAATTATTGTCTTCAAAGAAAAACATTCCCACCACATCGACGCCGTGACGGCCTTCTTCCAATTGCGGCAATATCATCTTCGCGAGTTTGTACGAAACGGTGTGGCCCTGCGTTGTAAAAATGTACGCGACTTTCAGCTTGGTGCTCCTTTTGTGACTTGATGAACGGCGGAATGAAATGCTTCCGATGCCAGTGTCGCACGATCCGCCTTGTAATGTGGCACGTCTTTGTGAAGCGCCAGCAGGTGCCCTGAACTGATTCGCAATGCCTGTTCCAGGCGCGTTCCTACGGCCAATTCCGATAGATGCTCACAAAATGCCAGCAGCGTGACACACGTCGTACACCGGTAGCGCGCCCCCCGTATCACACCTTCCGCGGCATCCAGCCAGAAAATAGCGCAGTTCCCGTCCGCGGCTTGAATCAGCATCCCGGAAGTGCCTGCCCGAGCCTGCGCACCACGGCGAAAGGCGCGCTGGAAGTAATCGTACGTGGTCATCTTACCGGGTGACGATGCCCTTGTCTTCCGTGATCGTCACGAACTGATTCGCTGGAACGTTGGTGAAGCGCTGTTTTGTTCCGCTAGGCCACGTAACTTCCACCGCGGCGATGGTCGCATCATTGCCCAGCCCGAACGTCAGCGCAAGATCGCTCTGCGAACAGTAGCTGGACCCGCTGTGAACCGTCTGCCATTGTTTTCCCGAAGCGCTTTCAATGCGAACCACGGCCCCAATCGCGCTGCGGTTCGACTTGGTTCCCACCAGACGCGCATGCCACCAGTGATTCCGGTTGCCGCCTTCGTTGCGGTAAAGATACGCCGGGCCGTGATTGGTGGTGATCAAAAGATCCAGGTCTCCATCGCCATCGATATCGGCATACGCCGCCCCACGCGCCACGATCGCGCGGTTGAAATCGGCCCCCGCCGCGGCAGAAGCATTCCCGAAGCCGCCCTTACCGTCGTTATGAAAAAGCAGCGGCGGCTGACGGTATTGAATCTTGGGCTGCACCCGGCCAATCTCCTCGTCGATGTGGCCGTTGGCCGCGAAAATATCGGGGTGCCCGTCCAGGTCGTAATCGAAAAAGAACACTCCGAACGCCAGGGTCAGCAGACTCGACCGGCCAATGGGCGAACGCGGCGCCTCATCCACAAACAATCCCTTCCCCTCGTTGTGATAAAGCCCGAGCATCTGATTGGAGAAGTTCCCCACCAGCAGATGCGCGCGTCCGGAGCGGTCAAAATCAGCCGTATCCACGCCCATCGCCCCACGAGCTACACCATCCTCGCCAAACGCAACGCCGGCGGAAACAGCCTCCTCGGCGAACGTACCATTGCCCCGATTCCGGTACAGCTTGTTGGGCTGCGTGTCATTGGCGACAAACAGATCCGGCCAGCCATCGCCGTTGTAATCCAAAACCGCCACGCCCAGCGACTTGCTGGTGGGCTCACCGACGCCGGCCTTCTGCGTCACATCTTCAAACTTACCGTTCCCGGCATTGTGAAACAGGCGCGACGAAGTTCCCTTGTAGGATTCCGGCGTGCAATAAGACTTCGTCGCGCCGTCCATCGAGCACCACAAGTCCCCCTTCTGCGTCCACTGCACGTAGTTGGCGACAAAGAGGTCTACCTTGCCGTCACGATCGTAGTCGAACCACACGGCGCTGGTTCCGAAGTTCGCGTTGGAAATGCCCGCGGCCTTGGTCACATCCTTGAACTTCCCGTTGCCTTCATTGTGAAACAGCCGGTCCCCTTCCAGCGCTGTAATGTAGATGTCCTCGCGCCCATCGTTGTCGTAATCCGCGATGGCCACACCCATCCCGTACATTTCAACGTCCAGCCCGCTTCCCGCGGTAACGTTCGTGAAGGTACCGTTGTGATTGTTGTGATACAGCGCCGCCAGCGACTTCCGGCCGCGCGGCGTGAAGTCCTTGCTATTGATCAACAGAATATCCGGCCAGCCGTCGCCGTCGGCATCCAGGAAGGCGCAGCCGGAACCCATGGTCTCGGGCAGGTACTTCTTCCCTGCCCGGCCGCTGTTGTGGGTGAACTGAATTCCCGCTTTGCTCGTAATGTCGGTGAATGTCACCGCGTAGAGCGACGTGGCTATGAGTAATGTGAGGAGCTTCATCGGAGAGAAACGCTTTCGTGATCGTGTATGGTCTGCCGTTCGTTGTTGTCTTCGGGGCTGACCAGCCGGCGGCTGCCCGTGATCGCCTGCGCCGACTCGTCCGCCTTAAACCGGCGGAAGAGTTTCTCCTCTCGCGCCGCCTGCTCATCGTCACCCAGGCCGCGGTAGCTGAGCATCAGCGTATAGTGTGCCTGCAGGTCTTCCGGGTCCACCTGTAGCACCGCCTGTAGCGCCTTCACTGACTCGGCATATTGCTTCTTGAGGAAGAGAATGCGGCCAATCTGGTTGAGATTGACGCGGTCGCGAGGATACTTGCTCTCCACCGTGCGCAGCGATTCGAGCGCTGCATCATAATCGCCATCAGCCTTTTGCACCATGCCCTGAAAGAAATAGATACGCGCCAGCGAACTGTCGAGTTGCATGGCCTTTGCCAGAAACGGCTTCGCTCGATCCGTCTCGCCTTCCTGGATCAGAGCCCGTGCGACGTTCAGCCAGCCGTCGGCATAGCCAGGCTCGGCCTCCGTAACCTTCAGGAAGGCGTACTCGGCCCCCTTCAAATCGCCCTGCAACAGCAGTCCGATCCCCCAGTCGTTCCATCGCTCCCGGTCTTCTTTTCGAACCACCGGCTGCCACGACGTCTCGGTCTTCGCGTCGCCGACATTCAGCTTCGCCACACTTTGCGCCAGCGTGATGATGGGCACATTGGGAATACGGTCTTTGATTTCACCGGAGACGTTCTTCGGTATATTCGAGGCATCGAAGCTGTACTCGCGGCTGTCGTGGGTGATACTCACCAGCTTCGGATCCTGGCCTTCTTTGGGCTCACCCGCGTACGCGAAACTCGTATAGTAATGCGAGAACTTGCGGTAGTTGAGCTTCGCCGTCAATGTCACCGGGCCTTTCACCCCGGGCGGCAGCTTCACGCGGTAATGTGCAACATCGGCCGCGCCCGGCGGAATCAGCCGCACATAAAGCACGCTGCGTGTTTGAAACGCATTCCGCTTGTTGATCGGATTGCCTTCGCCATCCAGTTGATACGACCGGTAGAAGTGGGCGCCGCTCTCCACCGGACCCTTCCCGTCGTCATCGGCGCGCCCGCTCCAGAAGATGGTCTTGCCATCCGCATCCTTCCCTTCCAGTTCCAGCCAGACATCGAAGGAATCCACGGTGCCGCCCGGAAAGAAATGGCCGATCTTGCGCGTCCGCACCACCACGTCCACGCGGACATCGGACCCCGGCCGGAAAGTGGCTCCGGCCTTGTCCACCGGCGCCGTCACCTTGCCGGGTTCGCGGATGATCACTTGCCCGTGCTGTTCCGCCTCTTCCCCGACGGCGAACGTCGACGACAACTGCGGCCCTTCGGTACTCCGCCGCTGCATCTGCGTTTGACCGGCGGAGGAGTCAACCGGCGAGGCCGCGAAAATATCCACCGTGATGAAACCTGACTTCAACAGCTTCTCCGTCGCCGCCATCTGTTCTTGGTCCCCGTTCACGTAGGAGACCGCCATGTTCGCCGCGGCGAAACGATGCGAGTGAATCTGCCCCGCCTGGTTCCCCGGATCCTTTGAGGCAACCTGCGGCATGTGGCAATCCGCGCACGTCAGGCTCTTCGGAGGATAGTAGAAGGACCGCGCACCCTGCCCCGAAACGCCGCTCGCCTGCCAGTTGTCATAGTCGTTGAAGCCGCGCACCCAGCGGTAATTGTTCACCGGAACATCCAGATGCACCTTGTGGCAGGTGGAGCAGAATTCGGCGTTGTCCTGACGCATGAACGGCTTCATGAATGTGTCGCGATGCGGCTTCGGATTGAGGAACGTCAGAAAATAATCAATCTGGCGGATGTATTTGTTCTTGCTCGACGCCAGTTCGTGCAGCGGAGGATACTCAATCGTGAATCCGCCATTGCCCATCGTACCGTTCACGTGAGTGATGGAGTGGCAGGATACGCACCCCAGCCCGTTCTGGGCTTCGGCGGAATCGATCTGGTCCTTGATGGGCTTCTCGAACCGCCCATTGAAGAAGACCGCATGATCGTGACAACCGGCGCACCACTTCGTGCTCTGGACGCCGTTGACTGTCTGCATATATTCAATCGACTTCCGGTAGAACTGGTTGTTGAACGACGCAAAGTGATGCATCGAACCCTTCCACTGCTCGTAAATGTCCTTATGGCAGGTGCCGCAGAGTTCGGAATCCATGAAGAAGTTGGAAGGAATGGTCGTCCCCACATTCGTGTTGGCCGACGACGGCCAGAACGGCGATTGCGGCCCTGCTCCTTCTTCCTGCATCGACGCCGGCACAATCAGCGGATTATGGATGCGCGTATTCTTCGGTTGCGTCCCGAAACGCACGCCCACCAGCACCACAGCCACCGCCGCGAAAGCGGCAACAGCGCGCGGCCATTGCCGCCACCACTTGTAAGCCACTCCAACAGCGAGAACTCCCGCGAGGATATGCGCCAGCAGCAGCCAGAAATTGGGCCGCGTGTTTCCCAGGTACATCAGCGCCAGGCCGAGGATGGCGGCAACCACCAGGCAGCCGATCCAGGCGACATCCGGATCTTTGCGATAGAGCCAAACCGCGCCAATTGTCAGCACCAGGCCAAGCAACAGGTGCAGCATCGCGTTCGCCATGTAAAAGACTGTGGGAGACGGCAGCGCAGCCAGGTAAACCGTGTTGATCAGCAGAATGAAAAACAGAATGGCAAATGTACGTTTCAGCATCTTAGTTCAAAGGACGAATCAATCGTAACCCGGAGCGGGTATTGTATCTTTCTCTGTAGGAGGCATGCCCTGCATCCGACGGATAATGCTCGCTGGCCGGATACGGAAACTGCGACATAGAGTGAAACGGCAGTGGATCGGTCGTCTGCGAGAACGCCGTATTCGCATCGCGGTCCTTGGCCCAGCCATCCACCAGCAGAAGGAAATCCCGCGTCCATCCCGTGGCGACAGGCGCAAGGGACTTTGCATCGAACCGAAGCTGTAGCTCGTCACCCGAACCCATGACGATCATTTTGTCATCCACTGACGCGGCCAGTTCGCGGACATCGCCATATCGCGTGTAATGCCCCGGCGTCGGATTCCACAGCGACGTAGGCGTCGCGCCATTGTAGGAGAACGCCTCCGGCTGCTTTCGCTCTGGATCGATTGTCGATGGAGAAAAGCCCCGGAAACGCAGAGTAGCCGCGGTCTGCACCAGCACGGTCTGCCTCGCCGGCGGCACCGCGGTGTCTTCACTCATAAAAATCTCGTCCCAATAGACGCAGAGGTTCGTCACAATCCTTACCTCGCGGGACGCCGAGAGAAACTTGCCCGTCAGGTCCACAGCAATCGTTTTCGGCTTCCCTGCGGGCATCCCCATATCCTCGATTACCGTGGTCCATTTGCCGCGCTCATCTTTCACCTGCAGGTACGGCGGAACCAGGCCGCCCTTGCCCTCCTGCGCCACACCAAGGAACGTGCTGCCATCCGCCCAATCCACCCAGCCGCTCAGCACCAGCACCGCGCGATTCTGCGGCGAGGCCTCGCGGCCAAAATCAAGGTCCAGCGTATGCAGCTGCGCGACGCCGGTCAGCGTACGCGAAAACCCATCCGGATAAGTGCGATCCTTAGCGGCCAGCTTAGCGCGAACATCCCGGCCCGCCTCGTCTGCGGCGCGAACCGCATGCCGTCGGCTCTTCACTCCGAACAAGCGAAACTCGGGAAACGGCGGCCCTTTGAACTTCTCGTTCGTGTAAATGGCAGTTTCCGATGGATGATCCACCGCGATCAACCGGACATGATCGAGATAGGCCACCTCACTCAGCTCTTCCGTAATCCGCACCTGATACTCACCATCAACCGGCGTTAAGGACTTGCCGTCGATTTGAATATACTCGTCGTGATCCACCGGGAAATACTGCCCCTCACCAGCACTGGCGCCCAGCGGGGCGACGCCCAGGACATCGGTGATGTACTCAAATCCGGTCCCGTTCCAGGTCCAGATAATCGGGCAAGAGCCGGAAAGCCGCTGCGCCTCTTTGTAGTAGCCTTCCTTGCCCGGAACCTGCTTCATTTCATTCTGGATCAGCCCGTTGGGCCATGTGATGCGTACCGTATCGATAGACTTCTCGTTCCCTAGCCCGAACAGTAGCGGCTCGCCCTGGTAGACCTGTTTCTGATACCGCACGCCGGCCTTCACCTCAACTTCAGCTCCAGGGGAGGTCTTCAGATTCTTGATTCCTGCCAGCCGGACCCGGATCCATTGATTCCCGGAGGCCGTCTCGTTGGCCAGAACGCGAACGCCGCCGGTTGTAAGACATCCCACCTCGGTACCCCAGACCGCCGCTTGCCTGCAATCGGCCAGCACCGCCACTCGCTTGGCTTCCGCGAATTTCCTGCCGCCAAGGTTCCGCAGGACACTGCCGCCCACCATCAGATCCTGCACCCCTCGATTCTCCAGATCAGCGAGGCCGTATCCCTGCTCGGCCGTTCGCGCCGCCACCGGTTCTAAAGCTCCGAAAATACCCTTGCGATTGCTCAAGACGTTCACGTTACCCGCAGTCGCGAAGACGAGGTCGAGCGACCCGTCGTTATCGATGTCCACCGCAGTCATCTGAGTAGCCCCGGCAGGCAACGGGAGCGCATCGGCTTTGTAGGTGCCCGACAACTGGTCGCGATATAAAACGCCCGCGTGATCGCGATAGGCGACCGCCAGATCGAAGCTCTTGGAATCCGCCAGCGCCCGGATCGGGACAGCATCGAGCGCTTCTCCCGGGGCGAACGGAAAGTCTTTGGTATGGTCCTGGAATCCGGCCGCACCCTGGTTGCGGAACAGCATCGATTGCTTGCCAAGCAGCACCAGGTCAAGATCGTAGTCGTGGTCAAAATCCAGCCAGACCGCTTTCTCGAAACGCACCGCCGGCAAATCCGCCGCGAACTTCTGGAACTTGCCTTTCACATTCACCAGAAGCTGCGGGCCTGCCGCCGTGAGAACGCAGAGATCGGGAAGGCCGTCATTGTTGAAATCCCCGGCCGCCACCGAAATCACTCCCTTCACATCCGCCACAACGCCAGCCGGCTCCACCCGGATGCCCGCCGCCGACCACGTCAGCAGCTTCGGCTTCCCGTCCCCGTTGACGTCCACCCACAACATTCCGTCCGCGGCCGGTCCGCTGCTGCGTTGGCGGAATTTCAACTCGGCCGCTTTGTCCGCGGGAACCCGATTAGAGACCACTTCATAGATTTCCGCGTAATCGCACCATTCCACGTCTTCCGGAATCGCCGCGCCTTCCATCTGCTTCTTCAGGCGCTGGAAGGTTTCCAGTTCCACCTTCGCCTTGTCCGGCTGGGAGGTCGTGCGATAGGAATTGTAAAGTTGGAAATGCGGAGCCGCCAGCGCAGGATTCAATCGCGAAGCGGTTTCGAACTGCTGAATCGCCTCGTTCGTTTTCCCTGCCAGCTTGTAGAGGGAACCAAGGTTGTAGTGCGCAATCGGCTCGCCCGGAACCAGCGCCACCATCTTTTCCATCTGAACAGTGGCTTTCTCGGCCTCGCCCTGTTTCTTAAAAACGATCCCCAGGTTGAACCAGGTATGCGGAAGCGATGGATCGGCCTTCTGGACTTTCTCCAGTTCTGCGATCCCCTCGGCGGTCTTACCCGCCCGCAGCAGAGCCAGCCCGAAGTTCAGCCGCTCGCGTACCGAGTCCGGCTTCAGCTTCAGGGCTTGCCGGAAAGTCTCCACGGCTTCCGTCTGCGTGGTGGTGTTTTCGTAGAACGCTTTGCCCAGGTTGCGCAGCCGCGCCAGTTGATCTTCGACAGGCTCCACAGGTGCCGCCTGTAAAAAAAGGAACAGCGCCGCAGACCCGGCGGCCAGGGGCATCCAGAGTTTCATCCACTCCAGTTTACTGCCCCCGCCGCTGCGGTTGAGAGCCCTAGTTCACTTCGTCGGTTCGAGCGTAGTAGTAGGAGTGATAGTACGTGTACTTACTGTACAGTTCCCCACGCCTTGCGCCGTTGACGATGATTCCCAGCACATTGTTTTCGCACAGGGACTGCATCGCCCGCGTCACGGAATCGATGGTAGTCGTGCCAACACGCACCACCAGCACCGTGCCGCTGCAGAGCGTCGAAAGCAGGTTTGCATCCGCTGCGAACAAAAGGGGAGGCGAATCCAGGATCGTCCACTTGAACACGCTAGGCAACTGATCCAGCATCACCCGCACTTCCCGCAGGTTCAACAGTTCCAGGGGATTGATCACGGCCTCACCAGCGGGCATCACGTAAAGTCCCGTACCGGCAATCTTGTGAATGGCGTCTTCCAGTTTGCACTTTCCCAAGAGGTAATCCGTCATTCCCGGCGACCGGTCTAACTGGAACAAACTGTGCGCAATGGGACGCCGGAAATCGCAATCGATCAGCAGCGTGGGATTATTCGCCAGCTGCGCTTCCGCCAGAGCAAGATTCACCGCCGCAAACGACTTCCCCTCGGCCGGCGACGGACTGGTGACCACCAGCGTGCTGATCGGCTGCAGACTCTGCAGATGGTTCAA
>JBDUEM010000104.1:0-22952 GCA_040002435.1 Bryobacteraceae bacterium
TCGCCGCGAAGAACCTCAAACCGGACGACAAGAACGCCGCCGATTACTTGAAGGCCCTGAAAGACCCGAAGGACCCCATCTATACCGCCGGCGAGCGCAAAGAACACGAGACCGTCAAGACCAACGCCCGGAAATATACAGACGCCGCGCCGCGCTATCGCCCCGTAGCGTACGCTGTTTCCGATGTAGTTCCGCCCCAGGTGCCGTCCGTCGCCGAAACCTATGTACTGGCCGGTGGCGAGCTGGCCAACAAGGGCGAAAAAGTGGAGCCCGGCTTCCTCTCCTGCATCACTGGAAAATCAGAGCCCGCCACCATCCCGTTTGCCGGTGGCAGCTCCGGCCGCCGTATCGCCCTGGCAACCTGGATCGCCAGCCCCGATAATCCGGTCACTGCGCGCGTCATGATGAACCGGCTCTGGCAGCATCACTTCGGCGAAGGCATTGTCCGCACTCCAAGCGACTTCGGAAAGAATGGTGACCGTCCGTCCAATCCGCAGTTGCTCGATTACCTCGCCACGCAGTTCGTGGAGAAGAAGTGGAGCCTCAAGGCAATGCACAAACTGATGCTGCTGTCGAATACGTACCAGCAGTCCACTGAAAATCCCGAGGCGAAGCGTTTCACCGAAGTCGATCCCGACAACCGGCTGATGTGGCGCATGAACTGGCAGCGCCTGGAAGCGGAAACCCTGCGCGATTCTATGCTGTCCGTAGCGGGCCAGTTGGAAAAATCCCCGGGGGGCCCCGGTGTCTTCCTCGACATTCCATCTGACGTAGCGGAGGGCTTCGAGTTCTTCAAGTGGTTCCCGTCGGACGAGAGGGACCAGCGCCGCCGCACCATCTACACCTTCCAGCGCCGCTCCGTGATGAACCAGATGGTGGAAGTTTTCGACGGCGCGAACATGAGCGAAACCTGCGCCCGCCGCAGCACCACCACCGTAGCCCCGCAGGCGTTCACGCTCCTCAACAGCGAGTTCACCAATAATGAGGCGAAGCATTTCGCACAGCGCGTTATCGAACTGGCCGGGCCTGCCCGCGACAAACAAATCCAAAAGGCATTCTGGCTGGCCGTCGATCGTGCCCCTTCCTCCATCGAGGCGCAACGGGCCGCCGCGCTCTACGAAAAATCACCGCCGGATCAGGCGCTCACCCGCCTGGGAGTCGTGCTCTTCAACCTGAACGAATTTCTCTACCTGGATTAAACAATGCCTAACGATCACGATCGCAGAAGATTCCTCTATCAGAGCCTCACCGGCGTAGGCGGCGTAGCGTTGATGAACCTTCTCAACCAGCAGGCCCAGGCCGCGCCGGGTCCACTCGCGCCTAAGCCGCCGCACCACACACCGAAGGCGAAGTCCGTCATCTTCCTCAGCATGCTGGGCGGCGTAAGCCAGGTGGATACATTCGACCCCAAGCCCGCCCTGTCGAAATTCGACAACACGGTGATGGATTGGAGCAAAGAGAAAAATACCGACCAGCCCAATCTCTTCGCCAAACCCCGGCTCATTCTGAAGAGTCCGTTCGAATTCAAGCAGCACGGCCAATGCGGCATGCCTGTCTCGGACCTCTTCCCGCACCTTGCAACCTGTGTGGACGACATGGCTTTCGTCCGCTCTATCCAGGCGGAGAACGGCAACCATCCCGCCGCGGTCTTCCTGATGAACACCGGCGCCGTCATCCCCGGCCGCCCGTCTGTCGGCGCTTGGGTCACCTTCGGCCTGGGCACGGAAAACCAAAACCTGCCGGCGTTTGTTGTCTTGCCGGACTTCCGCTCCATTCCCTTCAGCGGCTCCCAGCAATGGGGCAGCGGCTTTCTCCCCGCCAGTTATCAGGGCACAGTCCTGCGCTGGAAAGGGGAACCCATCCGCGACCTCAATCCTCCCGAATCCGTAACCGCGGACGCCAAGCGCGACGAGATGGATCTTCTCCGCACCTACAACCAGGAGTGGCTCAAGACGCACTTCAGCAATCCCGATCTCCAGGGCCGCATCGATGCCTATGAGCTCGCCTACCGCATGCAGGCCGAGGTCCCCGGCGTTCTCAATCTGACCAAGGAATCGCAGGCCACCAAAGACTCCTACGGCATGAACGAACCGGAAACCGAGTCTTTCGGTAAGCGCTGCCTCATGGCGCGCCAGTTAGTGGAGCGCGGCGTGCGCTTCGTTCAGATCTACACGCCCAGCCAATCCTGGGACAGCCACACTGAACTCATCAAGGGTCACCGCAAGAACGCCAGGGAGACGGACAAACCCATCGCCGGGCTTCTGAAAGATCTGAAGCAGCGCGGCCTGCTCGACAGCACACTGGTCGTTTGGATGGGCGAATTCGGACGCACTCCCGACAATCCCGCGGACCTGCGCGATAAAGCCGGCCGCGACCACAACACGCGCGCCATGACCATTTTCTTCGCAGGCGGCGGAACGAAGCCAGGCTCTGTAACCGGTGCTACTGACGATCTGGGCTTCAAAGCCGTCCAGGATATCTACCGCATGCGCGACATTCATGCGACTGTTTTACATCTGATGGGCCTCAACGACATGCGCCTCACCTATTACAGTGCCGGCCGCAACATGCGCCTCACAGACACCGGCGGCACAGTAATCAAACAAGCGCTGGCTTAATTACTCCGGACCAAAGACCGACAGCAGATGCCCGTCAGGGTCCACGAAATTCGCCGCCCACTGGGTGCCGGTGACCACGCGCGGCTCGTTCACAAACTCCACGCCTAACGTCTGCAGTTCCACGAAAGCGGCGCGTACATGCTCCACCGCCAGCACAATCTCGGTTGCGCCCGCTACATGCTCCTTCTTTCTTGCCAGTTCCTCGCTGAGGCACAAAGCCACGGCGCCCGCATTGAGAAACGCAAATCCCTGCATCTGATGTTGTAGCGCAAAGCCAACCTGATCTCGATAAAAGACCACCGAGCGGGACATTTCCCTGACTCCCAACATCACCATGCTGATCCGGCTCACCATAGTTCACCTCTCGTAGTAATTTCGCATCGCCTTCTCCACCACCGCGTACGGCATCAGCCTCTTCAGCCAAACCGCCGCCCTCTGCATCACGGGGCCCACCGTATACCGCAGCCGCGGATTGGGTTTCTGAATCACGCGATACACCAGCTTCGCCACGCCTTCCGGTGGCGGCCCGCCCTGCTCATCCAACGCCATCCGCGCAATCGCGGAATCGAACCGCTCCTGGTACACATCCGATTGCACGAACCGCCGCCGGGAAGTCAGCGCCGTCCGGTGGTCCCCGGGTTCAATCAAGACGACGCGAATCCCAAAATCGCGAACCTCCAGGCGCAGCGATTCCGTCAACCCCTCCAGGGCAAATTTCGACGCGCTGTAAAGCCCCTGGTATGGAATCGCAACCAGCCCGCCGATGGACCCCACATTCAAGATGTACCCGGAACGCCGCTCCCGCATGCCCGGCAGCACAGCCCGGCAAACCCGCAGCGCTCCGAACAAATTGACCTCAAACTGTTCCTGGGCATCCGCAATGCAGCAATCCTCTACGGCTCCCGCAATGGAGATGCCGGCATTGTTCACCACCACGTCGATGCGGCCTTCCCGCGCCATCACCGTGGATATTACCTGCGCCACAGACTCGTCACTGGTGACGTCCATCACAAGGGATTCCACGCCGGGGATGGCTATATCCCGCCGCGAAGCGCCATAGACTTTGTAGCCTTTCGCCGCTAATAGCTCGGCGCAGCACAGTCCGATGCCGGAAGAGGCGCCCGTAACCAGTACCACCGAAGTTTCAGCCATGGCTTTCCTGCGATTGTCGCATTCAATGCACGACCGTGCGCAGCAGCGTGCTGACGCCGTTCCACATGATTTGAACCCCGATACACAGCAGGATGAACGAAGAAAGCCGGATGATTACGTTCATCGCGGCATCGCCAAGGGTCCGCCCGATCCGCTCGGCGAAACGGTAGCTGAGGTAAATGGATATCGCGATCACCACCGACCCAACCACCATCCCGGCGATCACCGGCCACCGCAGCTCAGATCCCTCCGGCCGGTTCGCGCCAACCGTGATCGCGACCGAAATAGATCCCGGCCCCACCGTCAGAGGCAGCGTCAAAGGATAAAACGCCTGCCGCGAATACGTCTCCTCTTCACACTCCTTCTTCTTGCTCTGCTGCTCCTTGTCATCGTCATCCGCGGGCCGCCGCAGCAGCGTCCAACCGGTGGAAATCACTACCAGCCCGCCGCCAACCTGGACCACCGGAAGTGAGATGCCAAAGAAAGCCAGGATATACGTCCCGATGAAGATAGACGCCAGCAGCAGTACCAGGCCGTTCAGCGAGATAGTTCGCGCCAGCTCCCGCCGCCCATGGCTGGAGAGCCCGCGCGTCAGGGAAAGGAAGATAGGAGTATTGCCGATCGGATTCACGATCGGAAAAAGAGCCCCCACCACCAGCAAAGTGTATTTTGCAAGATCGCTTAGGGAGCTCACCATGACTCAGCTTACTGCGACCCTCGCGAGTCTCCTAACCGCGGAGTTAAAAAAACAGATCCCGAGTGGAAGGGCCATGGCTCGGTCCCTTATCGAAGGGCGACCTCTCCTCGCGTGGAACGTCCGGAAAGGGCCAAAACCCGAATGTCGCGAGGCCTAAGAGGATCGTCGCATAGTTGGCCGGTTTTGCATGGGCGGGGCCTTTCAGAAACTTTTCCAACTTCTGCTTTCCCTGAGGCACAGTTTTGGGACCTGTCTCATTGAAGGCCATCAGCAAGCCCAGATCGCCGGCGTTAGTGGCTCGGGAGAGATCGTTCAAGCGCGGCCGCAAACCTGTCTTGATCGTGTTGTCGGTTAGCTCCGGGAACATCTTTGGCGCCGTTTGTCCGGAGTTCGGAAAAAGGATGAAACTCACCGCATAGTTGTTGTTGAAGTGGCTTGCCCGCCCAGTGCCGCCAAGATCCTTCCCCACCCGGTGCGAACATTCTCCCAGTGCGAACTTGGAAGCCCCGGCATCCGCAAAATAGAAGGCGCTTTGCAAATTCTCGTCATGGCGAATCGCCAGTCCATAGTCGCCCAGCGAGAATCCGAGCGGTGCCAGGCGTCCGTCCAGGGCTCCAAACGCGATCTTGGATGCGTCAATGTAACTGTTCTGGAAATGCCGCGGTCCGCTGGCGTGAGGTGTTGTCGAAACATAATAGCCCGGCTTCGGATCTCCATTTTTGGCCTGCTGCACCACCGGAAATGTTCCCAGAAATTTCGGCGCCGTAGTGTCGATTTTCGCTTGGCGGCTCGTGACCAGGGGATCGCTCGGACTTAAGCCCAGCACGCCGAAATAACCCTGGCTGGCATTGCCGGCGTTGCCGAGATCGTCATCCGGCGGCGGGTTGATTCCGGCGGGTCCGTACGCCGTTGGCGACCCATCGAAATCGATATTCACGTGTCCAAAAAATATATACGCCAAAGCATGATGCGGCGTGGTTTCCCAGCTCACTCTGGTCAGCGGCACGCTGGGATAGTCCGAACCTGTGTGCCACGAACCTGGTTGATTGTTGAATACCAACTTGGGCATGATTCCTACTCCTTCGAGATAAAACCCGGCTCCGCTGCGCGGGACTCTGTGCAAATCACGTCGCGCCCAACTTTATTTCTGCCGTCAAATCAGCAATCTGACCAAAAATCCGACACCAGTTCGCTTCCGCGGCGTTAGTCTCGATCTGAAATGCGAGGTGTCAATCATGATCTCCGAAGCGAAACTAGCGGCTAACCGGCGCAACGCGCAGCGATCCACCGGTCCGCGTACTCCCGAAGGGAAAGCCCAAAGTGCGCGCAACTCCACTCTCCACAATCTCCGCTCCCGTAAACCTGTCGAGCTCACCGCCGAAGATCGGGAAGCCATCGCTGAAATCGTGGCCGCATTCCGGCCCACAGTCCTACCCCAGACCCCATCCGAAGAAGCCGTGGTGCTGGAATTCGCCACCGCCCGGCATCTCCGCAGCGGAATTGAGCGCGCGATTGACGAAGCTTTTTGTACCAACGAAGCCACCGTGCTCGACTACCTCGAGCGTCGCTACACCGCGGCCGTCACGAGATTCAACCGCGCCTACGAACCGTTCAAAGACCTCGTGTACCGCGAAATTGCGATTCGTACCAACGAACCCACCATTTCGCCCGCAGCGCCGCAATATCAGTCAGATAGGTCCGTTGCGTGAACATCCGCCGGAAACGTGGAATAATCATACGGCACAACAAACAAACTGAAAAAACATGTGGCAACAGACCTATACCCCAATCATGCAGAGCGTCGCCATGTCCTCCCTGGTCGCAGCGCTCCCCATCTTCACTCTCTTGTTTCTCCTCGGAGGTCTTCGCAAACCCGCGTGGATCGCGGCCATGTCAGGCCTCGCTGCAGCGATTGCCGTTTCCATCGGCGCCTATGGCATGCCCATCAACCTGATCTTTAGCTCCATTGGATACGGCGCGGCGTTCGGTCTTTTTCCAATCTGCTGGGTGGTGTTCTGGGCCGTGGTCCTTTACCGCATCACGGTCGAGACGGGAAAGTTTGAAATCATCAAGGATTCCGTCGGCAGCCTGACGCAGGATCGCCGCATCCAGGCCCTGCTTATCGCTTTCGCATTTGGAGCTTTTGTGGAGGGAGCGGCCGGCTTCGGTACTCCCGTCGCGGTCGCTGCGGCCATGCTCACCGGCCTGGGCTTCTCACCGTTCTACGCCGCGGGTATTTGCCTCTTGGCCAACACCGCCCCGGTTGCCTTCGGCTCCATCGGGATCCCGGTCGTCACGCTGGCGGGCATCACCGGACTCCCGCTGGCCGACCTCAGTGCCAACGTCGGCCGCATCTGCGCGCCCATGTCCGTGTTTGTCCCCAGCTACCTCATTCTCGTGATGGGTGGAATGCGGGCGCTGCGCGGCGTGTTGCCTGCCGCCATTCTCTGCGGCGTCAGCTTTGCCGGAACGCAGTTCTACGTCTCGAATTTCATCGGGCCGCAATTGACGGATATCCTCGCGTCCCTGGCCGCGATCGGATCCCTGGTGGTGCTTCTCAATTTCTGGAAGCCAAAGGACCACTTCGAAATGCCGGACGCGGCGAAGATGGCCGTGCTCAAAAAGCACGAAACTTCGGCCACACTGGTTGCCTGGATGCCCTACGTATTGCTCGTCGTGCTGGTTCTGCTCTGGAGCGTCGACGGAGTGAAGGCGGTCCTCAATCAGGCGACCAGCGTCTTTGGCTGGCCCGGACTTCATAACCTGGTTCAGCGAATGCCCCCGGTATCCGCCAAGCCTTCTCCGTACGCGGCGTCGTATACCTTGAATCTCCTCTCCGCATCCGGCACATCGTGCATGATCGCGGCTTTCCTTTCGGCGCTGCTCCTCAAGATGCCGATGTCCGCCCTGGGCTCCACCATCGCCCTCACCTTTCGCCAGTTGAAGTTCTCCATTCTCACTATCGCCACGGTGCTCGGCCTCGCGTTCCTCATGAATTACTCCGGCGCCACGGCGACTCTCGGACTGGCCTTCGCCGGTACAGGCGTCCTCTTCCCCTTCTTCAGTGCAATCCTCGGATGGCTCGGCGTCTTCCTCACCGGCAGCGATACATCGGCTAACGCTCTGTTCGGCAACCTGCAGGTGGTCACGGCGACGACGCTGCACCTCAACCCGTTGCTCATGGCGGCCTCCAACTCGGCTGGCGGCGTGATGGGCAAGATGATCAGCCTCTCCAGCATCGCCGTGGCCGGCGCGGCCACCTGCATGACGCAGGCCGACGAATCCAGGCTCTTCCGCTTCACGCTCAAACACAGCATTTTTCTCTCCTGTATGCTCGGGCTCATCGTGGTCTTCTATTCTTACGTAGCACCCGATTGGGTACGCTAGAAAAATGCGCATCGCACTCCTGTTAACGTTGATTTCGTCCTGCGCACTGGCGCAGGACGACACTCAAAAGCTGCACCTGCTTTTCGATGACGTCTATAAAGGAGTGCTCCGCGAGAATCCGGAAGCGGGAACCATCTTCGGCATTCCCGGCTCCAACGATCGCTGGTCAGACCTGTCTCCCGAAGGTTTGGCTCGAGAGCGGAAAATGCTGGAAGGCTTTCAAACAGCCAGGGCGGCAATCCACCGCGACCGCCTGAATCCTACCGATCAACTCAACTACGACGTTCTGGGCCGGTATGCAGCGGCGCAAATTGAACAGCGCGAGTTCCAGTTGTACTTCATGCTCACCAACCAGATGACAGGTATTCATCTGCAGATTTCCAACGCCTTCGAACGCGCGCCTAAAGTGACGCTCAAGGACTATGAAGACCTGCTCGCCCGTATGAAGGCAGTTCCCCTCCTGCTGGATCAAACCAAGGCCATTCTCAACCAGGCGATCGCAAAAGGCATAACCACACCAAAGATCGTGCTGCGCTACCTGCCGGATCAGTTAGCGGCGCAGACGCCGGAAGATCCGCACAAGAGCCCGCTGATGGAGAGCTTCGAGAAAATGCCCGCCTCCATCTCCGCATCCGATCGCGACCGCCTCAAGACGCAGGCAGACCGCATCTATCGGGAATCGCTCGCCCCCGCCATTCGCAGCTACCGCAGTTATCTCCAAACCACCTACATCCCGAAAGGCCGCGACGTCACGCCGGTAACGGAAATGCCGAATGGGAAAGAATGGTACGCCATGCAGGTCCGGCTGATGACCACCACGAATCAGACGCCGCAGGAGATTCATGATCTCGGTCTGAGTGAGGTGAAGCGGATCCGCGCCGAACTGGAGAAGATTCAGAAGGAAGTGCACTTCAAGGGAAGCTTTACCGATTTCCAGAAGTACCTCACTACCGATCCCAAGTTCTTTTACAAGACCCCGGAAGAGCTGCTGGCAGCCTATCGGGCAGTAGCCAAGCGTGCCGACCCCGAGATGGTAAAGCTGTTCAATAAGCTTCCGCGCATGCCATATGGCGTGATCTCGATCCCCGATTACGAAGCCCCCGCGTCTGCCGCACACTATGCGCCGCCGGCTAAAGATGGCACGCGCGCGGGCTACTTCTACGCCAATATCTACCTGCCGTCCGGCGTCCCGAGTTGGACGATGGATTCACTGGTCTTCCACGAAGCCGTGCCCGGCCATCACATGCAGTTGGCTCTGGCGCAGGAGAACCCCAACATCCCCGACTTTCGCAGTCTCTGGATTCTATCCGCCTACTCGGAAGGCTGGGGCCTCTATGCCGAGAGCCTCGGCGATGAAATCGGCTTCTACCAGACTCCCTACACGCGCTTCGGCAAGTTCAATTCGGAGATGTTCCGGGCCTGCCGCCTGGTGGTCGATACCGGTCTTCACGCGTTGGGCTGGAGCCGCCAGCAGGCCCTCGACTACTTCCGCGAGAACACGGGCGGCGAGCGTGTCTCCGAGGTGGACCGCTACATCGCATGGCCCGGCCAAGCCCTTAGCTACAAGATGGGCGAACTCAAGATCAAGGAACTCCGCGCCAAAGCCGAGAAACAGTTAGGCCCGAAATTCAACCTCCGAGACTTCCACGACGTGATCCTAGGCAACGGCGCACTCCCCTTCGACCTGCTGGAACAACAGGTAGACGCATACCTAAAGAAGGCCGCAAAGTGAACCCCACGAATCCCAACACCCGGTTGAACCCGACCGCCCGGTTCAATCTCGCTACCCGGTTCACCGACGCCACCCTATTGAACCTCGCAACCCGCTTGAACCTCGCCACGTGGTTGAACCCCACCACCGGGTTGAACCCCGGCACCCATTTGAACCCCACCGCCCGGTTGAACCCCACCCACGTGTTCGGCCCCTCAGGACGGCGGGCACTCTTGCCCGCGCGCGGCCCCCTGGCCGCGCTCCTCCTCGCCGCCACACTCCACGCCCAACCCGCGGGCTTCAACTACGACGAATCCAAAGTATCCACCTACACCCTCCCCAGCCTCAACGTAACCACCCTCGACGCCTGGAACCAAACCCGCCGCCCGGAAATCGAGAAGCTCCTCGAGACGCAGATGTTCGGCCGCAGCCCGGGCAAGCCCCAAAAAACCTCATCCGAAATCACCAACCTCGACAAGCAGGCCCTCGGCGGCAAGGCAATCCGCAAACAAGTCACGGTCTCCATGACCAACAACGGCAAGACAGTAAAGATGGACATCCTCATCTACTTGCCAGCAGAAGCAAAGAAGCCGGTGCCGGTCTTCCTGGGCCTGAACTTCGGTGGCAACCATACCGTCAGCACAGACCCCGGCATCACCCTCGCCGCGCACTTAATCGGCCCCAAACCCGACTACGCTCCAGTCCCCGACGCCGCCAAAGAGAAAGCCCGCGGCCGCGGAGCCGGCCAGTGGCAGGTCGAAAAAGTCCTCGCCCGGGGCTACGGTCTGGCGACCATCTACTACGGCGACATCGACCCTGACTACGACGATGGCTTTCAAAACGGAGTCCATCCCCTCTTCTACAAACCGGGCCAAACCAAGCCCGCCCCGGATGAGTGGGCTTCCATCGCTGCCTGGGCATGGGGTTTAAGCCGCGCCCTCGACTATCTGGAAACCGACAAGGACATCGACGCCCACCGGGTCGCCGTCATGGGTCACTCCCGCCTGGGCAAAGCGGCGGCGTGGGCCGGCGCACACGACCAACGGTTCGCCATGGTGATCCTCAACGAATCCGGCGAAGGCGGAGCGGCGCTCAGCCACCGCAACTTCGGAGAGACTGTAGCGCGCATCAACACCTCGTTCCCGCACTGGTTCTGCGGGAATTACAAACAGTACAACGATAACGAAGCGGCCCTCCCCTTCGACTCGCACATGATCATCGCGCTGATGGCGCCGCGTCCCGTCTATATCGCCAGCGCCGAAGGCGACCAGTGGTCCGATCCGCGCGGCGAGTTTCTAGGCGGCCGCAATGCCGACCCCGTTTATGCTCTTTTCGGAAAGAAGGGACTCGGCACCGACGAGATGCCCGGCCTTCATCAGCCCATCATGAACGACATTGCCTATCACATCCGGGCCGGCAAACACGACGTCACCGAATACGATTGGGATCAATACCTGGCCTTCGCGGACAAGCACATCAAATGAGAAACTCATGAAGGTTACAAGCGTTGAAACGATCTGCCTGCGTCAGCCGGATGTGAAGTTCCATTGCGACAGCGTGGCCACCTTCGTCGTCGGCGAGGACCCGTTCGAGACGGCAAAGATCTGGCACAACATGTATCGCGGCAACATCTACAGCGGCCGTCGAGGTGCCGACCGCGGCCTGCTTCTGGCGAATCGCGGCTTCACCACCTACATCAACGTGATGGTCGCGCTGAGGAGGGAACCAAATCTTCGCGAATCGCTGACCAGACAAAAGCTCCGTGCCAAAGACGGCTAGCTGGACATTCCGCAGGAGCCCGGGCTCGGCATTGAACTCGATGGAGAAACGATCGCGCGCTTCAGGATGTAACCGCTATGGCGACAAAATACAGATACGAAGAATTCACCTGGCCCGAAATCCGCGAGGCCGTTGCACAGAATCGTGTGGCCGTTCTGCCGGTGGGCACCATCGAGCAGCACGGACCGCATCTTCCGCTGGTGGCTGATGTGATGACCGCCACCGAGATGTCCCGTCTGGCCGTAGCCGGCATGCCGGAGGAAGCGGTGCTTCTTCCGTCGGTCTACTACGCCTTCAATGAGCACCACATGGACTTCCCCGGCACCATCGCGGTGCAGGGCGATACCTTCATCCACTACATCAGCGATATTGGCAAAAGCCTCGCCTATCACGGCTTCAAGAAGATTCTGCTGGTGAACGGACACGGCAGCAACGTGCCTTTCCTCGACATCGCGGCGCGCAACATCACCAACCACAGCAACGCCATCTGCGCCATGATTCCGTGGTGGAACCTGATTCCGAAGGCGCTGTTCACGGAACTCCGAGAATCCGAATTTCCAGGCGGCATGGCCCACGGCTGTGAACTGGAAACATCCGTGCTGCTGCACCTCTGCGGCAACCTCGTTCAGATGGAACACGCAGAGCGGGATATTCCGGTGCAGCGCTCTGAGTACTTCTACTGGGACCTGCAATCGCCGTCGCCGGTCTTCTTTCAGGAGTTCTTCAGCCGTTATTCCAAGACCGGAACATCAGGCGACCCGACGAAAGCGACCGCGGAGAAAGGGAGGCGATTCGTCGAGGCCGTGGTGGAGCGAATGAGGGAGTTGATTCGCGAACTGCGCGCCCGCGAGATTGAGCCGCGCGTCGATCACCACTAGCCGGCGAAGCGGTAGCCGATGCCGCGGATAGTCAAAATATACTCCGGGTACTTCGGGTTGTCTTCGAGCTTCTGCCGCAGCCAGGCCACGTGGACGTCCACGGTGCGCGTGGTGGGAATAGCCTGGTGTCCCCAGACCTGATTCAGCAGCTCTTCACGGGAAACGGTAGCGCCGCGGTTATCGATCAGATACCGCAGCAGAGTGAACTCACGGGCCGACAAGACCACGTGGGCACCGCGGCGAATCACCTCGGCCTTCCGGAAGTCGATTCGCACCTCGCCGAACTGGTATGTGGCGGACGGCTTGGCCGAGTTTGGCGCACGGCGCAGCAGCGCTTCCATCCGTGCCAGCAGCTCAACCATGTCGAACGGCTTGGTGATGTAGTCGTCGGCGCCTAGTTTCAGCCCCACCACTTTGTCCACCACTTGACCGCGCGCGGTCAGCATCATGATCGGCGTCTCGTTGCCTTTGGCGCGCACCTCGCGGCAGATGTCGTATCCGCTCTTTCCGGGAAGCATGACGTCCAGAAGGATCAGGTCGAAGGAATTGTTCAACGCGGCCGCCAGTCCTTCATTCCCGTCGGAGGCAGTATGCACTTCATAGCCTTCCATGCGGAAGCGGTCTGACAGCGTGAGTACCAGCCCAAGTTCATCTTCGACCAGCAATAGACGCTTCTGCACTAATTGGCTCCCACCGTTTCGGTGACTATCGGAACATAGAGGGCAAAGCACGTGCCGCCGCCCGGTACGCCTGACACCTTCACCCTTCCCGAATGCTGTTCGATGATCTTCTTCACCAGGCTAAGTCCAAGGCCGGCTCCGTGAACACGCGCCTCCACCGCATCGCGGCTGCGATAGAACGGCTCGAAGATATGTGGCAGGTCGGCCTCTTTGATCCCCGGTCCCTTGTCCTCGACACGGATGCGCAGGTAGGGGCCGTTCTCGTTCTCTCCACGGTCCGCGAAGACCCCGATCCAGCCGCTCTCATGCGCATACTTGGTAGCGTTGCCGATCAGGTTCTTGATGCATCGCTCCAAGGCTCCGGTATCCGCCATGATCTGCGGCAGACCTGGCTGCACTACGCTCTCCACCTTGCAGTGGGCTTCGCTCAGGGCGGACTGGCAGGCGGCGACGGATCGCTCGACTACTTCGTGAACATCCACAGGTTGCAGGTCGTAGTGTGTCCAGCCGGACTGTGCGCCGGAAAATCCCAGCACCTGCTCCACCAGTTCGGAAAGCCGGCGGCCCTCCTTGCGAATTACATCCCCGTATTGCTGCGCCTTCAGATCGGACGTCACCACGCCATCGGCCAGATTCGCACCAGCCGAGCAGATCACAGCGAGCGGCGTGCGGAACTCATGGGAAATGCCCGCCACGAATTCCATCTGCGCCTGCAACAGCCTCTGCGCCCTGCGTGTCGAGATGATGATCATGAGGATGCTTGCGCCCAATAACAGCAGGACCACGAAGCCGATGGCCAGGTTCCGGATCCGGGCCTCGCCTACTACCTTCTCCATGGATCCGGCACGGCGGTTCACGACCAACTGCCATCGGCCGCGCTCCGCTCCGGGGCCACGCGGGGGGCCCTGCCCGAATCGCGCAAAGCGCTCGCTGCGCGGATCGAAGATGGCCACTACCGCGTCGCCTTTCAGGGGAGTGGCAAGCACTCGTTTCGGATCCGACCGGTAGAGCACTATCCGCGGGTCGGCGCGAGACACCACATTCACGTCGTAGTCGAGGCCGTCGGAGTGGCCGAAATGCCGCTGGATCATGGCGGGGAGGAACTCGCCTGCCAGGAAGTTGACGTTCAGTTCCGTGATGGACCAATGCGTGATACGCGGAAACCCGCGGGGCTGGCCGGGTTCCCCGAACATCCGGCCTCCGGTGGGAGGGGGGAAAAGTGGAGCCGTGATGATGGGACTCTCTTCCGCCGCGGGTGTGCGGGCCCCCACCCTTCCGGCCGCGAAACTGGCTAAGCGTTCCCGTACCGAAGCAAACTCGGCGGGCCAATCCGTACGCTCGAACTCGCCGGTCTTCGGATCAAAGCAGGAAAGCGTCGGTTCGCCCTGCGCCTTCGGCATCTCCGCCAGGCAGCCGCGCCGGAACATCTTCGGATACTGCGTGGTGCGGTGCCATTTCCTGTACTGCCGCATGAACTCCTCGTCCATGTGATCCGGTTCTACCTCCATTCCCCGCTGGAACGAGATGGAGGAGTTGGCTAACTCGTGGCCGACTTCATGGTCGAAATCCTCGGCGAAGCGGGTGGTGATTTTCAGCAGATTGGTCTGCATCCGCTCACGCTCGGCCTGGCTGACCTGGCCCACCCAGCGGTATTGCAGCACTCCCAGCACCGGCAACAGCAGCAGCACCGTGCACATCAATCCGAGCGAAAGTGCATCTTTGCTGGGCCATCTCCGCATAGTCGAAATTATACGTGGATCGTGCTTCCTAGGCGACATTCGCCAGGCGGACCCGCAAAGTCGAGTAAGCGCGGAATGCGAGAGACTTGATGGCCAGGGTGGAGCAACCCATCGCCTGCGCAATCTGCGTATATTCCATTTCGCGGTATTTGTGCATGTACACCACCACACGCTGGCGCTCGGGAAGATCGTCGATTGCCTGACGCACCGTCTGCAGGCGCCCCTCGCGGATGATGTTGGATTCCGCTCCGGGCTTCCCGTCCGCTACCTGGCGCTGTTTGCCGCGAGGCATAACCTGATCGAGGCTCGTCTGGTCCTTTTCATGCTTGATGGACCGGATGTAATTCAGACCAGTGTGCATGGCAATCCGGTACAGCCACTTGTTGAAGGGTGCGGTGGCCTCATAAGTGGCCCGGTAGCGGTAGATCTTGAAAAAGACCTCCTGGGCCAGTTCTTCGGCGACCGCCCAGTTCTTCACCATCCGGTAGAGGAAGTAAACAATGGGCCGGCGGTGTTTCTTTACCAGCGCTTCCAGCGCAACTCCATCCCCCAGTTTGACGCTAAGCATCAGGTGCGCATCAGCGCCCAGCGTATCGAGAGCCTCATGTGGTAATTCTGAAACACAATTCATGATGCTAACCAAGACGTAAGTTCCTGCAACGTCGAGGTTAAAGTTGCGAAAAAAGCTGGTTAAGAGTGTAAAATCCAGAAGCCTAACCGTCTTAACATCAACTTTACGCGGTCTTTACAAACTCTTGGGCGGTGGCGTTGTTAAAGTGAGAGACTCATACTATGCCCCGCCGGAACTGCGCCTTCTTATTGGTATTTTTGCTTGTCTCCTCCCTTGCTTCGGCCCAATCCACGGGAGCCACTTTCGGTGACGTCATACGATTAGGCGGTTCACCGTCGGACGTTGTCTTGGACGAGATGCGGGGCAATCTGTATCTCCTCAATTCGGCAGCAAACCGCGTTGATATCTACGACTACATCGGAAAGAAGATTTCGGGTTCGATTTCGGTGGGCACTCTTCCGGTTGCAGGCGCCATGTCGATGAACGGGGACTTCCTCTACGTCAGCAACAATTCCAGCTCCAGCCTGTCCGTGATTGACCTTCGATCCAATTCCGTCACCACCACCGTGCTGCTTACCGCCAAGCCCGAAGGTGTCGCCGTGGGCAACGATGGGCGGGTTCTCATCAGCACGCAGGGCACCAGCAGCACGGACCAGATCAACTCCCTGCTGATCTTCGATCCGACTCAGACCCAGAGCCAGCAACTGACGCCAGTCGCGTTCGCACCGCCGCCGCCCACCCCGGCGCCGGTTTCCCCTGTCGTGCTGCCCCGGCCCCAGACCACTTTCCGCGGCAAACTGCTGCGCACCGCCGATGGGGCATTCATCATTGGTCTGAGCACTATCAACAACAACGCCTCCACCGTGTTGTTCGTCTATGAAACCGCTTCCGGCTCCATTCTTCGCAGCCGCATCGTCACCGGCCAATCGACAGTGCTGTCGATTTCGCCCGACGGATCGCGTTTTATGGCGGGTTTCACGCTCTACGAGACTGCGACGCTCGCCGTCATCGCACAGCAGAGCACCGCGAATGTCCCTTTTCCCCTGAGCACCCTGGCGAATCCAACATTTTCTACGCTTCAAAATGTCGGCGGCAGCACCTTTTCCGGGGACGGCGAGACCATCTACAGCGCCTTCAACGTCGCCCCGTTCTCTATACCTGCCACCCGGGCGCAGGCGTCCACCTTGCTGATTTCGAACTCCCACCACTTGCGTGCCAATCTCGGAATTAAGATTCCGGAGAGCTTGATCGCCCGAATGGTGATCACCTCGGATGACTCGGAGGCTTGGGGCATCTCCGAATCCGGCCTGCTCCACTTGCCGCTGGCTCATCTTTACGACTATCCGATTCTCCAGCCGCAGACTACCGCGGTGTTTCTGGCCGTTGACGATTGCCACCGCGGAGTCGCCCGTTTCTCAGTGCCGGTGACAAACCTGGGGAAGGGCAAACTGACCTACAGCGTTCCCGACGCTACAGCCGCGCTGATTGCCCAGAGCACCGGTGGTGTTGTCCCCAGCACCATCAACTTTGCGATGGAGCCGGGCCGGACGAACGTGACGCGGCAGTTTGGAACCAACCTTTATAGCGGCGGCGGAGTCACCAATACCGGAACTCCATTGCTGATCAACATTTCTTCGCCGGAAGCGATCAATGTGCCCAACACGATCCAGGTGTATATGAACGTCCGGCAGCCGGACCAGCGGGGTGTTATTTACCCCCGGGTCACCACGACCACACGCGCGGAAGGACTGCAGGACATCCTGGTGGACGAGGCGCGCGGGCTCGTCTACCTCAGCAATTCGGGCTATAACCGGATCGAAGTATTTGACAAAGTGAAACAGGCCTTTGTGAATCCGATTGAGGTCGGCCAGCTTCCGCATCAAATGGCGTTTGGGCCGGACGGCGACACTCTTTACGTCGCAAACACCGGCGGAGAATCCATCAGCATTGTCGATTTGATTTCGCAGCAGGTCACCGGCTCGGTTCGGTTTCCCCCCATTCCGCGCTCGGGGGCATCCACGCCCATTTCTCCGCAGGCGATTGCGAACGGACTTTTCGGATTGCAGATCATCAAGTCGGATGGCTCGCAGTGGAAGGTGGTGAACGGTGAAGCAACCGTGCGGCCCGCTAATTCAGTTACGCCTGCGCAGTTGGTCACGGCCGGTTCGGTGCCGAAGATGATCGCCTCGCAGGATGGGCAGTCCATCATCGCTGTTTCCGGCAACGGAACGGCGTACCTCTACAGCGGTTTGGCGGATACGTTCACTATTTCCAATCGTCCCTATTCCCAGGCGGTCATCCAAGGGTACTTCGGCCCGCTGGCAGCGGCCGCGGACGGGTCGTATCTTCTGGAGAACGGATTCATCATGAACTCCGCGCTGGCCTTGATTGGAGGATCGGAGACGCCCAGTTCTACGCCGGCCGGGCCCCTGTCGGCTATCCGCAACGTAGCCGCCGTAGCCCCGGTAGACGTCAATACGTTCGTTCGCATTACCACTCCGGTGAAGGCCGCCATTACAAGCACGCCTTCCGGCGATGCCCGGCCGCTGCTTGAAGTTCTGGACTTCCGCAATAACTCAATTTCCGTGGTGGGTCCTATCGCCGAGAACCCTGTGTTCTCCGCTTTCGGAACGCCCAGGGTCAATGTGCCTCCGCGGCAGATTCAGGTGGATGCAGGCGGAACGGCTTATGCGATTACGCTTTCGGGGCTGACTGTGATTCCCATGACTCCGGGCGGAGCGAGCCGTCCGCTACTGGCGGCGGCGAACTCGATTGTGAATTCGAGCGACGGATCACGAAACATCAGGCCCGGTTCCTTTGTTCAATTGAACGGCACAAACCTGGCAACGCCCGGGACGGCCGACCAATTGCCGGCTCCCATCGTGTTGGGGGGATCGTGCGTGACGTTCAGCGATACCGCTATTCCCCTGCTGCAAACGGCCGGCGGCCAGATCTCGGCGCAGGTGCCGCCAGATCTGCCTTCCGGGTCTTACGTGGTGCAGGTTCGTTCGCTGGCTACAGGGCAGCAAAGCGATCCCACTGTATTCACCGTGCAAAAACCGTGACCGCCATGAAATGCAACCCATATATTCTCCTGGCAATCCTGGGTGCCTCCGCGGCCTTCGGGGCCACGTTCGGAACCCCTGTGTCCGTGCTTGGAGCGGCTTCCGATCTGGTTCTGGATGAGACACGCCGCCGGCTGTATGTGATGAACAGCACGGCGAACCGGATCGACGTTTACGACACGGCACAGAGGCGCTTCCTCAATGCGATTCCGACCGACACGCAGCCGGTAGCAGGAGCGATCTCACGGAACGGAAAACTGCTCTACGTTGTCTGCTACAGCGCGTCCGCACTGGATGTGATCGACCTGGATGCCGGCGTCATCACCAAGCGGGTGAGCGTTCCCGCCGCGCCCGAGGGGATCGCGGTCGGAGCCGATGAACGCGCCCTGATTACGACGGTAGGGGTTGCTGGAGCCGCCAATACGCCGCCCACCCAGACGATGCTGCTCTACGATCCCAACGCGGCTGCGACTTCCAGTTTGAGTTCAGTTGCCGTGACGCTCCCGGCGCCGGCAGCACCGGGCACCACCGCGAGCTACAACGCTTCGCGGAGCCACCTGGTGGCGACGCCCGATGGGCGCTTGATTATCGGACTGAACAATCCGACCACTACGACGCGGAGTGTGTTCGTTTTTGAGACTGCTTCCGGCAGCGTGCTGAGAAGCCGGACGCTCACCAACATATCCAGTGTGATATCGGTTTCACCGGACGGGACCCGCTTCATGGCGGGTCTGAGCCTGTTCGACACCGAGACGCTGGCGATCCTGGCGCAGCAGAACGCCGCGAATTCGGCCTATGCCTTTGCCGCCAACGTGAACTTCAATACGCAGCAGAACCAGGGCGGCAGCCTGTTCTCACCGGACGGTTCGGTGCTCTACACGGCCTTCAATATCGCTCCTCAGCAGAACCCCGCGGCGCGTGCCAATGTGAGCCAGATGATGCTCAACGATCCCGAAAATCTGCTGATCCGGCTGGGGATCCAGTTGCCGGAGAATCTGAGCGGCAAGATGGTTTCGACCGCGGACGGCGCCATGGTGTATGCTCTCTCGCAATCCGGATTCATAATCCTGCCGGTGTCCGCGATCTATAACAGCCCCATCGCCGTGCCGGATTCGTCCGTCCTTCTGGTGGCTAAGGATCAATGCGGTGTTGTGGCGCAGAAAAATATAGCCAGAGTGCTGGTGAGGAACAAAGGACAGGGACGATTCACCGCCACCGCGCAGGTGATCGCGACTGGTCCGACAGCGAATAATGCGCTGGGCGGGGCCGGCGGGGCGGGCGGCGGCGCAGTCGGCGGTGGAATTATCATCAACTTCCCGGGCGGCGGCTTGCCCGTCGTATTGCCAGGTGGCGTCGGCCCGGGTGCTGGTCCTGGAGCCGGCGCCGGTGCGGGAACAGGAGCCGGATTCGGTGGCGGGGGAGTGGCGACCGGCACCGTAGGCGTTCCGACAGTAGCGCAACAAACCGCCGCAACCGGGACGGCGCCGCAACTCAGCATTCAACAGCAACCCGACGGCACGCTTTTGAACTTCACCATCAATTCCAGCGTGAGCAGCTCACTGGGGAGCACAATTCCGTCCGACTTTACGGTGCAATCAAACGAGGCGATCAACATTCCGCCGATCGTTCGTGTCATCCAGAATTCGCGGAATGCCGAAGCGGTGGGCGACATTATGCAAGTGAACGTCGGTGCGTCCGCCGCGGAAGGCCTGGTGGATATTGTCTCCGATACTGTACGCCAGCGCGTCTACGTCGCCAATTCGGGAATGAACCAGGTGGAAGTATTCGACATGCGGACGAAGACATTCCTGTCCCCGATTAAGGTCGGCCAATTGCCGCGGTCGCTGGCGCTGACCCCGGACGGGAACACGCTTTACGTTGCTAACACGGGCGGCGAAAGCATCAGCATTATCGATCTGGACAAGGGGCAGGTGACCGGCAAGGTGAAGTTCCCGGCGCTACCCTACAACGCGAGCACCACTTTAATTACGCCCAACACCGTTGTGTCGACGCTCCGCGGTCTGCAGATTGTGATGTCCAACGGATCGCTCTGGAAGACGGTGAACAATGAGGCAATTCCCCGGCCTACCAACGGAGCGGTCGGCACTGCCGCGACCGTTGTGATGGCGCCGCGCACCATGATTGCCACCCCAGGCGGAGAATTCGCCTTGCTGCTGGGTGGCGACGGCAGGGCTTATCTCTACGACTCCAACGTGGATGAATACGTGATCGGCCAGACGGTGGTGACCACCCCGATTCAGGGCTACTTCGGGACTCTGGCCGCTGGTCCACGCGGGCAATATTTCATCGTCAACGACAAGATTCTGAACCAGTCCCTCACGCCGGTGGGAACGTCGGGACCGGTGGTCACCGCGACCCGTCCCATCTCCACCCTGGTTTCGCTGAACGCGAATACCTATCTGCGCTTTGTGCAGCCCACGCGCGCGAGCACGACCGCCGCCGTGACTACAACGCCGACAATTGAAATGGTAGACGTGGCTACAGGTCTGGTTCGGAGCAGCATGCCCGCGCTGGAAGGTCCCCTGACCACACAGACTGGAACACAGCGCGTGAACGTTAGCGCCCGCATGATGGCCGTGGACGCTACGGGTTCCACAGCCTATGTTTTGACGACGAGCGGACTCTCGGTGGTTCCCCTGGATACGGCGCCGGTGAACCCGCAATCGCGGCCTGCCGTCAATCCAAACGGGATCGTCAACCTGGGCAGCTATCTGCCGGACATCGCGCCGGGCAGTATTGTCTCGATTTTCGGGAGGAACCTGGGGACGGACGGACAGGCCTCTACCGACCCGCTGCCGATGGTGCTGGGCGGGAGCTGCATTACTTTGGATAATGCGCCACTGCCGATTTTCATGACGTCCACCGGCCAGGTGAATCTGCAGATTCCCAATACCACGACGGCTGGAAGGCATTCGCTGGTGATCCGCTCCGTGGATCAGAAGGTGGCAACCGCTGCTACGAACATTACCGTGGTGAAGTATGCGCCCGCGATCCTGGTGAACACAGCCACACTGGACGCCCTGATATTCCATGACGACGGAACACCCGTGAACAAGTCTCATCCGGCGAAGCGCGATGAGCCGATTGTGATGTACGCCATCGGACTCGGCCCTACCAAAGGGGCTACGATCGCTACCGGAAAGCCAACCCCGGCGAGCCCGCTTTCGGTCACCGACAAGGCGGAGGTCTTCTTCGGTGACCCGACGATCAAAGAGGCCGGTATCATCGTCGATTGGAGCGGGCTTGTGCCTGGGTCGATCGGGCTTTATCAGTTGAACCTGCGCGTACCGGGCGCGCACTTGCGGGGCGATGCGCTGCCTGCCATCATCCGGATCGGCGGGGTAGATAGCGCAAAAACCGGACCGGCGGTGCCGCATATCGCCGTCGATTAGCCGGGTTGCTCTGTTCGCCGCCTTCTGCGCGCATGCGGTCGCGGCTCCGCCTTCCTCTTTTGTCCGGGAAATGGTGGATGCTCACAACGCGGTGCGGGCCCGGTGGGTGTGGAGCCCCTGACATGGTCTACGAAGCTGGCTTCGATTTCACAAGACTGGGCCAACACCCTGCTGAAGCGCCGGCAAATCGCGCATCGTCCCGATTCACCATACGGCGAAAATGTCTTCGCGATTTCGGGCGCGTCGTCATCGCCAAGGCAAGTGGTGGATTCGTGGGCGGCCGAATCGCGGGACTACGACTATCGATCCGACAGATGCCGGGGTACGTGCGGGCATTACACGCAAATCGTCTGGCGGGGAACGAAGGAAGTGGGATGCGCGGTGGCGCGGAAGGATGGGCAGGAGGTTTGGGTGTGTAACTACCATCCAGCCGGAAACTGGATGGGCGAGCGGCCCTATTGACCGCCCGCTTGCAAGGCTTCCAGAAGACTAAGGGGTTCCGGTTCCGGTTCCGGTTCCAGTCCCAGTCCCAGTGCCCGTTCCAGTCCCGGTGCTGGTCCCAGTTCCAGTTCCAGTTCCAGTCCCAGTCCCAGCCCCAGCCCCAGCCCCTGTACCCGTCCCGGCTGTTATCGGGGTTACGGTGGTCATACCTGGAGTACCTGCGGGGAGGACCGAGCTGCCCGCAGGCTGATAGGCGAGCACCACCACTTGCGATGAGGTTTGGCCGTTGGAATCCGTGACCGTCACCTGCACCGGATACAGACCGGGGCCGTTTACGAATTCAATGATAGCTTTTGGGCTGCCAAAAGACTGTAGAATCGCGGGTTTGAATGCACATACTGCGGCCGCCGCGGTTGTGGACGTCCCCGTGCCGGTTCCGGTTGTCGTTCCAGTTCCGGTAGTTGTACCGGTGCCTGTCGACGTTCCGGTTCCCGTGGATGTTCCGGTGCCGGTTGCGGTTCCCGTACCATTGCCGGCGGTTCCGGCAGGGCAGTAAGCTGCAGCGTTGGCCGGGACCGAGAACATGTACTGTAAAGGCCGGCCGGTGCTGCTGGCTGAATTAGTGAGATCCAGCGTCACCTGGGCTGCCGTAAACGGCGTATTTGCCGATGCGGGCGAAACCGTCACCAGAACGGAAGTCGAGCCTGAGGGGCTCGCGCAGGAACTTCCGAGATAGGGTCCTGCCAGCTGCAGGATCTGCGACATTGGCAGGGCCGAATCGAAAGCATTTGGGAAGGGTGAGGCCGAAACTCCAGGAACCG
>JBDUEM010000105.1:0-22850 GCA_040002435.1 Bryobacteraceae bacterium
TCTGCGGTAAGCCACGACTTAATATCGTCAGCGGTTACCCAGACGGGGATATTTCCGAGAAATACAGTAAAGCTCATTCTTTGGGTTTATTACTCCGTGGGGATTTTCGGGACCGGGTTCCTGGGGTGTGGTCCATCTGAAGCAACACCATACTAGCACACCCGAATGCAAGTGTGAAGTGGAAAAAACGTGTTTGCCCTCAGCTATGTTGCTGGAACGGTTATGAATAAAAGTTTAGGATCGATCCGCGCGTACAGTGGAAACATTAGACCCGCCGTTAGCGGTTGTAGTTAGGCGTTACCCCGCGAAGGTTCTGCCACACCTCGTCGCACGCTTTCAGCGTTTCCGGCGCAAGCGGGCCATCCTGCATCTCGCGTAAATTATTCGTCAAATGCTCCAAAGTAGAGGCGCCCAGAATGATGCAATCGGCTGCGGTGTGATGCTGCAACCAGTTTAAAGACAGGCTCACCATGGATCGGCCAGCCTCTGCGGCGATAGCCTTCAACTTGTCTACAGCGTCGAAATATGCCGGGTGCCAGTAACGGTCCAGGTACATCTGGTTGCCATCGAATCGAGATCCCTCCACGGGGGTTTCACGGTGCTGCTTCCCCGTCAGTAGGCCGCCTGCCAGCGGATTGTAGACCACAGTCGATACCCCATATTCCTTGCACATGGGCAGATATTCCTGCTCAATCCCCCGAGCCAGCAGGTTGTACATCGGCTGGCTGATACGCGGCGGCTGGTAGCTCTGACGCTCGGAGATGCAATACATCTGGCCCACTTGCCATCCACTGTAGTTGGAACTGGCCACGAACCGGATCTTGCCTTGCCGCCGCAGATGGTCCATCGCCTCCAGGGACTCCTGGACCGGAACGTCGTAGTCGGGCCGGTGCAGATAATAAATGTCCAGGTGATCCGTTCCCAGCCGCTTGAGGCTGTCTTCCACTGCGCGCAGAATCGCTTTCTTCGATAACCCGCCTTCGTCGGCGCCAGGGCCCATCGGTCCGCGCACCTTGCTCGCGAGTATCACGCGATTGCGGCGGCCCTTGAGTGCGTTGCCCAACAGAACCTCCGACTTGCCCTCGTTGTAGACGTTAGCGGTGTCTATGAAGTTGACGCCGTTCTCAAGGCAGTAATCGATCATGGAAGTGCTGGCGGCCTGATCCGCCTGGCCCCCGAATGTCATGGTTCCGAAGCAAACTTTCGAGACGCGCAGGTCGACGTTCTTCAGATGGATTGTCTGCATCATTTCCCCTTAACCTGTCACTTTAACCCGGGAACTACTTCTCCAGAATCGCCGTCAGCGGCGAACCTGCGGTATTTTCCATTTTCAACCCTAGAAGTGAAGCAATTGTCGGCCCGATGTCTATATTTCGCACCTCCGGAATCTTCACACCCGGCCGGACGCCGCGGCCCCATGCGATGAAAATCGCATTCATTTCCGGGTCCGTATTCAAATAGCCGTGGCTTCCGAGCGAGCCTACAGCGGCTGGAGTGACAAGGTCTCCCGAGTCGCCGCCCGCAAAACTGTAACCGTCTTTGGCCGCGATTACCATGTCTGCCATTCTGTGATTCTTAGCCGGGGCGGGAAGTCCCAACGCGGCGTACTCCGCTGGCTCAACTATACGGTCGACTCCCTCCACGCCTTGCAGCACCGCTTTGATTTCCGCCGCTGACTTCCGGCCGTTCAAATACACCATCGCCGTGCCGCCTTCCGGGATGATCTGGGCATCCTGCTTTATCAGCACCAGCGGGTGAATCTGCCGCCTTACAACTTTGAAGCCATGGTCCGACGCGACGATGATGCTGGTCGTCGGCAGCAGCTTCGCCGCCTCCAGGGCGCGGTAAAGATCGCCGACCCTCGCGTCCGCCAGGGCCAGGGCAGTCAGGCTCGCCAGGGACTTCGGACCGAATTGATGATGCGCGCTGTCGGTCGCCAGCAAATGGAACAGCATCAGATTCGGTCTGTGCTTCTGCATGATGTAGATTGCAGCCTGCGTCCAGATCTGGTCGCGGTAAGTGATGTTGCGCTTCCCGAAGTCGGCAACATCCTGTTCTGAGACCAGCCCCGCGGCGATCATCTCTTTCGGAATGCCATCGGTAACCGACGGCCTCTCGGCGAACGACCAGGTAATGGTCGGGGCGTTCAATATCGCCACCCAGTCGATCTCCGCCGTTGTGAGTCCGGCGGCGTGCGCACGATCGTAAACGGTGGGGGCCTGCACCAGTTCCGCTTTGCTCTTCAGCGAATCCACTTTGCCGGTTTCGCGAATGAACTGTCCGTTATACAGGACGCTATGCCTTGCCGGCGGCACGCCGGTCACCATGGACGTGTGATTCGGCCAGGTGACCGTCGGGTTGCTGGTGATCATATGATCGGCCGTAGCCCCCTCGCGCGCCAAGCGGCGCAGGTTCGGAACCGATAGCGTGGGGTCTTGCAGAGCGTATGCCGGAAATCCGTCCAGCGTGATCAGGATCACATGGCGGTCTTTCTGCGGCTGGCCCCAAACGGCGGAGCAGGCGAGAAGCAACAACAGGGTGGATCGGCGCATAGGTTTAGGCGAACAGGTCCATCACCGCTTTTCCTTTTCCGTCCTTGGTCACGTAGAACGGCCGTTTCTCCACTTCGTAGGAGAGGTCAGCCGGAATTCCCATGGAACGGTAAATGGTAGCGTGCAGATCGTCAATGGTGACAGGGTTCTCAATCACTTTGCACGGACGTTCGTCCGCGGTCTTGCCGTAGAGAAATCCTTTCTTGATGCCGCCGCCGAACAGCAGCACGCTGCCGGCTTCGGTAAAGTGCCGGTGCATGCCGTAGTGTTTGGGCTCGGTCATAATATCGGGCTGTGAGTCGGTTTTCAGAACGTCTTTCCCCGGCTTGCCCTCCATGACGATATCGCGTCCGAACTCGCTGGCCAGAACGACAAGCGTTCGATCCAGCATCCCCCGCTCCTCCAGATCGAGGATCAACTGCGAAACGGGGCCGTCAATGGACTGCTTCATTCCCATGGCGCGCGTGTGGCCGTTTTCGTGGGTATCCCAGAAGCGGAAGGGGATGTATTCCGACGAGACCTCGATGAAGCGTGCCCCTGCCTCCGCCAAGCGGCGCGCCAGCACGCAGCCCAGCCCAAACTTGCCCGTGTTGTAAGTATCAAAGCTCTTTTTCGGCTCCAGGGAAAGGTCGAACGCCTTCGCCGCCGGAGAACTCAGCAGACGGTGAGCGCCTTCCACGGAGCGCAACAGCGACTCCTGCTGGAAGCCGCTGCCGTGCTTCAACACCGGATTATTCGCCTGCAATTTCCGGTACGCCTCATAGCGGCTATGGAAACGGGCTTCGGTAACGCCGGCCGGGGGGCGCACCCTCGCGGTCGCGTCGTTGGGGTCGTCAATCAGAAAGGGTCCGTATTCCGCCCCCAGAAAGCCGGCCGTATGGAATGCCTTCACAGCATCGCTTTCCGCGCCCAATTCCAGATTCTGGCCGATGTTCAGAAACGCCGGAACGTCCGGATGCCGGGAGCCGAGCGTACGCGCCATGAAAGCTCCCATATGCGGGACGAGGAGTGGTTGCGGCGGGGCGTATCCCGTGTGCCAGTGATATTGATGCTTGGTGTGCAGAATTTGTCCCAGATCGCCCACGCGGTGCGTACGGATCAGCGAGCCGCGGTCCATGATCTTCGCAATCCTTTCCAGACCCTCGGAAATCTTGATGTTGTCCACAACGGTGTCGATCGGGTCGAAGGTGCTCAGCACTTCGGCGCCGCGCATGCCAGGTTCGAACGGGGTCTTCTTTTTGGGGTCGAATGTTTCGGTTTGCGCCATCCCGCCCGCCATCCAAAGCAGGATGAAAATATCGGCTTTTGCCGGCAGGGTTGCGGCGGCCAGCCGGCGCGGCTCCGAGCCTGCCAGCGCGGCCAGCGCCGCACCAGTGCCGCCGCGCATGAAATCACGGCGGCTGAGGGGGGCGAAAAGCTCTTTTGCAATGCTCATGATATGTATTGAAACTCCGGCGACAGAAAAATCGCCCACAGAAAATCTTCCAGGCCCGCGGCCCCGGATTTCAACAGATCCGCGGCGATTGCGCGTTCTTCCGCACTGGGATCGCGGCCCAAAGCATGTTGGTAGATGCGCGAGATAATCTGATCCGGTGAGTGCAGCACAGGCGGCTCCGGTACCGGCTTGGCGCCCTCTACCTTTACCAGTTGACGGCGGTTCGGCGTCTCGCTGAAAATGAATGCGCGAATAGCGGGGGAGATGTCACTGGTGGTCGCACTTACATCCACCGCAAAACTGGCCCGGAATCGCGTATACCCTTTGCCTTTAATCTGGTAAACCAATTCTGACGGCACCCCGCAGAGCACCGCGTCGCGGGCTTCTGCCCCCTTCGGCTTCAGCTTGCCGGTCGGCGGCAAACTCACGACACCATCCGGTCCCTGGAATTCCGCCGAAGCCCAGCCCGCCTTCACCTTCTCCAGATCGTAGGAATCGTGGTCGGCGGTGACCAGATGCAGCTCGTTCAAGCCGCTGATATCGATATCCACCGCCACTGTATTGTTGCGAATCACTCCACTGTCGAAAATGTTAGACGGAACGCGCTCCGGTTGACCCGTCAGGCGGAGCGCACCCAGATGCAGCAGCGTGGAGAGGGTTTGCCCGTTTACGAATTCCAGAGTTTGCAAAGTGGTGGGGTCATTCAACCGTTCCGTGATCGCCAGGTCTCGCATCGGCCGGCCGAGCGCGCGTGACAGTGGATCCGTCTTCAGCCTCCACTCACGGCTATAGGAACCGGGTTGCGGGCCTGTCGCCACCTTTACCCGCCATTCCCCGGTGATAGACGCAATTGCGTCCGCAATTTGTTCGGCCTGCATCCTGCGGAATTGTGGGCCGCTGAAACTCTGTTTGTTATCCGTGGCGGGCTGTTGGTAGGCATCGGACGTCATGATCTGGCGTAGTAGATGGTTCACGTTGTAGCCATGCCGCGCGAAGTCCCAGGCGAGCCAGTCGATCAGATCTTCGTTGAATGGTTTGGCGTCCATGTCGTCGGCCGGTTCCACAATCCCCCGGCCCATCAATTTACGCCAGATGCGGTTCACGAAGGTCCGGGCGAAACGACCGTTTTCCGGCATCGTGAAAAAACGCGCCGCCGCAGCCTTCCTCTCGTCCAGCGTCGCTCCCTCCGGCACGCTTCCCAATTCCGGATAGAGGAATTTCACATCCGCCATCTTTCCCGTGGCAATATCGCAGCGCACCAGTTCCAGCTTGTCCTTGGAGAAAAAACTGGCTAGCCCGTAGGCATCCTTGAGTTTCCAGGAACTGATGAAGCTGTCGTGGCATGAATTGCACTTGAGGTTCACGCCAAGAAATACCTGCGCGCTGTTCTGGGCGGCTTGCATCACCGGCGTCTGGCTGGCATTCACGTCGCCGCGCCAGTTGACGCCAATCAGGAAGCCCTCAGGCCCGGTCTTCGGCTCGGGATTTAGCAGGCTGGCCGCGAACTGGTCGTAGGGCAGATTGTCTTTCAGGGCCGTTAGCAGCCACGGCGAAATGGAGCGGCGGTCGCCAATATAGGTTACGCCTTCATCGTTGTGCAGCAGGTCGTTCCAGAAGGAGATCCAGTGTTCGGCGAAGTTCTCGCGGTTCGCCAGCAGGCGGTCAATCAGAGTGGCGCGCTTGCCTGCTGCTTTGTCCGCCAGGAACTCACTCCGCTCCTCGGGTGTGGGCAGCAGGCCCCACAAATCCAGATAGGCGCGCCGCAGGAAGACGGCGTCGGAAACGGGTGCCGGCTTCAACTCCAGAATTTCGTTTATCGAGGATTGCGGAGGTTTGCGCAACGCCAGCGGCGCTTTGCGGGAAACGGCAGTCGCGGACGAATTCCAAACCGCGCCGTCGTCTACCCAGGAGCGCAGAGTCGCAATCTCCGCATCGCTCAGCGGTTCGCCGCTCATCGGCATTCGCGGCAACAGCTTTCCCGATACGCGCCGGATCAGCAGGCTGCCCGGGCCATCCCCGGCGACAATCGCGGGTCCACTGGCGCCGCCCTTCAACAGTTCGGCGCGTGTATTTACGGATAAACCGGCCTGTCCTCGATCTCCGTTATGGCAACCGGAGCACTTCGACACTAAAATAGGATGCACGTCCCGGGCGAAGTCGACAGGCGCACCCGCGCTGATGCCGGCCGTGACGAGGATCAAATGTAGCGGTTTGAGATTCATACGAAGACTGCACCCTGAGTTTACTAAACCGGAGATAGGCCATGTGGAACGACGACGAAGAATTGTTCGCAATGATGCGGCAAAAGCTTTTCACCGCCGTAGTGGGCGATGTGATGGATAAGCTGGGTTTACAGCATCAATTCCTTCCGCCGTCCATCCGGCCCTTGCACGACGACATGGTGGTTCTGGGCCGCGCCATGCCGGTGCTGGAAATCGATTCCGAAACACCCCCTGCCAAACCCTTCGGCCTGATGCTGGAGGCACTCGACAGCCTGCGCAAGGGAGAGGTGTACCTGGCGGCCGGCGGCTCGCCGAACTATGCCATGTGGGGGGAACTGATGTCCACGCGCGCGATGCTGCTGGGCGCTACCGGCGCTGTCATGGTGGGCTACTCGCGCGACACGCCGCAGATCCGCGCCCTGGGCTTTCCCACCTTTTCCATGGGCAGCTACGCGCAGGACCAGGCGCCGCGCGGTCACGTTGCCGATTTCCGGCTGGCGGTGCAGGTGGGAAAGGTATCCATCGAGCCGGGCGACATTATTTTCGGGGATGTGGATGGCGTCCTGACCATTCCGCGAAAGGCCGAAACCGAGGTTCTGACGCGCGCGCTGGAGAAGGCCGAGAAAGAGAACCTGGTGAGGACTGCCATTGAAAACGGCATGAGCACCGTGGACGCCTTCGCCACGTTCGGAGTCATGTAACGGGTGATGTAATTACATTCTGCGGCTCGCCCCGCAGAAATGCCGCGACGTTCGCTACGCCGATTTCCATCAGGCGGGCGCGGGCCTCCTGGGTAGCCCAGGCGACATGAGGCGTCACAACGCAGTTTTTGGCGTGGAGCAGAGGGTGGTCCGCCGGCGGCGGCTCCACTGACAGAACATCCAGTCCAGCGCCTGCGATCAGCCCTTGGTTCAGAGCGTCGGCCAGGTCTTGCTCTTCCACCAGTGGGCCACGCGATGTATTGATCAGCAACGCTGTCCGCTTCATTCGGCGCAGCCGTGCGGCGTTCACCATTCCCTGCGTCGCGGGAGTCAGCGGGCAATGCAGACTCACCACATCGGAGACACTGAAAAGCTCATCCACGTCCACCCAGGCACCGGCCGCGCCGGATCTGGACGCTGCGATCACGCGCATTCCAAAGGCTTCGGCGATACGCGCGACCTGACTCCCGATCCGCCCGAAACCTACAATGCCCATCGTCTTGCCGGCCAGTTCGGTCAGGGGAGCCTTCGAGAAGCTCCAGTCAGGGCTGGCCGACCATTCGCCGGCGCGCGCGGCCTCACTGTGCAGCCGGACTTTGTGGCAGAGCTCCAGCAGCAGCGCGAAAGCACCTTGCGCAACTGAGTCCGTGCCATAGTTCGGGATGTTCGTAACCACGACACCCCGGGCTGAGGCTGCCGCTATATCAATAATGTTGAAACCCGTGGCCAGCACACCGATGTGGCGAAGTGAAGGGAGCTGCTGGATTGTCTCGGCCGAGAGTGAAACCTTCGTTGTAAGAACAATCTCCGCACCGCGGGAACGCTCCACAATCAGCGCTTCCGGCGTGCGGTCGTAGATTTTCAGCGAGACCATCGCCTCCAGCGGCTTCCACGACAGGTCGCCCGGATTGATGATGAACCCGTCCAGAATCACAGCATGCATTTTGTCCAGTATAGTTTTAAGGACATGCACGACTCGCATTTGGCTTCGTTCGTGATTTTTGGGGTGGAGTTGCCGGCCGGACCGGGCTAAGCTCGATCGCCTGACTAGCCGATAATAGATGAAAGTGAACAGGCGGCCTCTTACATCGCGCGGCAATCCGTGGGCCGTGTCGGCTGCGAAATGGCTTGCGCGCGTCCCGGTTCGCCCGAATCACATTTCGCTGGCTAGTATGGTCTTTGCTTGCGGCGCTGGTCTCAGTCTGTTGTTCGCAGACTCGCGCGCCGAATGGTATCTGGCGGCTGCGGTGATGATTCAGCTGAGATTGCTCTGCAATCTGATGGATGGGATGGTGGCGATTGAAGGCGCCTTGCAATCGAAGTCTGGCGAGATCTATAACGATCTGCCGGATCGCATTTCCGATGCGATCATTCTGATTCTCGCTGGGTATTCACTCTCGTGGCCGGCCTGGAGCAGGGAGTTGGGCTGGAGCGCGGCGCTGCTCGCGGTGATGACGGCTTATGCCCGTGTGCTCGGCGGCGCTAGCGGCCTGGTTCAGGATTTCAGCGGACCAATGGCAAAACCGCACCGCATGGCGGTTCTCACCGCCGGATGCATCGGCGCGGCGGCAGAGTCGTTTATAGGTGCATCGCCGCGGTCGCTCGCCATCGCCCTGGGAGTGATCGTGATCGGGTCGGCCGCCACCATGGTGCGCCGCACGGCTCGCATCGTTCAACAATTAGAAAGCAGGTCCTCATGATCGCCTCGGGTATCAGGACGTCCACCGAACATTCCTTCCTTAGCTGGGACGGAGTGGAGCTGTTTTACCGCGCCTGGCTATCGGATTCCCCAAAACAAAAAGCGCTCATTCTGTTTCACCGGGGTCACGAACACTCCGGACGGTTTCAAGACACCGTGGATCTGCTCGATCTCGAAGATTTCTCCATTTTCGCGTGGGATGCCCGCGGGCACGGCCGGTCCCCCGGCGAACGGGGGTATGCGGAAACCTTCGGTTGCCTGGTGAGAGACGCCGACGCGTTCGTGAAACACATTTGCAGCCATTACCGGATCCCGCTGGAAAACGCGGGCATTCTCGCTGTCAGCGTGGGCGCCGTGGTTGTGAGCGCCTGGGTTCACGACTATGCGCCACCCATAAGAGTGCTGGTGCTGGGCAGCCCTGCGCTGCGAGTGAAACTGTACGTGCCGTTCGCGCTTTTCTTCCTGCGTCTGCAATTGATGGTTCAGGGCAAGGCATTCGTGCAGAGCTATGTGAAGGCGAAGATGCTGACGCACGATGCACAGGAATGTGAAAACTACGCCAATGACAAGCTGATTACGCGATCCATCGCAGTGAATATTCTCATCGGCATGCACGACACCGCGACACGCCTGCTGGCGGACGCCGGTGCGATTCTGCCTCCCACACTGGTCCTTACATCGGGGAAAGACTGGGTGGTGAAACTGGCGCCGCAACGGGAATTCTTCTCAAAACTGCCTTCGCCGCAAAAACAGATACAGGAATATCCAGGCTACTTTCACGACCTGTTTCATGAGCTTGGCCGGCACGATCCCATCGCCAAGTCGCGTGAATTTATCCTGCAAAGCTTCGCCTCTCCTCACATTCCGATCAGCCTCGCGAAGGGCGAACGGAACCGGGCGGAATTCGAAAAGCTCTCCGCACCGCTCTCGCCGCTGTCCCCGATGGGTTTGTTCTGGGGAGCGCAGCGTTTGTTCCTCAAGACCATCGGAAAATTGAGCAAAGGTGTGCAAATCGGATGGCGCTACGGCTTCGATTCCGGCGAATCCCTCGATCATGTTTACACGAACAAACCGCAAGGGATCACGTCGCTGGGCAAGCTGATCGATACCGTTTATCTGGGCAGTCCCGGCTGGAAGGGAATCAGGCAGCGCAAGATTAATTTGAAGGCTCTGTTGCGCCGCGCCATTGAGAGGGTACACGAGGCAGGCGAGCCGGTGCACCTGCTGGACGTCGCCGCCGGCGGCGGCCGTTATGTTCTGGAGACGATGCGCGAATTGGCCGCGATTCCCATGTCTGCCCAGCTCCGCGACTGGTCCTCGTCGAATGTGGAGTCGATTGCCCGCCTGGCGGACGAGTTCGGGTTGGCGAATGTCTCGGTCATGAAAGCGGACGCCTTCGACCGCCAGTCCCTGGCGGCCATTGCTCACCGCCCATCCATCGCGATTGTTTCCGGACTGTACGAGCTGTTCCCGGATAACCGGACGGTCGCCCGCTCACTGTTGGGAATCTCCGAAGCCGTCATGGACGGTGGATATCTGATTTACACCAATCAGCCCTGGCATCCGCAACTGGAGATGATTGCCCGTGTGCTCGACAACCGCGAAGGAAAACCGTGGGTCATGCGCTGCCGCGCGCAGGCGGAAATGGATGAACTGGTGCGGGCGGCCGGTTTCACCAAGTTGGACATGCTGATTGACGAACAGGGCATCTTCACCGTTTCCCTCGCGCGGCGGAGAAACCACGATTGAGTCAATTGTTGAAGGAACGAGTGTGCGCACGGGCACACCCCTGCGCCGGGCCGCTCGCCTCGCTTGCGAAATGGATTACCGGCGCAAACACGCGATGGATCGATTGTCCCGCAGAACCCCGGCAGCGGATTTATTTCGCCAACCACACCAGCCATCTGGATTTCGTCGCGCTCTGGGCCGCTCTGCCGGAACCGATTCGTGCGCGCACCCGCCCCGTGGCAGCGCGGGAGTATTGGGTCCGCAACGCCGTGCGCTCCTACCTCGCGACGAATGTTTTTCAATCCGTCCTGATCTCAAGGACAGACACCGCGGGACGGAATCTGCTTTCGCCCTTGCTCGACGAGCTCGAACGCGGAAGTTCGCTCATTCTGTTTCCCGAAGGTACCCGTGGCAACGGCGATGAGGTGGCCGAATTCAAAGCCGGGCTGTATCATCTTCTCCACTTCAAGCCGGAGATTGAAGCCGTTCCCGTTTATCTCGAGAATCTGAACCGCATCTTGCCGAAGGGAGAATTCCTGCCCGTACCGCTGTTGAGCCGGGTCACTTTCGGGCCGCCCATTCGTCCTCAGGCAGGGGAGCCCAAGAGCGAATTTCTGGACCGCGCCCGCCGGGCATTGTGCCGTCTGAAAGACTTATGACCTGGTTGTTCGGCCTGACCATCGCATTCCTGATTGCCGGCACCGTGGCCGGTCAGATTCTGAAACGCAGGATGCGCTCCGACGCGGCGCAGGCAACGGTAGCCAACCTGAATCGTCGTATCGGCGCATGGTGGGTGCTCTGTCTGGTGTTCGGAGCGGCACTGGCTCTGGGGAACGGCGCAGTCATCGCGCTGTTCGGGTTGTTCTCTTTCCTGGCGCTCCGCGAGTTTATTACGCTCACGCCAACGAACCGGGGCGATCACCGTTCGCTCTTCTGGTCGTTCTTTCTGTTCACACCGCTGCAGTATTTTCTGGTTTGGATCCAGTGGTACGGCATGTTCAGCATCCTCATTCCGGTATACGCTTTTTTATACATCCCCACCCGCACAGCCATCGCCGGCGATAGCAGCCACTTCCTGGAAAGAACGGCGAAAATCCATTGGGGATTGATGATCAGCACCTATTGTCTGAGCCACGCTCCCGCACTGCTGACCCTCAATATTCCCGGCTATGCGGGGCAGAATGCCAAGCTGCTTTTCTATTTCCTGCTGGTGGTCCAACTCAGTGATGTCCTGCAGTATGCCTGCGGAAAGCTGTTGGGCCGGACGCCGATCGCGCCCCTTATCAGCCCCAACAAGACGTGGGAAGGATTTCTAGGCGGAATTGCACTCGCTACCGCGGTCGGCGCGGCCCTCTATGGCGTCACGCCGTTCCGCCCCTGGCAGGCCGCCGCCCTCAGCCTTCTCATTACGCTGATGGGTTTCGCGGGGGGCCTCACGATGTCCGCCATCAAGCGCGATCACGGCGTGAAAGATTACGGGACAATCATCACCGGCCACGGCGGGGTGCTGGACCGCATCGATTCCCTTTGTTTCTCAGCGCCGATCTTCTTCCATCTCACCCGCTACTTCTTCGCCGTCTGACTTATCTGGCCGTTTGAACGGCCAGACCCTTGCGAACTCCCCATTTCGCAATGGAGCAACAGCACCAAAACTCGCTTCCACTGTTTCCAGATCGCAGACCGCGCCTGTGCCGGAACCACTTCGGAAGACCTTCCAGGACGGAAGTGTTCTGCATTTCCCGGCGTAGCCGGTCCAAGGTAAGTTCGACCGCCTTCCATACGCAACCGCCGGATCTACAGCCAGTGCCCTTGATGGACTCGCTCGTCCGTGGGCTCCACGCTTCATCTGAGTGGTTGCCGAACATGCTCGGCACACATAAAAAAAGCCTGCCGCCGTTACCGGCAGCAGGCGAGGATAGAGGGGGAACAAATTTAGAATACGAGCTTGAGGGCGAACTGCATTTGACGCATCGCCGTGCGCGTCCCGGCGATGGTGCCGAACCCGCCCGAAAAGAAGTTCGTATTCGGATCGCCCCAGTTCGGATGGTTCAACGAATTAAACATTTCCCACCGGAATTGTAAGTACTTGGATTCCATGAAATGGAAGTTCTTGATCAGGGACGCATCCAGATTCAGAATGCGGGGTCCGATCATTGTGTCCCGTCCGACGTTTCCGAACGTTCCGAAGGCCGGCTGCACGAAGCCCTTTGTATTGAAAAAATGCTCCGTCGTCTGTTGACTGCGGGGCAGCACCGGATCGACGCCCGAAACGGCGTTAGGCCGGTCAAAGCCGGCGCCGATGTTCGAGGTATCCCGGGCGTTCGCGCTGATGGTCAACGGGAATCCCGATTGATACGTCAAAATAGACCCGAGTTGCCATCCGCCGACAACGGCTTCGGCTAAGCGGTTGGATATCGACACCTGACGGCCCTTTCCGACCGGAATGTCATACAGCACGGAAGAAACCAGCCGTGACGCGGTGTTGAAAATCGAAAGACCACGTTCGCACGCGAGGCAATTGCTGTTCTGCGGGAACAGCGTGTCGCCGTTGTGGACGCGAATGCCGCTGGCATCGTCGATCGATTTCGACCAGGTGTAGGCCAGCAGATAGGTCAAGCCCGAACTATAACGCTTCGTCAATTTCGCGGAGAGACCGTTATAACCGGCATTGGCGGAAGCGTCAACCAGCTGAATGCGGCCGAACTCCGCGAACGGCGTCCTCTGCACAATTGGCGTAGTTCCCGGAAGCGCTTCATTCACGGCGCGGAGAGACTCCAGGTGACGGCTCTGCGTTCCCAGATATCCCACCTCCAAAAGCACGTTGCCGGGCAGTTCCCGCTGCACATTGAGTAGGTAGCTAAGGGTGCGTGGCGTCTTGCGATCGTAGAGATTGGCGAAAGCATAAGGAGTCTTCACCGTAGCTTTTGAGCCCGAAAGGCTGGCGAAAGCGTTGTCGAAGGTATATAAAACCGGATCGATCGATTCGAAGCGGACGCGGCCCGCCAGGTTACGCGCCATGTCGAAACGCGGATTTCCGGTGTCCTGCGAGTAGAATATTCCCACGCCCGTGCGCACAACCCACTTGGAATCGGGGCTCCATGTAATGCCCAAGCGGGGAGCAAAGTTCAGATTGTCTGTCTTCACCAGGCTGTTGCCCAGCTTGCCGTCGCGGCGCGTCTGAATGTCGGGCCACACAACTGTCAGTCCGTCATAAAAGCTCCCGCTTCCCTGCCGCTCCAGGTACGGATGCAGAGAGAGATCGGACACCTGCGGTGTCGCCAGCATCGCCGGAATGGCAACGCCGATAAGGTGGCCGGTCTGGTCTTCCCACGGCGGAGTCCGCTCGTAGCGGAGACCAGCATTGATGGTGATCTTGGGCGTAACCTTATAAACGTCATCCACGTAAAGAGAGAAGCTCGTTGCCCGAAACTCCGCGCTGGCTATCGCCACCGCTGCTTCCGAACGCTTTACCTGGCCGAGGATGAAGTCGGCGAAATCGTCACCTCCGGAGGATAGAGCCGGGTTGCGTGTCGCGTTGATGTCAAACGTGAACGCACCGCGTCCGAACTGATTTCCGACCTGGTTGAACTGATCGCGCCGCAGCTCGCCTCCCATGCGGATGGAGTGCTTGCCACGGATCCAGGAAATGTTGTCGACGAACTGCATGGCTTTGTTGTTATTCGCGAACGGTCCATCGGAGTTATCGCCGAAGCCGCTGTAGCGCGTAAAGCCGACACCCGGAATGCCCCAGGCAACGGGATCGCCCGAATTGAGGCCAGGGATGTTCAGCTCTTTCACCACGTCGCGCACGAACGCCAGCTCGCGGCCGGCCGAGTTGAAGAAACGCGAATACCCAAACCGCGCTTCGTTCACCAAAGTCGGGCTCAGAACACGAATGTTCGATCCCATGTACTGTTCCACGTTGGTGATGATCTTGGAACCATTCAACTTCAGGCCCTGGTTAATCTGGTTCTCGTCGTCCCAGCTATAGCGGCCGAACCACTGCGATCTAGAAGACTCCGCGTAATCCATTCGCAGCACGAAGATATCCTTATTGCGGGGAGCGGATTGCGATTGCTGATAATCCCGGATCAGATTGGCGCTGGCCAGATTTGGCGTGGGATAAAACTCCAGAAACTTCGTTGCGGTTGGGGAAATGCGATTGGTCGGGATGATATTTCCTGGGAAGGGGCTCGCGGTGATGGTCCCGTCTGCCGCGATGATGCGGGTAGCCGGATCGTAGATCACAATCGGCGTCGGACGATTCAGCAGTTCGGAAAAGTTGCCCGCGCGCATGGCTGCCGAAGGCAGGTCGTAAAGCGCTTGTCCGCTTTGCCGCTGGCGGAACGATTCAAAATTCCCCATGAAGAACAGCTTATTCTTACCATTCCAGATCTTCGGAAACCAAACCGGACCCCCCAGGGTCCCCCCGTACTGGTTCCACTTAAAAGGCGATTTGGTGTTCCTGGCCACGGTGAATGAATAGTTGTTGGCATCTAGGGCATCGTTCCTCAGGAACTCGTACAACGTACCGTGAAAATTGTTGGTGCCAGGTTTAGTGGAAACGTTGATCTGCGTCGCTTCATGCCCGAACTCAGCGGGATAGATGCCTGTCTGTACCTTGAACTCCTGCACGGCGTCGATGGAAGGCTGGATCACGTACGTGTTGAAGTTCGGATCTGTATTATCCACTCCATCCAGCGTGAAGTAATTGAACTCACTGCGGGCACCGCCCACCGAGATGTTCTGGTTCGATCTTTCGCCGCCCTGCCGTCCGTCTGCCTGACCCGATGTGCCGAAGCCGAAGCTGACGTTGGGCGCCAGAGCCGCCAGTTGCAGGTAGTTGCGGCCATTCAGCGGCAATTCAACAATCCGCTTGTTCTCGATGACGGTTCCCACCGTCGCGTCCTCGGTTGAGAGCAACTGCGCAGATCCCGAAACTTCCACCGACTCCGTCACCTGGCCGATGGGCAGTTCCACATCGATGCGCGCGCTCTGCTGCACCTGCAACAGAATGTCGGCGCGGTTCACCGTCTTAAAACCTTGTTTTTCGACTTTCAGATTATAGGTGCCTGGCGGCAGGGCTGGAAAGCTGAAGAAACCGTCGTCGTTCGACATGACGTTACGGTTTGCATTGGTGTCTTTATTTACAACGGTGACCAACGCTGCCGGAATGGCAGCACCGCTGGAATCTTTAACTGCTCCGCTGATGTCGCCAAACGTTTGTCCAGAGACAGGGACAAATGTAGCGATGGCGAGAAGGACGAGCGCAAACAACCTAGTTCGCATGGAAACCCCTTGTGCTGATTGGAAAGTTAACCCCGATGTTACAAAGCTGTTGACACTCTATAAGATCCGTCGACCAAACGCAACCCTAGGACCATACCGGGAAGTACCGTGACCTACGATGGATGTTTAACTGGGGGTGGTTTGCGACGGGAATCTTGTTCCGTAATTCAAATGCCGTATTGCAATCTCAGCACCCTGGCGGAGGCTGAATCATGCGTGCTGCCTTCGGGGTGAATGCATGCTTCAGAAACGATCTCCGTTTGCCCGGCCACGAGCATCCGGACCGCAGCCGGTCTCAGCTGCCTGACGGTTACTTCAGATCGTGGTAGTCCACGGTGATCTGGGTCGCGTTGTCCTGACCGGCGAAAGAAGACCGGATCGCCGCGGTGGAAATCCAGGGTGGCCGCATTGGTCGCACGGGAGCGGCCTGATTTACTATGTCTTGATTTACAGGCTGTTTCAAGTCCGCCCAGACGGTAACGGTCTTCGCCCATTGAATGATCACGGAGAGCGTCCATTTACGTTTGTGCCGGCGTTGCGTACGAATCCAACTGGCAAGACAATTTTCGTAACGCGGCCCGAAGGGCTATTCCAGAGATCCCCTGAAGACGGAACCGAGGAGTTAATTGAGCCGGGGCTGCTTTCCTCTCTATGCGCTGCCTTTCGCAGGCGGTAGACCGAGGAAGATTGGGACACTTAGCCCGTTTGGCGGCGGAGGTGGGGCCTATTTGCCTGCCGGTCTGACGGTTTCGCCCGACGACAGCCGGATCGTCTGGAACGTTGGCGGTGAACGCGAAATCGATCTGGAGCTGATCTCGAATTTCCGCTGAAAAAAAGGCCCATCTCTCCAATCCAACAGAGAGAGATGGGCCCTTTGTCGTAGCCAGGCTTTTAAACTTAGAAGTACAGCTTCAAAGCCATTTGCATCCGGCGCGGATCGTTGAGCAGATCCCCGTTACCGAGAATACGCCCAAAGTTCGGATCCGACAGACTCGTCGGGCCCGTACCAAACCGGACACGGTTGAACATATTAAATGCTTCCGCCCGGAAATCCAGCTTCAGCCTTTCTGTGATCTGGAATCCCTTCGCTACCGAGATGTTCTCCGAATAGTTGCCCATCTGCCGCAGCTTCGGATTGAAGCGTGTCATGTTGCCTTCCTGCAACTGGGACTGCGTGCCGAAAAAGCTCTTCGGTTGGAAGAAGTTGTCGGTTTGCGGGTCGAAGTTGCTCGTCACCTGGTTGCCTCTCCACCCGTCGTACCCTGGGACCGTAGCCGCATTCCGGCCGTTGAAGACCGGGAAGCTGACGCCGGAGCCGAGAGTGACAGGAAGGCCGGAGGAGTAGAACTGAGTCGTGCTCAGGCGCCAGTTGCCCACCACCTTATCCGCAAGCCCAGTAGTCAGCCACCTCTTACCCTTGCCAAACGGCAGATCGTAAACGAAACCGACCTTAAAGTTGTGGGTTACGTCGTAGGCGCCGATCGACTTTTCCAGCCCGCGATTGAAGTGATCCAGGGATGCCGGGAAATCGGTCGACCAGTAGCTGTCGGCATCCGTCAGGAGCTTGGAGAAAACGTAGGACGTCTGGAACGTCAGGCCAGAGCTGTAGCGTTTTTCCATCCGGATGATAGCCGCGTGGTAAGAGGAGTGGCCGCTATGATCTCCACCACCGGAGTTGGTGATGATGGAATCATACTGCGGAAACGGCCGCAACGCCTGGGCAACGGTTGCCTGGTTGCCCCACAGCGCTTTGAACGCCGGGAACGGCGCAGTAATTCCCGCGGCAACGGCTGCCGGGGAATCGAATTGGCTGGCCAGCAGTGCCCGGCCATATTTCGCAAAGGCTGAGAACGGAATCTGGTTATAGCCCAGCAGGTTTGCCTGCAGGTGCGAGCCGATCAACGCGTTATAAGTTCCTTCCACCAGCAGACTGGAAGTAAGCTGCCGCTGGATGGAAAGCGTCCAGGCGTCGTTAGCCGGCGGACGGGTTGCTTCCTGACCCTGCCACCATGGAATACCCTGGCGGTTTGCGAAGGAAGGACTGATGAACGGCGGCAATTGGTACGCCGGCGGTCCATCCTGGAATCTGCTGATCGGATTGATTCCATCGCCATTGAAGCTCGAGGTAAGTGTGAACCCGAGATTGTGAGTGGACCCTGTTACCGTTGTGATTGCGCCGTAGGAATGGGAGAAATTGGCGCGGACCACGGTTTTCTCATTCACGCTGTAAGCAAATCCGATGCGCGGGCCGAATGCCTTGAAATAGCTGTCCGCCAGAGATCGCGTTCCCACTCTGCCTTCGCCGGTTCCCGCGTACAGCAGGGCGCCGGGGATGTTTCCCGCGGCCGGGTTTGGCGTCGTCGGAGAAAAATCGCTCCACTTGTCATTCGCTTCCACGGGCGGTAGTTGAGTTTCCCAGCGCAGGCCAACGTTGATGGTGAGCTTGTTGTTCATACGGAAGTCATCCTGGAAATATCCCGCGAAATACGGCCACTGCTGGCTGATGAACCGGACGGTGTGAATCTGTTGATCGTTCACGCGGCCCAACAGGAACGAGGCGAACGAATTTCCTCCGGCCGTGGCAAAGTTAGTGTCGTTTGGCACGCCGGTCCCTGTGAATGAGAAGTTGCTGTATCCAGCGTCCCATTGCTGGCCGAAACCGTTGTAGTGGTTCCGCTGGTACATGGCGCCAGCCTTGAACGAATGCCGTCCCCGGATCCAGTTCACATCGTCATTAAAGGAGAACACCGTGTTTTCCGAACCGTTATTGGACGGCCCGCCCCATTGATTGAACTCCGAGAAGTTTACCGTGGATAGATTGTTGTTGCAGATCGGTACGTTGGGAAGACAGAACTTGTCTTTCCAGTTGCCGAGAATCTCATTCGGATGGAAGTGCGATTCCCGCCAGTTATTGCCACCGGCGTAAAAGTGATTCAGCAGCGTGGGGCTGAAGTTATGGTCCCACGTCAGCCGGTAGACGTCGCTTAGATTGCGTGCGTCATTGTAGTCAGTGTAATAACCGGGCAGTGTGGCCGGCCCGTTACTGCCTGCTCTCGTGTAGATCCGGTTAATTCCAATGTATCCGGAAAGGCGGTCTTTCTCGGAAAAAATGTGATCCAGTTTCATGCTGCTCTTGTCCCAGGGATTCACCTGGGTGCCGCTGGTGATGCTGTAATTATTGCGGACATACGCGCTTGTGCCCGCCGCGGCGCCTGTGTTCGGTTTCAATTGCCCGCCGGGACCGCCGGCATAAACGCCGAGGAGCTTAACCGCCAGCGGATCGAACCGTGTGCTCGGAATCTGATTGTTTGGAAAGGGTGTCCGCACAAGCTTGCCGGTCGAATCGGTTGTTGTCGTCGCGGGGTCATACACGGTAATCAACTGATTGGCTGCGTTTACCCACTTACTGAAGTCTCCGCTATACATCTCGGGCGTCGGGACGCTGCGCAGCGCGGAGGTGGCGCCCACGCGATTGCGGAATCCCTCATAAGAGATGAAGAAGAAGGTCTTGTTCTTGCCGTTGTAGACTTTCGGAATCCAGATCGGTCCGCCGAAGCTGGCGCCGAAATCGTGCTGCTTATAGACGCCCTTCTTCGCTTCGAAGAATCGGCGCGCGTCCAGCGCATCGTTGCGCAGAAACTCGTACGCTGTTCCATGGTATTCGTTTGTTCCCGATTTCGAGGCGAATGCCATGGACCCGCCGGCGGCGTGTCCGTATTCTGCTTTGAATCCGTTTGTGTCCACAGTGAACTCCGTCACAGCTTCCAGTGACGGCGCGTTGTAGGCGATCCACGAAGTCTGTAAAGCGCGCGTAGTGGCGGCTGAAACACCGTCCAGCGTCACTCCGTAGCTGGAGTTCTGACCGCCGCCGATGCTGAAGCGGTCGCCGCCGAAATTTTTGGCTTCCGGAGTCAGAACCGCAAGATCGAACGGGCTGCGCAGTGCTCCGCCTACTACCAGCGGCAGCTGGTCCACCAGTTTCTGGGTAATGGTTGTGGAGGATTTCGCACTGTCACTTTGCAACAGGATGGCGTTGGCGTTGATTTCCACAGCCTGGACCGAGGTGCCGATTTCCATAGTGATGTCGCCCCGAACGCTCGACGAGGCATTCACCGTGAGGCCGGAAAGCACCGCAGGCTTGAAGCCCTCGTGTTCCACACGGATGCTGTAATTGCCTACCGGGAGGCTAGGGGCGGAAAAGGCGCCGGATTCATTGGATTCCGACGTAAACGTTGAGTTGTTCGAGGTATTCGTGATGATGACTTTGGCGCCGGGAATGGCCGCTCCACTGGCATCGAATACCCTTCCTGAGATGGCGCCGCGATCACTCTGGGCGAACAGCAGGGAGGCAAGACTGAAGAGACAGACGAGCGTGAACGCGGCTCGGCTCAAATACTTGGCACAGTTCATAATACTTCTCCTGGGCAGCGAAACTAAAAACGCAATGTCGAATAGCATACTACAGTTGCACCGGTCCCGTAGCTGCGGGAAAAGTTCAATCGAGGACGAAACAAAGAATGTTACGTAGGGGGCCGAAACTTAACGCGACCAGTTGGGTTAACACTGACATTGCCTAGGGGCAACTTTGCCGGCTTAAAAGGGAAGCCATCTATGAAATTTTTACCCAGGAGCTGTGTCGCTCTTGCAGCGCTGTGCTCTTTTGCGTTTATTTGCAGCACACCTATTTTTGCCCAATCGGAACGGGGTACCATCACCGGCTTCGTCCACGATGCGACCGGAGCAGTTATCGCCGGCGCAAGAGTTTCCATCACCAACACCGCAACAAATTCCACCACCAATCTAACCAGCAATGAATCCGGTGAATTCACCGTGCCAAGTCTCGCCGCAGGTTCCTACGATATCCGTATAGAGAAGGAAGGATTTCGCCCGTCCGAACTCAAAGCCCTTACACTGAATGCCGCTTCCACCGCGCGCGCAGACGCTAAGCTCGAAATCGGAAGTTCCACGCAGACCATCGAAGTGCAGGCGTCCGCCGTGCAGCTGCAGAGCGAAGACGCCAAGATGAGCGTCACTATAAACAATAAATTGGTGGATTCGCTGCCCCTGGTAGTCGGCGGAGCGATCCGCAGTCCCTTCGATCTCGCGATCCTGACTCCAGAATCGAAGAATCTGGGCGGTGACAACGGCTTCATGCTCGGCGGCGGACAGGCTGCCAGCTACGGAACCACGCTCGACGGTGTCTCCACCAACACCACCCGCGCTCTTTCGAAGAGCTGGGTTTCCTCCAACGCACCGTCCATTGATGCCATTACCGAATTCACGGTTGACACCAACGGGTTCAAGGCGGAGTACGGCCACTCAGGCGGCGGCGTAATGACATTCGTTTCCAAGTCAGGCACGAATTCGCTCCATGGTTCGGCTTACGAATTCCTGCGCAACAACGACTTCGACGCCAACGACTGGTTCAGCAACCGCGCCGGCAAATCGCGCCAGATCTACAAACAGAACGACTTCGGATTCACGGCCGGCGGACCGGTCTGGATTCCCAAGGTTTACAACGGTAAAGACAAGACATTCTTCTTCTTTTCCTATGAAGGATTCCGCAACAGGAATGGCGCCACGAACGCCACCCAAACCGTGCCGACACCGGAAATGTACAACGGCGATTTCAGCAAGTGGGTAGATGCCAAAGGCGTCCAGATTCCCATCTACAATCCGCTGACGCAGGTGATCGGCGCGAACGGATCCGTAACACGTACCCCGTTCCCCGGCAACATCATCCCTAAGAACCTGTTCAGCCCCCAGGCTGTAAAGGCTCTCTCGGTGTTTCAATCCAGCGGCACTCTCTCGCCCAACAATGGCGGAGTGCCCGGCACGGTCGGCTACATCAATAACAACTTCCTCATCACCAACGGCACACAGGTGCAACCGGTGAATAAATGGAGCATCAAGGGCGACCACACGTTTAATTCCAAGCACCGCATCTCCGGCTATTATGGGAACGACCGCGAGTCTGTTGTCCCTGGCGCCGACGGTCCGGCCACTCTGCCCGGCCTTTACACCAACTACAACGACACCACCCAGGCCTCCGATGTGGTGCGATTCAGTTGGGACTGGACGTTGACTCCCACCAAGCTCAACCACTTCTATGCCGGCGGTAACAACTGGCGTCAGAACCACAACCCTCCGCAATCGTATATCGGAAACTGGAAGGACAAGTTCTGCCTCGCCAACGTTCCCGATTGCAATCAGAACCTGGTGAACTTCAGCTTCAGCAACTCCTATGGAGCCTGGGGCGGAGCCGCCAACAATGGATCGGAGAACACGGTCTATTCGTACAACGATGACTTTACCTGGATTCACCGCAACCATTCGTTCAAGTTCGGCGGCATGTACCAGCTGAGCCATTACAATGGCTTCGGCCGGCAGTGCATCTCCGGCTGCGCCTCCTTCAGCTTCGTCGAAACCGGACGCGGCGGCGACACGAACTTCGCCACGGCGGGCGGAAATCCGTTCGCATCCCTCCTCTTGGGCCAGACCAATGGTGGCTCCATTGACACCATCCGCTTCATTGGCCAACAGTGGCCGTATTACGCGGGGTATTTCCAGGATGATTGGCGGATCACTCCAAAGCTGGTATTGAACCTCGGCCTGCGTTGGGAAACCACGCTGCCGCCAACCGGGCTGGATGACAAGTGGAGCGACTTCTCGCCCACCACACCCAACCCGGCGGCGGGCGGTATTTCCCGGCGCGCTCATTTACGCAGGATCAGGCCCTGGACGCGTAGGCTCGCGCACTTTGGCTGACTCCTACTTCGGCTCTTATGGTCCACACGTCGGCGCGGCGTACTCCATGAACGAGAAAACCGTCATCCGCGCGTCCTACGCCCGTGCTTTCGGCGCCATCACTACCGTTAGCGGTTCCACGCACCAAAGAGGCTTCACGCAGACCTTCGCTGCTCCGGGCGGCACCAGTGTCCTGCCGTCGTTTACGCTCGATGGCGGTTTCCCCGCGTATCCCGTCCCCCCGTTCATCGATCCGTCTTTTGCAAACAAAGACAACATGCCCTGGTTTCAGGGCAAAGAGGCCACCCGTGCGCCGGAGTTCAACAACTTCAATCTTTCCATCCAGCGGCAGCTCAGCTCCAGCACTGTGATGGAACTCTCCTACAACGGTGTGATGGGTTCTCACCTGCAATCCCAATTGCTAGGCTATAACCAGATCAATCCGAAATATCTCACGGCTTTCGGCACGGTTGCCCA
>JBDUEM010000106.1:0-22811 GCA_040002435.1 Bryobacteraceae bacterium
CAATAGGACATTTCTACTTGGCACACTTAGGACATTATCATTTGGCGGCGACAGGGGGAGGCCATAACTTGATTATAGCCTCGATTTGCGTATAGACTGAAGCCCACCAGACAGTGAATGATTCCTAACGTCGATGTCGATCTTTCGGGACGCCGTTCTGCGTTGAACGCGGTCCTTCAGTCGAAGGAATTCTCCCGAGCCCCGGCCTTATCCAAACTCCTGAGTTACCTCTGCGAGAAAACGATCCAAGGCAAAGTGCATGAGATCAAGGAATTCAGTATCGCCACGGAGGTTTACGGTAAGGATCAGAATTTTGGAGAAAAACGGGATTCGCTTGTGCGCGTGGAAGTTTCCCGGCTGCGGCGGAGGTTGGTCCGTTACTACGAAACCGAAGGTGCTGGAGATTCCGTCCGGATCCTGATAAAGCCCGGAACGTATCGGCCTGATTTCGAACGCGCGGCCGATCCAGTGGATCTGCAAATCGTGCCATCACCGGCCGCGCCGATGCCCGCCCCGGGGATCCCGCGGGGTGCGATCTACGCCGTGCTCGTGCTGCTCGCGCTGGCTGCGGTCTGGTTGATGGCGGCGCGCCTTACCACTAAAGCCGCCTCACCCTCCGAACAGCATCCTGCGGAACTGCCGGTCGTTCCCGCGGTCCGCGCAGCCGAAACATCGCAAGCCGTGCGGATTCTGGCCGGGTCCACGGTGCAGCGAGCCATCGATCGTTTCGGAGTGGAATGGGGCGGCGACCGTTACTTCACCGGTGGCGAGCAAAACAAATGGAGCTTCGGCGGTAACGACATGACGGTGCCGCACCCCATCGTCCGCGGGGCGCCGGACCAGCTGCAATTCAAAACGTTTCGCTTCGGAAGCTTTTCCTACAAGATTCCACTGCCGAAGGGAAAGTACGAACTGAAGTTGTACTTTTCAGAAGTGATCTTGAGACCGTCCGATTTGGGTGATGGCGTCGAGAACCGCCGCATTTTTGATGTCCTCATGAACGGCCAACCCCTCTTGTCATCCCTTGACGTCGCCGCGGATGCTGGTGTGGACACAGCTTATATTCGGGCTTTCTCGAATGTTTCGCCGGTGGATGGATTTCTGACCCTCGACTTTCAATCCCTGAGGGACGGCGCCTGGCTCAACGCGATAGAAATAATCCCTAACAATACGGGGCATCCTTTGCCGTTACGCATCGTGGCTCGAAATGCAAACACGATGGATCACAACGGACAACTCTGGGGCATCGACAGGTATTTTCTTGGCGGCAAACAGCACTCCGACGACGAGATTGCTACGGGGACTCAGGACCCGGAGTTGTTTAGCTGGCAGCGCTATGGGAATTTCTCGTATCATTTCCCCGTTCCGCCCGGCAGATATAAGCTGCGTCTGCTGTTCTCTGAGTCGTATTTCGGTCCGAAAAGCCGCGGCAATGGCGGAGCGGGAAGCCGGGTATTTAATGTCTACTCTTCCGGCACCACACTCCTCCGTGATTTCGACGTCTTCAAAGCAGCCGGCGGGGCGAACAAAGCCATCGAAAGAGTGTTTCATGGCCTCGCGCCCAATGCGCAGGGACGGATCGAAGTAGTCTTTGAGCCAGTCATCCAATATGCCTTCGTTCAGGCGGTGGAATTAACCGCCGACGATCAGCCCTAAGCGAGGCGCCTCAGAACACGTACTTCAGCGCGAATTGCATTTGCCGCATACTGCCCGTTGTCGACGTGATCCGGCCGAAACTGGCGCTGCTGAGACTTGTGTTCGGGAACCCCCAAACCGGATGATTCAGCAGGTTGTACGCTTCCCAGCGAAACTGCAGTTCGTGACCTTCTGCAGGCATGCGGAAGTCCTTTTGCAATGTGGAGTCGAGAACGAAACCCGCCGGGCCGAGGATGGTATTCCGTCCGGCATTGCCGAATTGATAGATCGGCTGGAGGACAAACGCCTGTTTGTTGAACCACTGTTCTGTGGTGGGCGTGGCCAGATGGACGGGTTGTCCGGTGACGTCCGGGCGGTCGTTGCCAATGTTGGTATTCGCACGATTTACACCGGCCGTCGGGTTGATCGGGAAACCAGCGCGCCAGGTTGAAATCCCGCCGAGCTGCCATCCGCCGGCAAACCTATCCAGGAAGGGATTCCGAATCTCCATTTTTCTTCCCTTTCCCACCGGCAGATCGTACAACCCCGAGATCACCAACCGGTGGCGATTGTCGAAAGCAGAAAGTCCCCGATCGCACAGCATGCATCTGCCGTCCTGCGAGAAGAGAGTGTCGCTGTCTGAGGTGCGAATGCCGCTGGTTGTATCGATCGATTTCGACCAGGTATAAGACACCAGCGCGGTCATGCCGCTGGAGTACCGCTTGGTCAGCTTAGTCCCGAGTGAGTTGTAATTTGCCCGGCCGCCATTTTCCACCAACACCAACAGTCCCCAGTTTGGATACGGAGACCGGCTGGCGTTTGATCCCGGTCCGGGAACCGCCGCGCTCACGCCGCGATACGATTCCAGATGGCGGCTGACAGATCCCAGGTAACCCGCTTCGAAGGTGAGGTTCCGGGCCAGTTCACGTTGTACATTCATCAACCATTGAATGGTGTAGGGTGTGCGGCGGTCGAATTTGTTGGAGAATGCCTGAGGGGTAGTGATGTTGGCGACCGAACCCACCAGGCCGGCCGCTCCGTTGGCCCAAGTCTCCGTCGGGAAGTCGGGATTGTCGTCGTTGCGCGTTCTTCCCGCGGCGTTTCTCCCTACGTCAAAGCGCGGATTGCCCTGATCCTGGTTGTAGAACATGCCGGCGCCCGTGCGAACGGACCATTTTGAATCCGGGCTCCAGGCGATTCCGACACGAGGAGCGAAGTCGTTGTTGTCTCGATTCACCAGGCGGTTGCCGAGGCGTCCATCCTGCACCAGGGGAATTCCGGGCCAGCGGACCTTGAGGCCCGCGTATGGGTCTCCCGTTCCCTTACCCTGTCTCAGGAGGACCGGATACCGGCTTTGGTCGGCGACGTTCGGAGTGTTATCGAAAGCATTGAAGAAGACCGTGGTGAGGTTCCCGGAGATATCTTCCCAGGGAGGAGTGTTTTCGTAGCGCAGGCCCAGGGAGAGCGTGACTCTCGGAGTGATCTTCCAAACGTCGTCCGCATACAGGGCAAAGCTGTTGGACCGGAATTGCACGGACGCAATCTGCGCGGCCACCTCAGTCAACGTAACGTTGCCGAGCAGAAACGACGCGAAGGCATCGCCCTGCTGCGGAAGGCCCGATCCCGGGGTAAGAGCCCTTGGATCCTGAGTGGGATTTACGGAGAACGAAAAGCTGCCCCGGCCATACTGATTGCCTACCTGATTGAACTGGTCGCGCCGGATCTCGCCGCCAAACCGGAACGAATGCTTTCCTTTCGTCACCGACGTGTTGTTGAGGAACTGGAGGGTGCTGTTTTTATTCTCAAACGGTCCGTCCGTGCTATCTCCAATGCCTGTATAGTTGGCGATTCCGACTGCGGGTATGCCCCACGATACCGCATCACCGCCTTTCAGACCGGGAATGCTCAACTCGTCCACCACATTGCGCTGGAAGGCCAGCAGCGTGCCCACCGAGTTGTAAAAACGCGTATAGCCGAAGCGGGTTTCCGTTACCAGGGAGGGGGAAAGGACACGGGTGTTGGAACCCATGTACTGTTCCAGGTTGGTGACCAGTTTCGTGCCGTTCAGATTCAAACCTGGACTCGATTCGTTCTCGTCGCCCCAGCTGTATCTGCCCGCCCAGGTGGAATTCGGCGATTCCAGGAAATCCATACGCAGGATCAACTGGTCCCGGTTCTGCGGCCGGCCCAGCGCTTGTACGAAGTTGTTCACCACGCCGGGAAGCGTTGGGTTACGGTAGAATTCCAGCAGCTTTTTGGAAGTAGGATCGATACGGTTTTGCGGAATGATGTTCCCTGGGAACGGTGTACCCGTGATCGTCCCGTCGGCCTGCCGCGCGCGTGTCAGCGGATCGTAGATTCGGTTCGAGAGCGAAGAAAAGTCTCCTGCTTGGAAAGTGGCAGGTGCAAGGGAAAACAGACCCGTCGTGTTGCCGCGCTTCCGGTAGGCCTCGTAGTTGGACATGAAAAACAATTTGTCCTTGCCGTTGAAAAGCTTCGGAATCCAGACAGGTCCGCCGAGTGTGTACCCATACTGGTTCCACTTGAACGGGTCCTTAACGGGTCGAAGGACGGTGAAGGCATAGCCGGTGGCATCCAACTTGTCGTTCCGCAGAAATTCAAACGCGGTTCCGTGATATTGATTGGTGCCGGACTTGGTCAGAACGTTTATCTGTGAGGTCTGGCGCCCAAACTCCGCTGGATAGACGCCCGTTTGCACCTTGAATTCCTGCAGCGCATCCACCGACGGCATTACGACGAAGGTATTGAAATTCGGATCGGTGTTTTCGACGCCGTCCAGAGTGTAGTGATTGAAGTTGGTCCGCTGGCCGGCGACCGAGATAGTCTGCTGCGCGCGGATTCCGCCCTGCCGGGCGCCCGCCTGTCCCTGGCCCGAAAAACCTGTCGAGACGTTCGGCGCCAGAGAGACGAGTTGCAGATAATTGCGCCCGTTCAGCGGCAACTCGACGATCCGTTTATTCTCAATTACCGTTCCGACAGTTGCGTTCTCAGTGACCAGCAACCCCGCGTTCGATTGCACTTCAATCGACTCCGAAACCTGTCCCAGCGGCAAATCGAAATCGATGCGCGCATTCTCCTGGACTTGAATCTCGATCTGCGTCCTGGATACGGCCTTGAAACCGGGCTTCTCAACTTTCACCGAATAGATTCCCGGGGGGAGATACGGGAAAGTGTATCCACCCGATTCATTGGTCGCGGCGGTGCGCACCGCGTTAGTGGCGGCGTTCATCGCGGTTACCGTCGCGCCTGCGATTGCGGCTCGACTGTCGTCTCGAATTTCCCCGGAAATCGAGCCCAAGGTCTGGCCGAAAGCGAGCTGGCTCACGAGCAGAATCCACCCCAAAGCAGCTAATATTCTCATGTTTCCCTCAGCATGCCTCACACACTGCCGCCACGTGTGAGCACAGGCTAAAGAGACTATAGGAAGAGTTTCCACCGGCTGCAAGGGGATACCGTTAAGAAATCCGGCGACAGGATGGTGACCGCCGTAATGTCAATAGAATCAGTGTTGTTACACGCCTGGTCAACTGGCTACAAGAGCCTCATTAGGAGGATAATTGCATGGTTACACCTACGACCCGAAGCAGTGCCGTGGTGATCTGGGATTTGCCGCGGAGAGAAACGGACCGTTTGGAATTTGACAGGCGGCATCTGGTGCCGCTTCGATTCTATCCTCTGATTTGTTGCGAACTCTTATTGTTGCGTCTTCGTCTTAGTGTGAATGGAAAGCTTCCTGCAGGATCTGAAACACTCTGCCCGGATGTTTTGGCAAAACCGGGGCTTTACGGCGGCGGCGGTTGCGGCGCTGGCCTTGGGGATCGGATTGAATACCGCCATCTTTTCGGTGGTGAATACCGTCCTGCTGAAGCCGGCGCCGTTCCCGGAACCCGATCGGCTGGTGCTGTTCATGAACACCTCCCCGCAAGGCTCGGGACAGGGAGCCTCGCCCGCAAAACTGCAACACTGGCGGGAGCAGACGGCCGTGGTGGAGGACGTTTCTGCGTTCCGGACGGGCGTGGTCAATTGGACGGGCGGTGATTTTCCGGAGCAGCTGCGTTCGGCCCAGGTGAGCGCGGCGTATTTTCGTCTGTTTGGCGCCCCAGTTATTCGAGGCCGCACGTTCTCAGAGGAGGAGGACCGGCCAAAGGGCGGTTCGGTGGTGGTGATCAGCGAGGGATTCTGGGCGCGCCGATTTGCGAGCGATCCAGGCATCCTCGGCAAGAAAATTCTACTGGGCGGCGATCCCCATCTGGTGATTGGCGTGGTGGGCAACGGCTTTGACTTCCGTGAGTTCGGGCCTCCCCCGGACGTGTGGATTCCGTTTCAATTGGAACCGAATACGCGCGACCAGGGACATTACTTCACCGGCGCGGGAAGGCTGAAGGCGGGCGTTACACTGCAGCAGGCGAAGACGCAACTGGCACGATCCGCGGAAGACTTTCGGCGAAAGTTCCCTGGTGCGTTGGGTAAGGACCAGGGCTTCAGCGTAGAGCCAATTCGTGAGGCGCTGGTGAAGAACGTGCGCGAGGCGCTGCTCGTCTTGGCCGGCGCCGTAAGCCTGGTTCTGCTGATAGCCTGTGCCAATGTGGCAAATCTGCTGCTGGCCCGCGCTATCGGACGTCGCCGCGAGATTGCCATCCGTGCGGCAATCGGCGCGGGCCGCGGACGGTTGATCCGCCAGATGCTCACCGAGAGCGTCCTGTTGGGGATCTGTGGCGCCGTGCTCGGTTCGGCGTTGGGTGTGATTGGCATGCGGGCGCTGCTGTTGGTAAACACTGCGGACCTGCCGCGTGTCGGCAAGGACGGCGCACTGGTCACAATGGACTGGCGTGTACTGGCCTTCACGGCCGTGGTGACGCTGGTTACGAGTATCCTGTTCGGACTGATTCCCGCTCTGCAGGCGTCGCGAGCCGACCTGAGCTCCGCTTTGAAGGAGGGCAGCGGCCGGTCTGGTAGCGGATTCCGCCAGAACAAAGCGCGCACACTATTGGTTGTCAGCGAAATCGCCCTCGCGGTCGTGCTCGTGGTCGGGGCGGCGCTGCTGATCCGTACGTCGCTGGCTCTGTCTTATGTGAATCCCGGTTTCGACGCGAAGAACGTCCTAACTATGCGCATGTCCCTGGCTGGGCAGCGATTTTTGAAGTCGGCGGCGATCGAACAATTGGTTCGTGACGGCGTGGAACGGCTGAACCGCCTACCGGGAGTCGAACTGGCCAGCGCCACGTGCTGCGTGCCGTTGGAGGGCGGCTATGGATTGCCGTTTATCGTAATGGGCCGGCCGCTGGATCAGGGGCCATTCCACGGCGGAGGCGGATGGCAGACGGTGTCCCCGGGATTCTTCGAAGTATTTCGCATTCCCGTAGTGCGGGGGCGAACCTTCACCGAGCGCGACAACGGCGCTGGATTGCCGGTAGTGATCATCAATCAGGCAATGGCGAAACGCTTTTGGCCGAAGGGCGATCCGTTGGGCCAGAAGATCTGGATAGGAAAAGGCATTATGTCTGAACTCGCCGCGGAGACACCGCGCGAGATTATCGGCATCGTAGGCGATTCGCGCGACGGTGCGCTCAATCGCGATCCAGGGCCAGTAATGTATGTTCCCAGTGCCCAGGTTCCGGATGCCTTAAATGCGCTGAACGTAAGGCTCACTCCCCAGGCATGGGTAGTGAAGACTCGCGGCGAGCCGATGGCCATGCGAGGAATTGTCGAGGAGCAGTTGCGGCAGGTGAGCGGCTTGCCGGTTTCCGATGTCCGCAGCATGGAGGAGGTTATCTCCCGATCGACGTCGAAGCAGCGGTTCAATATGCTGCTCATGACCGTATTTGGCAGCTCCGCCCTGCTGTTAGCTGCGATCGGAGTCTATGGATTGATGGCCTACTCGGTGCAGCAGCGCACACAGGAGATCGGGATCCGGATGGCGCTTGGCGCCGAATCGGGTGACGTGCAAAAGATGGTGATCTCGCAAGGGATGCGATTCGCGCTGGCCGGTGTAGTGGTAGGCCTTGCCGCGGCCTTCGGCCTGGCACGGCTGATTGCTACTTTCCTGTTTGGCGTGACCACATGGGACCCGGTGGTATTTACCGGCGTGCCCTTATTGTTAGCTTTTGTCTCGCTGGTTGCGACCTGGATTCCAGCGCTTCGCGCCACACGGGTGGATCCCGTCACGGCACTACGGTACGAGTAGTTTTGAAAAGCCGTTGAGGACCCCTTCGCGTTCCCAGTGGTCGTAGGCTTCCATTCGTTCCTCGCCGCTGACTCGAATGTGCTCTGCCAGGACGGCTTTCGCTTCTTCGCCGCGGCCCGATGCGACCGCGTCCAGGATGGCGGCGTGCTGCCGGTTTATGGCCCGCAGCTGTCCCGCGCTGTGCCCATCGCGGCGAATGGAGAAAATGCGGATCAACAGGCGCGTCTCAGACACCAGCTTGAGCATCCGGCGGTTTGCGGCCGTATGCAGCAGCAGTGTGTGAAACCCCAGATCGGCGTTTATGAACTGCTGCATCTGTCCTTCGTCCAACCGGCCCTGGCCGCTCACCTCCAGGTCCTTTACGAGTGACTCGCATTCGTTCAGGAATCCTCGCAATCGTTCCAGGTGTGCTGCACTCAGGACGAAGCGCGCCGCCTTGCCCACGGCGTACACTTCAATTGCCTCGCGAAGTTCATACAGATCGGCAATATCGGCTCGGGTTAGTGAAGCTACCGCCATGACACGGTTCGGCGCCTGCTCCAGAAATCCTTCCCCGGCCAACTGCCGGACGGCCTCCCGGATCGGCGTCCGGCTAATCGCCATTTCCTTCGACAATGCCAACTCCGAAAGCACCGTGCCTCCACTCCACTGTCCTGACAAAATCTTTCCCTGGATATATTCGTAGGCCCTCTCCCGTGCCGACGAGTCTTTCTGACGCATCGTTCAATTATGCATGATTTGCCGTATGTAGACACCCTGTCGAATCTTCGATAGAATACCCCAACCATGAGACGTCTCACTAAAATCCTGCTTGTCATTCTGTGTCTGGCGCCGCTACTGCTCGCCCAGGAGTTCCGCGCTTCGCTCACCGGCCGCATCACCGATCCCGCCGGCGCCTCGGTAGCCGGCGTCGCCATCAGTGTCCGGTCTTTAGCCACCGGCCTCATCACACCCGCCACGTCCGACGAAGAGGGCCGGTATCAGGTTCTATTCCTAAACCCGGGCGAATATGTGCTTACCGCGGAAAAGCAGGGCTTCCAGCGCAGCGTCCAACAAGGACTCGTTCTGCAAGCCGCCGAGCGGGCGACCTTGGATGTGAAACTCGCCGTCGGCGAAGTCAGCCAGAGCCTGACTGTGGAGGCGAATGCCGGTGTGATCGAAGTGGAGTCGGCCGACCGCGGTCTCACGGTTGACACACTACGCGTGGAAGCCACTCCGCTGCAGGGCCGAAACATTTTCGCTCTCGCTTGGACCACCCCCGGCGTCGCCGTGACAGGCGGCGTTACCCGCTTGCGACCTTTCGACATTGCAGGGTCCTCGGGCATCTCGGTCAACGGTTCGCGGCCATCCACCAACGAAGTTCTAATAGACGGCGTCTCCAACCTGTCCAAGGCGTCGTCAGTCGCCTACGTCCCCCCAGTGGAAGCCACCGACGAGTTCCGTGTTCAGACCACCAACTACGATGCCCAATACGGCTGGACCACAGGCGGAGTGGTAAATATTCTGACGAAGGGCGGCACGAACGAGTGGCATGGCTCCGCATTCGAATTTCTGCAAAATACCCATCTCAACGCCAACACTTTCAACAACAACCGGAATGGCGTGCCCCGGCAGTCATCACATATCAACACTTTCGGCGGCGCACTGGGCGGTGCAATCAAGAAGAACAAACTTTTCGTCTTTGGCAGCTACGAGAATATCCGCCAGGTGATCCCCGATCCCTTCGTCACTTCCGTCCCTACTGCGCTGCAAAGGACGGGTGATTTCTCAAAGACTTACTACGCACGTGACGCGGCGGGAAACCCTCTTGTTCAAACCATCTACGATCCGTTCTCCACCACTACCGATGCTTCCGGCGCAATCGTACGCACCGCGTTTCCCGGCAACGTGATCCCTACGTCACGCTTGAATCCCATTGCTGTTAAGACGCTAAGCATCATTCCGCTAGGCAGCACACCGGGCAACGCCCTGACCGAGTTGAATAACCTGGCCACCAGCGGATCGAGCCGTAAGTTTACAGACTTCTTTCCGGAATACACGGCCCGTGTCGATTACACAGTGAATGAGTCAACCCGCCTGTTTGTAAGGTACTCCCGCAATGCACTGGCCGAAGCCCGCGGTTTCAAATACTCCACCAACTCCGCGATCAATGTCGCCGACACCACTGGCAACAGTCCCTTCACGCGGGAAAATCACAGCGCCACCATTCAGTTGACCAAGACTCTGAACCCCACCACGGTTCTTGACTTTCGTCTCGGGCTCGCGCGCTTCCTGTCACAGAGCGGAGCAGCCGGAGGTGCGAACTACGACTTGGGCAGTCTCGGTTTCTCGTCTCAATTCCAGGCGCAGGCTGCGCGTTACTTTCCCAGGTTCAGTTGGAGCAACTATGAAGGTGCCGGCGCTAATCCGGTCCAGATCGATCCCATCGCGCAAACCAATTCGTTCCAGGGCTCCATCTTCAAGAACATTGGGAGCCATTCTCTCAAAACCGGCGGCGAGTTCCGCCTGCAGCGCGCCAATTCCCAGGTACCGGGTTACGTGGCGGGCAATTTCTCCTTCGATCAGAAGTTTACCGGCAGGAACGCCCTTGCCATCGATCCTGCGAGCGGCAATTCCATCGCCAGCTTTCTCCTGGGTACCGCTGAATCCGGCTTCATCGATGTGAACAGCCAGCCGGCTCGCCAACAGCGCCTTTTCTCCGTTTATGTCCAGGACGATTACCGTTTTACCTCCAAGCTGAAGTTGAATCTCGGCCTGCGCTGGGACTATATGGGTCCGCTGACCGACCGTTTCAACGCGCTGACGCGAGGCTTTGATACCACCACTGCCAGTCCCCTGCAGGCACCGGGAATCAGCCTGAAAGGCGGCTTGATGTTCGCCGGCCTTGGCGGCAATGACCGCGGCATCTACATCAAGGACTTGAATAACTTCGCGCCCCGCGCGGGATTCGCCTATCAGTGGAACGAGAAGACCGTGATTCGCGGTGGCTACGGATTGATGTACGCTCAGACCTACGACGATCCGGGCGGCGCACCGGGCTTCAGCCAGCGCACCGGCATGGTGTCATCAGTGGTGACGGGCGTGCCGCAGGATACGTTGACCAATCCGTTCCCGGTCGGTATTCTGCGCCCGGTGGGCAACAGCCAGGGCCTCGCCACCTTCCTCGGGCAGACCTTCAACTTCTCCGATCCGAATCGCGTAGTGCCCTGGACGCATCAGTTTTCGCTGGAAGTCCAACGCGAACTTCCGGGCCGCGTTCTTCTCACGGTTGGTTATGTAGGGAGCCGGATTAGAGGCCTCTCGGTGTCCAAGGGCTTCAACGAAATTTCGGCGGAATCCTTCGCCCTCGGCGCGACCGCATTGACGCAGAATGTAACCAACCCGCTTGCCGGCCGGTTGCCCGGAACCTCACTCAACGGGGCTACCGTACAGCGCCAGCAGTTGCTTCGTCCCTACCCCCAGTTCCTCGGTATAACGCAGCTGAACCGCTCCGAAGGCGAATCCCGCTATGACGGGATTCAGTTCTTGCTGGCCAAGCGGCTCTCGAAAGGCGTTACGGCAAACCTCTCCTACACTTACTCAAAGACGATTGAGCGCGTAAATTACCGCAATGCCCAGGACACAGCTCTGGAGAAGGTGGTAACGGCGTGGGACATCCCCCAGAGCTTGCAATTAAACGGTGTCTACGAACTTCCCTTCGGCACCGGCAGGCACTTCGCCGCCAGTCCGCCGCGCGTAGTGAAGCACCTGATCAGCGGCTGGGAAATCAGCGGCATCGCGCGCCTGCAGAGCGGCCTGCCCATGGCCTTTCCGTCGAATGCGGTCCCCACTGGCGCCAGTCCCAAATACGACGGCCAGAACCTGGACCGTTACTTCAACACCTGTACCCTGCTTGCCAATGGCGCCACTCGCGGCTGCCTTGGGAACGAAACGCCGGTATGGGGCATCCGGCCGGCTTTCACGCTCCAGACGTGGTCATCGCGCATCACTTCGGTGCGTGTGCCAGCCATTCGCAATCTCGACCTGGCCATCATGAAGCGCACCGCCATTACAGAGCGCGTGACGCTCACCTTCCGCACGGACTTTTTGAACGCCACGAATACGCCGCAGTTCTTTAACGGCCCCATTCTGGACGTGAATAGCGCCAACTTTGGCCGCATCTCTGGCGCGCTCGATCAATCGAACCTGCCCCGGTTTATTCAGTTCTCGTTGAAGCTGCAATTTTAGGCCAGACCTTGAGCGCGACGTTGTACACGATCTCCACAATCGCAGGGTCGGTGTAACCGGCCCTGCGAAGCTCGTCCACAGAACTATCCTGAGACTTGCGGACGAGCTCCCGAACGAATCGGAGCACAACTCCGCGCGCGTCTCGGCTCGCCGGAATTTCGTCTTCTCCCAAGCCCGCATTGGTTTTCTTGCGCCACGGCAAACGCGCTATTGCCGTGATGATGTTGGGCGCTGATTTTGGTCATTCCCGGCTGACCTGACGGGTTAACAAAACTTAACAAACAAAAGACGGAATGTCACTTGAAATACTACATCAATTCGGGTAGTCTCTAAGAAGTACTAGTACTAAGGTACCAATACTAATCGAGGGATGTATGGAGGGAACAGGAGTGACACCATTATGTTAATAAGACACCTCTGTGTCTGCTGTTATTACTGTATCTCCGCTGCCGGGGTTCAGCTTGTGGCCAACCGTCCTGGACTTAAGAGAAGGCTGAAACCTCTAAGTCCTGACGTTCAGGCAGAGGCTTTCCGTAGCTAAGACTGGTCGCAAACTTGCAGTTGTAATCCAAAAGACGCCAACGGCGTGTGGGTACATTGGGCAATCTTGGCACCCAATAGAACCAGTGTGTCTTTCGGCCTCAGCGTGCCGCACTGGTTATGCCGGACTAGTATGCGGCCGGCTCTCTCTGATGGTTGCGTGTGCACATTTGCGCACGGTGTTGCGCCCATGCCGGCGCGCCTCCGTGTGACTGCACGCGGCCACCTTTACGTTTGGATCATTAACTAACTTTACAAAGTTAGGAATCGTTAAAACTGTTCCGAAAATGGAACGGGACGACTGCGCCGTCGGTCCGAGGGATTACCGGAACGCCTCGGATAACGCGGTCCACTAAATAACACACAAGGAAAAAGGAGTATTTTATTATGCCCACAAACAAGTATTTGTATTTCTCTATGCTCACAAGCATTATCCTGATCACCGTTGCGGCTGCAGCGGGTGACAACCAAGATGCAAAGGTAGTGGAGATCGAGTCAGGTTCGGCTGCTTTTCAATCGGCAACGAACATGCCCGGGATTGAAGTGACGGGTAAAACCAATGCGCTGAAAGTGCAAGCCGAGGTTTCGAAGAGCGAGAACAAACTACTCCTTCGCAGGATCGACGCCTCCATTCCCGTAAAGACCCTCTCTACCGGTATGCAGATGCGGGATGAGCACATGCGCAAATACATCTTCCGGACCGCCGATGGAGCGGAGCCCGACGTCCGCTTTACGTCCGAAGAAGGTACCTGTGAAGCAGGAGGGTCGGCCCAGGAGTTCTCCTGCCCGGTCAGCGGTAGCCTGAGCATTCGAGGGGTGTTGCAACCATTCACACTACGATTGAAAGTCAAGCAGGAGGGAAGCGCCTCCGATAAGTTTCGTGCCATAGGTGACGGCGTCGTGAAACTAAGTACCTACGGCATCCCGGCGCCTTCCCAATTCGGCGTGAAGCCCATCGATGATGTCAAAATCCACCTGGATTTCACTGTCAAAGCCAGCCATACGACGAGTGCGGCGGTGCTGCATTGAGAGTAAGCAGAGTCGTCTTCTTCGCCCTGCAGGCCGCGGCACTCTTTCTAACAGCTGCAGGCCGAAGCGCATGGGCTTTGCCCACCATGATCCGCCTCGGCTATCCGAACTGCGTTTCCTGTCACATTACGCCGCAGGGAGGCGGTTTGTTGAACTCCTACGGCCGTGGAATCGACAAGGCACAGAGCCTTCTAGGTGGAGAGTATGTGCCGTTGGATAGCGACTGGTTCAAGATGCTGAACTGGAATGGACGGATCACCCAGGACTTCCGCAGCATTATTCAGCAGCAGGATACATCCACAACCGGGCGGGCAGGCACTCAATTGTTCCGCAGCCGCGTTATGTATCGCAACGCAACAGAGTTGGGAAAAGGCTTCCGGTTCACCGCGACTCTCACCGGCGAGAATCAGGGTGTGACCCGGCCCAACGTGCCATACGACTCCCCGGCGCGGCAGTCGCAGTTGTTCGTAAACACAGCACTGCTGAGTTATCGCGCAAAGGCGCTGGAAGTATCGGCCGGCCGCGATCAACTTCCAACCGGCCTCAACATCCCTGATCTCGGGGCTTTCATCAAATCGCGTAACCATCTGGGTTACTACGATGCGCCGACACAACTCAAGGCGACGTGGTGGGGTGGCCGCTACTACGTTTCCTCCTACGCCTTCGGACCCGGTGGGAATGAGGCGGCCGGCCACCATGAATCCGGAGGCGGCGTGCTGGCCGAATTCGATTTGAGGGGAAACCGTCGGACCGTCGTCGGAATGAACCTTCTCCGGGGCACCGCCACGTCTGAGGACAGGACGCAATTTGGTCCCTACGCGCGTCTGGGCTTTGGCAAGTGGGGCATCCTGGCGGAGCATGACTTTACCAACCGCAACTGGAAGATGGGCACGCCAGCGTCCTTCGGGCAAACCACCAGTTACGGTCAGCTATTCTGGGCGGCGCGGGAATGGCTGGTGCCATCGCTGATTGTCGAACGGCTCAGTGTAGACAGACCCTATCAGGAACATCTGTTGGCCGCCAAGCTGGAGGTCAGCGCCCGCGTTAGCAGCTACCTCACGGTCAGCATCGGCCCGAGGCTGCAACGCGACCAACTGACCGGACGCATGTCCCGCTCTATTGTCTTTCAGGTGGCTATGAAGGGTGCCCGGTAGGGGGAGGACGGCGGGTTAAAATGAGGACGGTAGGCGCATGCGTTTATCCCCTCATACATGGACACTAACTGCGCCTCCGTAACTCTGGACCAAGCGGAACTCACCTTGCTGGAACGGCTGCGCGCCGCCGCTGAACTGCTTGAGTTGATCGATTCCGACAGAAGGCTGCTCGACCGTCTCCCGGCGGAGGACCGGGACCGGTTCCATCAGGCGGTCGCACAGATCTACAATCCGGACCCGGTTGCCCGGCGATTGAAGCAAAAAATAGCGGCGCGAGAGCGCAGCGCCGCACAAACCGAACGCGTCGATGCCGTGCTCCACGAAACCGGGATCCGGAGCTTACGGCGAAAGCCGGTGTTCCATACGCCGAACGTATTTCCACCGGAAGGATTCGAACCGCATGACGTCAGCCGGGACCAGGATGCGGAAGAACCGGATCGCCGCGAAGCAGTCGAGCCGCAGCACTGCTATGTCTGCAAGCAGAAATTCTCGGCGGTGCATCACTTTTACGATCAGATGTGCCCGCCGTGCGCCGACTTCAACTTTTCGAAGCGAACGGAACTGGCGGACCTCCGAGGACGCGTCGCGCTCCTGACCGGCGGGCGCGTCAAGATCGGTTACCAGACCGGCCTGAAGCTGCTGCGCGCCGGTGCAGGCCTCATCGTAACGACGCGCTTTCCGCGCGACTCGGCGCGCCGCTACGCGCAGGAGCCGGACTTCGCCGATTGGTCCGGCCGCCTGGAGATTTTCGGCTTGGATCTGCGCCACACGCCCAGCGTCGAAGCATTTTGCCGCGAACTGCTTTCCACCCGGCAACGCCTGGACTTCATTATCAACAACGCCTGCCAGACGGTGCGGCGTCCACCGGAATTTTATCAGCACATGATGGCAGCGGAAACCTCGGCGCTGCTGGATGCGCCCGATGGCGTACGCATGCTGCTTGCATCGCAATGCGCACCGGCAGGATTGGCCAGTTCAGCCGAACTCTCGCAGGTGCCGCTGCTGGCTGAGGAACTGTTGGGGCAAAAGCATCTTTTCCCGGAAGGCCGCCTGGATCAGGATCTGCAGCAGGTCGATCTGCGCGGGCGAAACTCGTGGCGGCTGCTGATGGCCGAAGTCCCGGCCGTGGAACTTCTGGAGGTGCACCTGATCAACGCAGTCGCGCCATTTCTGCTCAACGCGCGACTGAAGCCGCTGCTGCTGCAAACCCCGGGTCGCGACAAACACATTGTGAACGTATCCGCCGTGGAAGGCCAGTTCTACCGTAATCAGAAGACCACACGCCATCCACATACCAACATGGCAAAAGCCGCCCTGAACATGATGACGCGTACTGCGGCCACCGATTATCACGCGGACGGCATCCATATGAACAGCGTCGATACGGGCTGGGTGACTGACGAGGATCCGGAGGAAATCGCCGCCCGCAAGACGAAGGAGCAGCGGTTCCACCCCCCGCTGGATATCGTGGACGGGGCGGCTCGCATCCTCGATCCGATCATTACCGGAATCAACACTGGCGAACATGTTTGGGGGCAGTTCCTGAAGGACTACCGGCCGACGGACTGGTAATTAAATTTCACAAATTGTCGATTCGCGCGGCCGGCGTTCGATCCAGTGCTGGAGGACGAACTGAAGATGAAATACATGATGCTGGTTTACCTGGATGAGAAAGCCTGGGGAAATCTCACCGCGGAAGAGCAAAGAGTTGCCATGGATGAATGCACACCGCACATGAAGGATCTGGTATCGAAGGGTAAATTCCTGGGCGGAGCGCCGCTCCAACCCACAACAACCGCTTCCACCGTCCGGGTCCGGGAAGGGAAGCGGCTCGTGACCGACGGCCCGTTTGCCGAAACTCGCGAGCAGCTCGGCGGCTACGGATTGATCGACGCCAACGACCATCAGGACGCTATCGAAATCGCCGCCGGGTTTATAGGGTCCGGCAAGTGGAGCACCATCGAAGTGCGGCCGCTGGTGGAGTTCGCCTCGGCCGCAACTTAATCGTTGAACCTGGCGGCGCTCCGCGCTTTCGCCTTTTCTGCTTCTTCTTCCCGGTTCTTCGGAGCCGTATTTGTTTCCAGGGATGTGAGAAGCCGCGTAGACACTGCGGCTATTTCATCCACGGCAGCCAAAAAGGCGCTTTCGTTTGCTTTAGACGGCTTCTGAAAGCCGCTGATTTTACGCACGAACTGGAGAGACGCCGCACGGACCTCCTCTTCGGTGACGGGCGGATCGAAGTTGTAAAGGTTTTTGATGTTCCGGCACATTTGCTTCCATCATCTCGCAGGGGAGCCGGGGTGAGATAATTTGCCTATGCCGGATACAACTTGGCCGGACCGCCGCATTCAAGATCTTCTCAAGATTGAGCTACCGATTATCCAGGCGCCCATGGCAGGCTTCGTCACTGCCGCGATGGTGATTGCCGTATCGGAGGCAGGAGGCCTCGGATCCGTTCCCTGCGCGCTGATGACCGCCGGGCAGATTCGGGAAGAACTCAGTTTGATCCGGTGCCAAACCGCCCGTCCGATCAATCTGAATTTTTTCTGTCACGCAACGCCCAAGGCGGATGCCGAACGTGATCGCCGCTGGAAGGAGCGATTGGCGCCTTACTACGTCGAGTGCGGACTCGATCCCACAGCGCCAGTGCCCTCGTCGAGCCGGACCGCTTTTGATGACGAGACTTGCGCCGTCGTCGAGGAGTTTCGGCCCGAAGCCGTCAGCTTTCACTTCGGACTGCCGTCGCAGAATCTGGTCTCGCGGGTGAAGGCGACAGGCGCAAAAGTTCTGTCGTCGGCGACTACTGTTCAGGAGGCCAAGTGGCTGGAAGAGCGTGGCTGCGACGCGATCATCGCCCAGGGAGCCGAAGCCGGAGGACATCGAGGGATGTTTTTGACCCTGGATGTCGCTACTCAAGTCGGCACCATGGCCCTTGTTCCGCAGGTCGCAGACGCCGTACGTGTTCCCGTGATCGCGGCGGGCGGCATTGCGGATGCCCGCGGAATTGCCGCTTGCTTTGCCTTGGGCGCGTCCGCCGTTCAGCTTGGAACGGCTTACTTGTTTTGCCCGGAAGCGAAGCTGAGTGCTCTGCATCGGCAAGCCTTAAAGACCGCAGGCGATCATGAGACCGCAATCACGAACGTGTTTACCGGCCGGCCGGCGCGAGGATTTGTGAACCGCCTTATACGAGAGGTTGGTCCGGTATCGGACCTGGCGCCGCAGTTTCCCCTCGCCGCAGGGGCCATAGGACCCATCAGGGCCAAGGCCGAGGCATCAGGGTCCGATGATTTTACGCCTCTGTGGTCCGGTCAGGCCGCCTATGCCGGACGGGAACTACCGGCCGGGGAGCTTACCAATCGGCTCGCCGAAGAGACGCTTGCGATCTGGCGGAGAGGCTAACCCCACCAGGATTCGCCTTTCTCCATGTGCGACTTCAGCCAGTCGTCGTTGATTTCGAGACCCAGACCAGGTCCTTCAGGGACGGAAATCTTGCCATTCCGCAGGGCGGGTTTTACACCTTGCGCCATATTTTCTTTGTTCCCGCGGAACGCGCCCAGAACGTTCTCGACTTTGAACAGATTTGAGGTAGCGGAGGCCAGGTGCACTGCCGCATAGAACTGAATCAACGAGCAAGGTCCGCTGTGGAACCCAACCGGAGTGCGAGTCAGGCTCGCGTATTTGGCGATGTCGCGGCACGCAGTGATGCCGCCGGCGTAGGCAACATCAGGGTGAATCATATCGACTACCTGATTGTCCAGGAACTGCTTGAACCCTGTCACCAGTTCGAGCCGCTCACCGGTGAGCACCGGTACCCGCGTGGAGCGCTTCAGTTCCAGCCACGCTTCCGAGTACGCCGTCGGTAGCGGATCTTCGATCCACATCGGGTCTGCAGGCTCTATCGCCTTACAGAGTCCGATCGCGCTGCGGGGGTCGAACTGGGCGAGGCAATGCATCGCAATGTCGACGTTGTCGCCCACCGCCTCACGCAGGTTCATATAGCCTTTCCCCGCTCTACGAAAATCGTCGCCGTCGAGAGTCGTGCTGTACGGGAACCCGCCTTTGCCCGATCTCCGAAATGCATTGGTCAGTGCCGAGCCAACCGCCGGACCGGCAAGGCGCGTGCTCTCGCCGCTGGAAACCAGCGCATTGAACTTGAATGTGGTCAGGCCCTCGGGCTCGCTCTTGACGCGCTCCGCCCATGCGCGGCACTCGCCCTTATCCAGCATGTTCGCAACCGAGCCGTGCCCGTATACAGGAATCTCTTTCTGGATCGGACCGCCGAGCAGCCTGTAAATTGGCAGCCCGGTAATCTTGCCGGCCAAGTCCCAGAGAGCTACATCGACTCCGCCAATGGTGGGGATGTGCGCCTTGTATGGATGCTGCACGCCGGTCAGCGCATAAAAATGCCGTTCGATCGCGAGCGGATCCTGACCGATCAGTGCCGGCTTCATCGTCTCGATAATGGCGCGGGCGGCTTGTGCGGAGTAACCAGCTTCGCCATAGCCACTGAGGCCCGCGTCCGTTTCAATCTTGACAAGGCAGCCATCGCCAAGATTGTCGAGGGCCAGGGTCTTGATCGCACTGATCTTAACCATCTTTGTAAAGGGAGCCGCCAGCGCTTTGAAATTCAGCAGCCACGGGGCGGCGGGCAGGCTCAGGGCCATTTTGAGGAGGTCACGACGGTTGGTTTTCATCTATACGTTCCCCGCGCGCATTTCGTCGGCAAGGTGATCCGTTGCGCGCATCGACAATGACAAAATGGTCATCGTCGGATTCTGAGAACCGCCGGTGACGAAGCTGCTGCCGTCCACCACAAGCAGGTTCTTGATGTCGTGCGCCTGGTTCCATTTGTTCAGCACGCTGGTCTTGGGATTATCGCCCATGCGGCACGTTCCCAATTCGTGAATGCTGTAGCCGGGTGGAAACATCTTGTCATTCCGGTTTAACACTTCGAACCCCGCACCGTGGCAGACCTCGCCGATGGTCTCCACCGCGTCTTTCGCCATCTGGAATTCATTGTCGCCGTACTTGGCCTGGAAATGCAGAACCGGAATGCCCCACGCGTCCACCACATCTTTGTTGATCGTCACATGATTCTCGAACCGCGGCAGCACCTCGCCCATGAGCGTGCAGGAGAACCCGGAGCCGCGATGGCTGTCCAACGTCTTCTGTAACTCCTCGCCCCACTGCGGGAAATATTTCGCATCCGGCGTACCTCCGGTACTGAAATCCAACGCGTATCCGCGGAGGAAATTCTTCTCCGGCTTGTTCTTTTCCAAGTTGCGGAAGCGCGGAATGTACCCGCTGCCTCCCACCATGCCGCGACCGCCCTTGCCGTTCCGCGCTTCGGGAATGGTGGCCACCACGCTGTTCGACATGTAGAACTGATCGTGCAGGTAATGGCCCAGAGCGCCGCTGGAATTGGCGATTTTCGAGTTCAGCAGGATGCGCGTGCTTTCCAGGCACGAGGCACCCACCACCACCACGCGTGCCTTGACGTGCATTTCGCGGCTCGAGTGACGATCCAGAAAGTTGGCGCCGTTCACCAGTCCGGTATTCCGGTCAACCGTGATGTCACGGACCACGGCATTGGGGACGATGGTGAGATTACCCGTGGCCATGGCATCCGGCAACAGCAGATTCATGGAGCTGGCGAACTGGCCATTACCGAGAGCGCGGCGAATCTTCGTCACGCTAATGCCCCGCGTCTTGGCGGATTCGGCAAACCGTTTCGTGGCGGTGCTGTCAGGTGAATTGTCTTCCACGAAGATGCCGTCGGGTAACTGCGCCAGGCCCTCTTTCCGGCCTGCGACGCGAAAGATGGGTTCCACCTGATCGTAGTAGGGGGCCAGGTCCGCATAGCTGATGGGCCAGTTTTCACCGAAACCGTCGTGATCCTTGGCTTTGAATTCGTAGTCGCTGAGCCGGAACGACATGCGCGCCCAAAAAAGAGATTTGCCGCCAATCATGCGAACGCGTACCCAATTGAAGGGTTGATTGGGATCGTGAGTGTAGGGAACTTCCTTCTCATCCACCCATTGATTGGCGTTGAATTCGTTAGCCTGGAACAAGTGCGGCAGCTTCCCCGGTTTACCGAACCCCCGGTAGGGCAGTTCATACACCGGCTTCAAGCCGCGGTTCTTCTCAAAGTCAACCAGCGGTCCGGCATCCAGCAACAGGCACTTGATACCCTTCTTCGTCAGGTTATATGCGGCCATTCCTCCGGACGCGCCGGAGCCGATGATGAGAACGTCGTAATCTTTGCCGGGCATAGTCTTCGTTGTTAATCCAGTGGATACCAGTAGAGCCCGATCCCGCCGCCGCGGCGTCCGCCGGTAGACGCGGCGGCCGTGACCCATTCTTTGGAGTTCATGGTCGCGGTTCGGATGTCCTGCTTTGCCTCGCGCAGGAACCGGGCGAACGGATCCGCGGGCGGTTCGTAGGTCCAGGCAGCGCGGAGCGGCGCCAGCAACGTTTCGGCTTGCGGGTTTTCCAGATGGGCGAAAGACTTGTTAAATTTGCTTGCGGCCTGGGAATTCAATTCATCCAATCCCGCACGATAAAGCCTCTGTCGGTCCTCTGAAGATTGCCCGATCAGGAAGTCCAGGAACTCAGCCGCATTCGCTTCGGCTGCACCGGGAGCCCCATTGAGGGAAGGCAGAATGAGATCGCCAAGCTTCCGCAAGGCGAACAGTTGCTCGGCAGCTAAGAAATGCGGAACCATGCTGCCTGCCTCGTCTGCGATACCGGTTTCCAGCTTCGCGGCTGCGGGAACCGCCGGGGGTGGCACGGGCTTTGCGGCGTCCTGCGCCACCAAGGCTGCGGGCACCGCCGGCGCGGCGATCAAGGATTGTACAAAGTGGCGGCGCTTCACCCTAGACCTCCTTCACCACTTTCAACAGCGCCTTGAGCGACGTATCGGTGGCGTGCATCTTGCCCTTCGGACTCTTCCAATGCGTTTCCAGAGTGAAGGTTTCTTTGTATCCGCTCTTCAACAGCGCACGGATTTGCGAAAGATTGTCGAACTCGCCGTCACCCACAGCGCACCATTCCATTTTGCCGTCCGCCCCCTTCTTGTAATCGCGAAGATGGACGTGGAAAATGCGAGCGGTATCGAGTTTGGAATAGCCATCGGGGAACGACTTCTCGCCCGCTGCGCCGGCGTTGTTAGGGTCCCACGTGAGCCCCAGATTGCTTTCCTTAACGTGCTTCAGCAATTCGGCGGACTGTGCGCCGGTCTCAATGTAGCTGCTACCCACGTTCTCCAGAGCCAGGCGGAAGCCCTTGGCCCGGCGTGCTGCTTCTTTTTCCAGTTCGTAGATTCGCGCGTAATCCTTGGGAGTCGGTGTCTCACCGCTGCGGTAGGTGAACCCGAAGGTGCGGATCTTGTCGGTCCCAAAGGCTTTGGCCCGTTCCATGGCCGCGTCCAGCAGCTTCCACTGTTCATCCAGCGCCTTTTGTCCCTCTGCGGTTTCCGCAGGCAGCGGCACCTTGAAGAAGCCCGTTCCCTCAATCGAAACACGAATCTTGTGCTGGTCAAGAATGCTGCTGGCTTCGCGGATCTTCTCCATCGGCTGGGCAGTATTGTACTTGCCCCAGACGTTGCGAATTTCCGCCCAGCTCAGGCCGAATTCGCGCAAGAAATTCGCGGCGGTAGTCACGTCCTCATCGATCTCGTCGGTCGTAACTCCCAGCTTCATTTGCGCCAGCGGCAGCGCCAGAAGGCGATGGATGGGAAAAGCCAGCGCAGGCGCGGCCAGCGCTTCGCGGCGCGTGAAGAAAGACATGCGCTGATTATATCCCTGCACGGAACCTTTGGCGGCCTGATCGCGTATCTTGTCTACAGGAGAACCACTTGCGATCCATTCTCAATACGTTGCGGCATACATTCCGAAGATTGGGGCGGTCACCCATGTTCACGGTGATTTCGCTGCTGACCTTGGCCATCGGCATCGGCGCAAACTCCGCGATTTTCAGCGTGATCAACGGGGTGTTGTTGAAGCCGCTGCCATTCCCGCATT